>CAYJEK010000015.1:0-36884 GCA_964369205.1 uncultured Oscillospiraceae bacterium | reverse complement strand
TAGTTCAAAATATTTTCACTGTTGGAAAATTAATCCCTATTGGAATTATCCTTTTTGCAGGTATTTTTATGGGTGGTGAATCAGTTCCTTTAACTCTTACAACTCCTGCTACTGAAGATCTTTCATTTATATCTATTTTAGGTATGGTTGGATTTGGTATCGTGGCTACTTTATGGGCTTATGAGGGCTGGACTAACTTAAATGTTATCAGTGAAGAAATTAAAAATCCTAAAAAAAATATCCC
This sequence comes from uncultured Oscillospiraceae bacterium, assembly GCA_964369205.1. GTDB lineage: Bacteria > Bacillota > Clostridia > Oscillospirales > Ruminococcaceae > RGIG3102. The sequence goes on along the minus strand of CAYJEK010000015.1, from coordinate 36,640 downwards.
TTTAGCAATTATCGTTTCAATTTTAATTGTAACAGCTTTATATGTTTTATTTAACTACTCTTTATATAGAGTTATCCCTTATGAAACTATCACAGCTTTAATTGAAAATGGCGAATACTATCTTGGTACAGAAGCATCAAACATTCTTTTTGGTAATATTGGTGGAACACTTGTAACAGTTTGTATGTTTTTAGCAATATTTGGCTCATTAAACGGCTGTGTTATGGTTTTCCCTCGTTCAGCTTTAGCTATAGCAAGAGATGGAATGCTACCAAAAATGTTTGCACAAGTTCATGAAAAACACAAAACACCTCATAATGCAATACTTCTTCATATGGTGATTACTATAGCGCTAATTTTCACAAGAGATTTAGGTCAATTAACAGCTCTAGTTGTTTTCTCTGGTATGCTATTTAACACACTTGCTTTTTACTCTGTTATCATATTAAGAAAAAAATATCCTGATATGCAAAGACCATACAAAGCACCAACAATTATCGTTTACCTAGCTGTTTTAGTTACAGCAGCTTTAACAATAAACACTTTAATCGAAGATCCACAAACATCTTTAATAGGCCTTGTTGTTCCAGCTATCTGCTTTGTAATATACTTAGTTACAAAAAAAAGAAGAACAAATAATCAATAATATAAATTTAAAAAAGGAGATTTAACTATGCAAACAATAGTTTTTAATGGAAATATTTATCTTGAAAGTGGTAATTATGCTCAGGCTCTTCTAATCGAAAATGGATTAGTTGTAAAAACTGGCTCAAACGAAGAAATCTTAGCTTTAGCTTCAAGTGATGCACAAAAAATAGATGCTAATGGGAATGCAGTTGTTCCAGGTTTTAATGATTCACACAATCATTTATATGGCCTTGGTGTGTCACTTCAATCAGTTCAATTATACGGATCAACTTCTATAGAAGATTCAGTTCAAAAAGGAATCGACTTTTTAAATACAAATAAAATTCCTACTGGTGATTTTATTATCGGCCGTGGCTGGAATCAAGATTATTTTGAAGAAGGCAGAGTTTTAACAAGACACGATTTAGATAGAATTTCTACAGAACACCCTATTTTATACACTCGTGCTTGTGGTCACCTTGCTTCTTGCAACACTAAAGCTTTAGAAATCTGCGGTGTTACAAAAGATACCCCTCAAATCGAAGGTGCAGAGTTTTACTATGATGAAGACGGTACTCCAAACGGTGTTTTCACTGAAAGTGCTATTAATTTAATTTCATCATTTATCCCTACTCCAACTATTGAAGATATGTCAAAAACTTTAAATGTTGCTATGGATTATGCCCTATCTCAAGGTATCACTTCATTCCAAACAAATGATATGAAAACTGGTAACTTTAAAGAAATGCATTCAGCTTATGAAAACGTTTACAAAAACAGCCTTGCAAGACCACGTGTTTATCATCAGTGCACATTCTCTACTCCAGAAGAATTCCAAGAATTTTTAGATGCTGGATTTAAAACAGGAAATGGTACAGATTATAATAGAATTGGTCCATTAAAAATGTTTATCGATGGCTCACTTGGAGCAAGAACTGCTTTAATGAGAAATCCTTATGCAGACGATTCATCAACAACTGGTATTGCTTGCCTTACTCAAGAGCAAACAAACGATTTAGTTCAAATAGCTGCTAAAAATAACTGCCAAGTGGCAATGCATGCTATTGGTGATAAAGCTATAGAAATGGTTTTAGATGCCTATGATACAGTTATCGAAAATGGCCAAAACCCATTAAGACACGGCATTGTTCACTGCCAAATAACAGACAGACCACTACTACAAAGATTTGTAGATAATGATGTTTTAGCTTATGTTCAGCCAATATTTATCCACTACGATATGCATATTGTTTCAGATAGAGTTGGAGAAGAGCTTGCAAGCACATCTTATGCTTTTGGCGATATGCATAGAATGGGAGTAAAACTTGCTTACGGCACAGATGCCCCTGTTGAAGATTTAAAAACAATGGATAATCTATACTGCGCAGTTGAAAGAAAAGACTTAACTGGAAACCCTGCAGAAGGCTATTATATAGAGCAAGCAGTGAGCCTTGATACAGCTATTTCTTTATATACAGAAGCTAGCGCTTATGTAAGCTTTGAGGAAAATAAAAAAGGAAAACTAATTCCTGGCTACTTTGCAGATTTAGCTATTTTAGATAGAGATATTTTTAATACTTCAACTGCAACTCTAAGAGATACAAATGTTAATCTAACAATGGTAGGCGGACTTGTGGCTTATACTAAAAATTAATAATTATTTAAAATTCAAAAATCGATAAGGCTTGTTGTAGCCTTATCGATTTTTAGTTTATTATTTTATATTTTTTTACTATTTTTTATAATCATCTTTTCTCTTTCAAGAATTATTTGATACCCAGAAGCATTTGAAATACCTAATTTTTCATTAAATTCTGTTACTATTTGAATTAATCTCCATCCCTTTTTCGCTTCTTCTAGGATAATTTCTTGACAGGTACTAAAAGTTTTGCCTTTTTCAGTTTCTCTATCAACCTTAATAAATTTATAATCGTATTTTTTCATATCTATAACCTCATCTATATATTCTTCACCATTTCAATAATAATATCATTGCATAATTTAGGTGCATTTTCTTTAAAATCAAAATATACTTCTGTGGCATCTTCATCTGCTAAATCTGAAATAATTCTCACAACTAAGAATTTTGCATTATTCATATAGGCTATTTGTGCTATAGCACCGCCTTCCATATCGTTGCAGTATGCTGTTGTTCTTGATACTAATTCTTGCTTTTCTTTTGAATCTGTTATAAACCTATCCCCTGTTGTTATATGTCCTATATGTGTTCTATCGTCTAATTTTAAATTCTGTGAGGCTAGTTTTGCAATTTGCACTAATTTTTCATCAGCATAGTAAACACCTTCGCTTGGAAAATTTTGTTTTAAAACTGATGGAGTTACATCAAAAAATTCTGTGTATGTAGAGATAACTATATCCCCCACTTTCATTCCTTTTTTAATGCCCCCTGCAAGCCCTGTGTTTATTAAATGAGTAACTTTAAAATTATTTATAAGTATCTGTGCTGTAACCCCTGCAAAAACCTTTCCTATTCCTGATTTTACAACGCATACATCTTTATTAAATAGTTTCCCCTCATAAATTGTAAGACCTGAAATTTCACTGCTTTTAACATCTTCTAAAACTTTAAGAAGGCTATTAATTTCTTCTTGCATTGCTCCAATAATACCGATTTTCATTTTTATGACCATACCTTTCTCTAATCTGTTGTTTATATATATAAATTCATTATACTATATCATTAACTCATTTTACAATGTTTTATGCATATTAAAAACATCTTTTATATATTCTATTAATAACACTTGTTTTGAAAGGATATAATAAATATGCATAAAAAATTAAATTTAACTGAACTTATTTTTATAGGAACTGGTCATGTAGTGGGCGCTGGAGTCGTTAGCATAGTGGGCTCTGCTCTTGCCGTTACAGGTTATTCCATATGGCTTGCTTTTTTAGCGGCTTGTATTTTATCTTTTTTTAGAATTCTTCCATATCTTTTCTTTTTTTCTTCCGTTAGCCTTGAAGGCGGAAGATATGCAATGATCACTAGATGTGCAGGAGAAAAGTATGGCGGATTTATAACTATAGCATCTCTTCTTTCTTGGGCAGCTAGAGGAACAGCCGTTCTCTCTTTATCACAGTATATTTTTGATATATTCCCTTTTTCATTTTCGAAATACATAGCACTGTTTATATGGGCTTTTTTTGTTTTTATGAACCTACTTGGAGTTAATATGATGAGTAAAATTCAATCAACAATAACTCCTTTACTTATTTTTTCTTTATTAGTATTTTCTTTTGTTTGTATTTTAAATATTCAAGATGGTTATCTTGATTTTACCTCACCTAATATGTTTTTAAATAAAAAAGAAGGATTTTTTATAGCTGTTGTTTTACTTAGCTATTCTTGCGATGGTGTTTCTTCTATTTCTAATTACTCTAAGTTATCTAAAAATCCAACTACCAATATCCCAAAAAGTATGATATATATATCCATCATAACCTCTATAATATATATACTAGTGGGATTTTCCGCTGGTGCAGTTTTACCGCTAGAGATAACAGCCAACAACACACTCACTATCACCGCAAAACATATTTTCCCAAATATAATTTATATTTTATTTTTAATTTTTGGGCCTATATGCGCCCTTATAACAACTATGAATGCAGGTATTTTAGATTCTATTCTGCCTGTTGTTGCAGGAGTAAAAGATGGCTGGCTTCCTAAAATTCTAGCAAAACAAAATAAATATAAAGCTTACTTTATATCTATAATAATAGTGTTTTTCATTGGCTGTATTCCAATATTATTTAATTTATCTATTAGCGAAATTGCAAGCTTTACTATGGTTTTATCTAGTGTTAGCACTGTTTTAGTTTTAATTTCGTCTATAAAATTTCCTTTTGTTTTTAAAACTGAATGGAGGAAATCAAAATTTTATATAAACAACTTTTTTTATTATACTTTAATATTTATTTTTTGTATTATTGAATTATTTATAGTTATCACTTCTCTTAAAAATCTATCCTTTATAATGATATTAATTAATATCATTTTGCTAACTCTCGCTACTATTTATGGATTTTATAAATCTAAAATGTTATAATATTTATATCATTTAAATAAAGGAATAAATTTTACTATGAATGCTTTACACTATTTTATAATCGGTATGTGTTTTATACCTATTGCTGCAGGAATTATAGCTTTTATAAACCCATTAGACTTTAACACAAGTATTGATGATTTATATATTAAAACACCTCATTTTAATTCCAAAAATGCTAGAAAATCAAAACTACACTGGGAATTTGCTCAAAAGGAATATAGTAAAATGTGTATAATCTCTGGTATTCTCCTTTTAATTTTAAATTTTGCTTTTTTAATCCCTATATTCTCTCATTTTACTATAAATAAAAGTGATTTAGCTGTACATATTCTATTTGCTTTTTTAATTTTATGTCCGTATTTCATAATATTATTTTTTAACACATATGTATTAATTGAGTATAAATTAAAAAAGAGATAAAATAAAAAACTAGAGCAATATTGCTCTAGTTTTTTATTTTATTCTGGTATTGTTTCTAAAATTGCCATCACTGTGCCGTATGCTGCATCATATATTGCATCATTAGAATAAGTTAGTGAATATTCCTGTGGGTTCATTAAGAAAGAATACTCCATTAAAACAGCTGGTGCTATATCCACCCTAGTTACATAATAATACCCTTGCTCACTACCTCTATTATTTCTATCAGTATATAAAGACACATTATCTACAACTGCATTCGCAAAGTTCTCACTTTGTTTTGTAAAGTAGTAAATTTCAGCTCCATAAGCATTATTTGAATTATATGAATATGCCATACTATTATGATGAAGAGATATAAATAAATCTGGTTTTATATCATTTGTTATCACTCTTCTCTCTTCAAGTTCGAAAAATGTATCATCGCTTCTCATTAAATGAACCGTTGCCCCGTATTCCTCAAGCATAGCCTTTGTAGCAAGTGCTACAGCAAGATTTAAATCTTTTTCTGTAGGACCGAGTCCCCCTGCCACTCCAACAGTACCTGAATCTTGAGCCCCATGCCCTGCGTCTAACATAATACTTGTTCCAAGTAAAGGCTGTGAACCGCTAGCTTTTTGTGGTGGCTTTTTTAGATAAATAGTTGTGGTTGTATCCGTTTGTGTAACATGATAGCCCCATATCATATCATTAGTTTCTTTAAGAGTTATCGTTGCATTAGTTCCATCGCTCACTGCATATTCAATACTAGTAAACATATCACTTGTTAAGTCTGTTTCATCAGTTATAGTTGTGTCTAAAAATGCAAATGTTAAGCTATCTTCTTCAAAAAAAGATATAACTGCGGGCTTTCCTGTGGAGTTATATGTTAATATAATATCTCCTGCATTATCACCCTCACTAACAACCTCCATTTTTGCACCTTGAAGAGTGCTCGGTGTGTATTCATCTTTAAATTCTGTATATTTTGCTAAAACATAGCCTCCACCATTTAATTCATAAGCATAGGTTTTTTCACCACTTCTAACAGTTTCAACAGTATTTTTAACTATCATTTCTGTGCCCGCTGGAACACCTGCTAATATATCCCCATCATCATCAGGATTATTTAGTATGCTAGTTAGTGCCCTTGTTGCCACTACAACTTGTCCAGATTCTGCTTTTTTCGTATCATCAAATTGCATTTCCCAGCTTCCAGAAGAGGAATAAGTTTTCCTTGTTACCGTTACTGTATGTGTATTTCCATTTTGCGATATTTCTAAATTATTTGCACCTACTACTAAATTATAATATATCCCAAAAGTTCCATCACTTTGCGCTGTGTAACTTTCTCCATTAACAATAATTTCTCCATTATCCTCGCCAACTCCAGTTATAAATATTCCACTATAATATGTTGTTTCATTTTTCAGTGGATTTGTAACTTTAAACTCGTTTGAAACATCAAATTCAAAAATCGGGAAATTTTCGTTTTCATTATTGATATATGCAGTATTTGTGTTTAGCACTTTATAATCATTTGAAAATGAAGTAAAAACTACTCCATCTAGATTATATTCGCCTTTTAGCATTAAATTATTTCTTTCAAAATCACTACCGCTATAATGCATTAAAACTTTGCTAGTATCATTATTACCCTCACTTAAAAGGATAAATTCTTCATTTGTGGCTGATGGATATATAAAATAATCAACTGCTGTATTTGTAATAATTGTATTCATATAGCCATTATCACTACTTTTAATAGCTAAAAAATGATCACCATTTTCTAAAACTTTATTTATTTCTAATATTTCATCATTACTTAAAACTGAATTATCTAAAACAACTCCTGCAACATTTTCCTTTTTTACCACTGTATCTAAAATATTAATTAAGTCATTCATTCCAAAAACATTATTATCTATTGATAATAATATTTGAATATTATTATCCATCCCAAGATTCACTACTTCATTTAATAAATCAGTATCTTTTAATGAATTTGTGTAGCCCTCCATATCAAAAACTGAATTTTTTTCATTAAAAGCTGGAATAATCAAGGTATTAACTTCTACTGATTTTAAATTAAAGAATAATTCTTCTAAAACTGGCTCTATATTCTCTTTGTTTATACTTTCAGCTGCATTAAATATATCATATTCAGCTGATATAATATTCACGGTTTCTGTTTCTGTATCAAGTATTTGAAATTTTTCTTTTGAAGAAAATAACAAAACTGTTAAAAAAGCAGTTGCAGATAATATTATTATCGATAAAAATATTGATATTAGTTTATTTTTTCTTTTATTTTTCATTAATTGATTTCTCCATTTTTTATATCCTTTATATAATTATATCATTTATTATTATATTAATACCCTGGTGTAAAATATGCCTCAAAATAGGCTGCTTGATTTAATAAGCCTATATGCTGAAAATTTTCTTTATTATTCCAGTAATCTTCTTTTTTAACTATATAAAAATGCCTACTTAATGAATCGCCTGTAGAATAATCGCCTACCACTAAGTAATTCCCATCATCAAACGAGCCTATAACATTCATATATCTTTCAAAATCACCGCTACGGCCCATTACATCAAAAGTTTGCTCTTTTGACTCTAAGTTATTTAAATTTAAGGTATACCTTGTATTTTCACCATCTATATAATAATACATATGAGAATCGTCTATATGAAATGAATGTCCATAGCTCATATCAAATGTTTTATTAACCGATGCTAAATCAAGAATTAACTCTCTTTGTAGTGTGTAAAGGTTTGTTTTATAAATATACATATCCTCTTCTACAGTATATAAAAACTCATCTTGTATATGTGCTGATTCAATTTCTTCAGTTACAAATCTTGTAATCGTAGCTTCTCTACCAGTATTTAAATCCAAGCTCTTAACACTAAGTTCCCACTTAGGATTGCTAGTATACCAGCTTTCTTCATGCCTTTCTGATACAGAATAAATTAAATTATCCTGCACAACACTAAAACAGCCTATTACTCTTGAATCATCATCAGTTTCCACAAAAATTTCTGTTTCTTTTGTTTCTAGATTTACACCTGTTATATTTTTAGTGTATCCTTTTGAATAATCGCTTGAGGAATAAATCATCCAATTATTATGTACTACTACATCTAAAGAAGCTAATAAATGGCTACTTCTTGAATATATATTAGTTGCATCTTTAAAATTATTATCTTCAAATGTTTCAATTAAAACACCTGTTCGATAGCCATTCTCATTTTTTTCACCTATGAAATAATTTACTCCCTCATAATTTAAAACTCTGCCACTTATAACATTGCTATTTGCATTACAGCTCATTGAATCATGACTGCAGTTTTCTAAATTACAAACTGGAGTTATATTTCCACTTGAATCAATTTTGGAAAGAAAAGGTATTCCGTAATCAATATGAGGATTTTCTTGATTTATTATCATATAGTATTCATCATCTATAGTTTTGGATGTATCATAAAATATTCCATCAGTGAACACTAAATTTTTATCTATAGTAGTTTTTTCTAATACAGGGACTTCCTCTGAACAGCCTGTAAAAACCATACCTAATGTAGTTAATATTGATATTAGTAATATTCTTTTTAATTTATTTTTCATTATTTTCTCTCTTTATGCATTATTTTTATAGTATTGTATTTCCACTTTTTCTTTTATTAAATCAAGATTTATAATTTCATTACTTCCTTTTTCATATAGCCAATCGGTAACATAGGTAGGTGTTACTTTTATAAGCACCTGTGTGTCTACCCCTGTATACATTTTAAAAGAGTTTGGGTGGTGTTTTTTTAAAAGCTCTATAAACTTTTCATTTTTTTCATCAAGAGGGTGTCCGCAAAATTTTGCAGTTCCTAAAATATTAGTGGCATTAATACAAAGAGCCACCTTATTATTTTTTAGCATCTGCTCATATTTTGGAAATTTCTTATCTGTTTGCATCCAAATTGCTCCATCAAACATTATACAAGTCATTGTACTAGCTAATGGCTTATCATCAAGGCTTGTTGCTAAAACCATATAAGCTGTTTCTCCTAGTCTATTAAAAAAATCTTGCTTATGTTTTAAAAAATCCATCTTTTTTTCTCCTTATTATTTTATAAATTCAGTCTTATCTATTTAGTTTAACATCTATTTTATTAATTGTAAACATCTATATTTATTTTTATATAAAAAAATAAAGCTCACATAATATGTAAGCTTTATTTTAAAGAATTAATATTTATTTAGCATTTCAGCAAGAGCTGCTTTTGGCTTAAATCCAACTGTTCTTTCAGCTTCTTCGCCTTTATTAAACATAACTAATGTTGGAATGCTTAAAACACCATATTTTACAGCTAGTTCTTGTTCATCATCAACATTGATTTTACCAACTTTAACTTTGCCAGCATAATCTGCTGATAATTCTTCAACTATTGGTCCAACCATTTTACAAGGTCCACACCAAGGTGCCCAGAAATCGATTAAAACCGGAACATCACTATTTAATACTTCTGCTTCGAAATTTTCTTTTGTTATTTGCATACTCATAATTTGAGCCTCCTATTTTTTTATTTGTCTTTATTATATCACAACATATAAATAAATGTAGTGATTAAATCACTTAACTTTTTATCCTTGAACTCTTTCTAAAAGTTTCTTTTTATCAATAATTTCAATTTCTTTTCTTGAAACTTTTAAAATTCCTTCATTTTCAAAATATTTAAGCATTCTTGAAACAACCTCTCTTGCACTGCCTAGATATTTTGCTATTTCCATATGAGAATAATGAATCGCTTCACCATTTTTTATATATTCCTCATATAAAAATATTGCAAGACGTTTATCAAAGCTATAAAATAAAATTTGCTGCATTGTCCACATAACATCAGATAATCTTTGCGCTTTAATTTTATTTGTAAAGTTTTCCATATTAATATTTTCATCTATTAATTTTGCCACTGCACCAGTGTTTAAAATTATTGTTTCGGAATCCTCATCTGCATCAACATAAACATCAAATGTAATTTCTGGCAAGATACATGAAGCCGTTAAAATACAAACCTCGCCCGCTTCGATTCTATAAAGAGTTACCTCTTTTCCCTCATCAGACATTATATAAACACGTAATCTGCCTGATACTAAAAAAATTACACCTAAGCAATTTATATCTGCGCTGTGTATATTTTGTCTTGCATCATATTTTTTATACACTGAATTTTCATTTATAAATCTTACTTCATCCTTTGTAAGCTTCTTAAAATCAGAGTCAACGTTTAGAATAAAATCCATTTTTTCCTTTTCATTCATATTTTGCGCCCCCTTAATTTATTATCTATAATATTTTATATTTATATTATATCATATATTTTTTTTAATTCAAATACAAAAACCAGAGGACTTTACTAAAAGTAAAGTCCTCTTTTTTTATTTTTCAGCATTTTTTTTAGCTTTAGCTTTTCTATAATTATCTTGAATTAACATAATAACAACTATACCAAAACCTACATAGCCTAGCCAGTTATCGTGATTAACTGTAGATGTTGTATTACATAAATCACATAATAAATTGTAAATCATAATATTCCCCCATAAATAATTCTATTTTAAATTTTATATAATAATATTATACTACTCTTTTTCAATTAAATCAATAAATAATTCATCTAATTGTTTCTTTTCCACTATATCAGGTGAACTTGTCATAACTTCGCCTGAATTTTGAACTTTAGGGAATGCCATAACATCACGTATAGACTCATGATCCCCCATAAGCATACAAAGTCTATCAAGGCCATAAGCCATTCCACCGTGTGGAGGTGCTCCATATTTATAAGCTTCAATTAAAAATCCGAAATTTGCTTGCATTCTTTCTTCACTAAATCCTAAAATTTCAAACATCTTACTTTGTAAATCAGGATTTGAAATTCTAATAGAACCACCGCCAAGCTCAACCCCATTTAAAACCATATCATAAGCTTTTGCACGGCAATCACCTGGATTAGATTCTACTTTATCTAAATCTTCATCTTTTGGCATTGTAAATGGATGGTGAACAGATACATATCTATCATTTTCTTTATCAAATTCAAACAATGGGAAATCTGTTACCCATAAGAAATTATATTGATTTTTATTATATAATTCAAATTTCTTACCAATATGAAGACGAAGTGCATTTAAAGATGCGAATACTACTGAATCCTCTTCACTTGCAACAATTAATAAAACGTCGCCCATTTGGCAGTTTGTTTTCTCTCTTACAGCTTTGATTTCAGTTTCAGTTAAAAACTTTTCAAAACTTGAAGTTTCATTTTCAGCTGTTATTCTTGTATAAGCCACACCTTTTGCGCCGTATGTTTTTGCAACTTCTGTTAGTTTATCAATTTCTTTTCTTGTTAGTTTATCGCTAAGCCCTTTTGCCACAATAGCTCTTACACTACCACCAGAAGTTATCGCATTTTTAAATACAACAAATTCTGTGTCTTTAATTTCCTGTGTAATATTGCAAAGTTTCATCTCAAATCTAGTGTCTGGCTTATCACTACCGTAGTTTTCCATAGCATCTTTATAAGTTAATCTTGGAAACGGAGTAGGAATATCAGCATCTAAAACATCTTTAAACACTTTTTTTATGAATCCTTCATTCATTGTTTGAATATCAGTTTCATCAACATATGCCATCTCTAAATCTATTTGAGTGAATTCTGGCTGTCTGTCTGCTCTTAAGTCTTCATCTCTAAAACATTTTGCAATTTGCATATATCTATCAAAACCTGAAAGCATTAATATTTGCTTATAAAGCTGAGGACTTTGAGGAAGTGCAAAGAATTTACCTGGCTGAACTCTTGATGGAACAACATAGTCTCTTGCGCCTTCCGGAGTTGATTTTACTAAAATTGGAGTTTCCACTTCGATAAAATCATTATTATCAAAATAGTCTCTTGCTATTTTGGTTATTTTATGACGAAGAACTATAGCATTATTCACTTTATTTCTTCTTAAATCTAGATATCTATATTTTAATCTTAACTCCTCATTTACATTAACATCATCTTTTATCTCAAAAGGAGTTGTTTGTGCTTTTGATAGAATTTTAAATTCACTTACTTTAATTTCAATTTCTCCTGTTGGAATATTAAAGTTTGCTTTTTCTCTTAAAGATACTACACCTTTTGCAATAACAACATATTCACTTCTTAATGTTTTTGCTTTTTCTAAAAGTGATTTATCGGCTGTATCATCAAAGCTTAATTGAATAATTCCTTTTGCATCTCTTAAATCGCAAAACACCATAGCTCCAAGGTCTCTATTTTTTGCTATATAACCCGCTACAGTTACTTCGCTTCCTGCCATCTCTTTTGTTACTCTAATTGAGTAATGGCTTCTTTTCATATTGCCCATACTTTCCATAATTATAATTATTCCTTCCTTTTTGGTTTATAAGCCTAGTTGAGGTTTTATCTCTTTTGATAAATCTATAGAAATTTCTTCCCTTGTTTTCATATTTTTTGCTATTGCTTTTTGTGTTTCTATTTCAGTTTCACCTAAAACAACAGTGTATAAAGCATTTATTTTATCAGCATACTTCATTTGAGCTTTAAGGCTTCTATTCATTAAATCGCTTACTGCACTTATGCCTTCATTTCTTGCTTTTTGCGCTATAGCAAAGCTTTTAATTTTAGTATCAGCGCCTGTATTAGCAAAGAAAATTTCTGGAACTTTATCTTCTCCAAGGCTTATTTTTTCCGCTTCAAGAGTCATTAGTAATCTTTCAAGCCCCATTCCAAAGCCAACGCTTGGAACAGAATTTCCGCCCATTTCTTCAAAAAGACCATCATATCTTCCGCCACCTAAAACAGTTCCTTGTGAGCCTATTCCATCATATATAAATTCAAAAACTGTTTTTGTATAGTAATCAAGGCCTCTTACAATTCTCGGATTAATTTTATAATTTAGTCCTGTTGCTTCTAAAACTGATTTTAAGCCATCAAAGTGATCATTACACTCATCACATAAATTCTCTATTGTTATAGGTGCATCTTTATTTATAGCTTTGCATTTCTCTTCTTTACAGTCTAGTAGTCTTAAAGGATTTTTTTCTAATCTTTCAAGGCAGTCTTTACATAAATTTTCTTTTCTTTCTTCAAAATATTCTTTTAATTTTGCATGATATTTTGGTCTGCATTCTTTACATCCAATGGAATTAATGTATAAATTTATATCTTTAATTCCTAAATCATCCATTATTTTGTGTCCAGTTAAGATAACTTCAGCATCTGCTGTATAATCTGGTGAGCCGAATAATTCTATTCCTAATTGGTGGAATTCTCTTAATCTTCCAGCTTGTGGTTTTTCATATCTAAAAAAGCTTTGCATGTAATAGCCTTTAAAAGGAAGTCCATCATTTAAAAATCCATTTTGAATAGCACTTCTCACCACTTGAGCTGTTCCTTCTGGACGAAGAGTTATGCTTCTTTCGCCTTTATCTAAAAATGTGTACATTTCTTTATTAACTATATCAGTTGTATCACCAACACCTCTTAAAAAAAGCTCTGTATGCTCAAAAGTTGGCATTCTTACTTCTTTAAAATTATATTGAGATACTATACTTCTAAGCTTTTCTTCTAAAAGTTGCCATTTATAGCTATCTTTTGCTAAAACATCTTGAGTGCCTCTTGGGGCAGTTATTTTTTGAGCCATACTTATCTTCTTCCTTTTTTTATATTTATATTCTATAATAACATAATTTTTCTATTCTCGTCAATAAATATTATGTATAATTATAAAAAAATCGCCATATAAATGGCGATTTAAAATTATTTTTCAAAAAATGCAATACCAACACAGCCAGGTCCTACATGAGTTCCTACAACACTGCCTATTTCAGCATAGTCCCAGTTATATTTCATATCATTTTCTATTAAAAGTGCTTCAAATTCTTTTAAAGCTTCTTTATCGCTTGCCTCAACTAATGTTATTGGCATATCAGTGTCTATTTCTAATTCTTTAACTCTTTCAATAACATCATTATAAGCACCAGTTTTTCCTCTTGCTTTTCCAAGGGTGTGAATTTTGCCATCTTTAACATTAATTATTGGTTTAACATTTAAAACACCACCAATAGTTCCTGCAGCTTTTGATAAACGGCCACCTTTAATTAAGTATTTTAAAGTTCCAATCATCGCATAGATATTAGCTTTATGTTTTTTCTCTTCTAATATTTCATAAATTTCTTTTGCAGATTTTCCCTCATCACGAAGTTGGCACGCATATTTTACCAGAATTCCAAATGCAGCAGTTGCACTTAAACTATCAACAACATAAACATTATCACATTCTTCCATAGCTTTTGCTATTGATGCAGATTGAAATGTTCCACTTAAAAGCGATGCAATGCTAATAAACACTACTTCGTTTCCAGCCTCTTTATGTTTTTTAAACACTTCTGCAAATGCCTCTGGGCTTGGCTGACTTGTAACTGGCATAACTGGCTCATTTGCTAATTTATCAAAAAATTCAGCCTTTGATAAATCTATAGTATCTTTATATTGATATACTCCAAACGATACTGTTAATGGTACGATTTCTATTCCTAACTCCTCAACTTGCTTTTTATCAATATCACACGTTGAATCAGCAATAATAACTGTTTTCATATTCTACCCCTTAATCTTTCTATTTGCTTTTTTATAATATATTTGTAAAAGCTTTTATTTAAAATTTAGTTTTTTTTATATCTCAAATATTATAAAATAATAATTTTTCTTTATATTATACCCGAATATTTTAACATTTTCATAGAGTTAAATCAAGTGTTATTTGTCGCTTTTTTCTTTAAAAAGTACTCATAATTAACAATTTCATAGTTAAATCTTTCTAAAACCTTATGTTTTTTTGAGTAATCAACTAATAATACCTCTTCTTTGTCTTCTTTATATAAAATACATATACCGATTTTGGCTTCTTTTGCTTTTGAGTTTATATCATTGAAAATGCTATGTTCATCCTCTTTTAAGCTTCTTTGAATATCCTTTAATCTGCTATCTTGAATTTGCAAAAACTTCGGAAGTTTTCCTGTATTATGGCACACCATATAATCTGCTGCCATAATATTTCTTAATTCCTTTTCTTTCATATTTTTTTCTATTGTTAAAAATTCATATAATGTTTTCGCATATAAATCTAGAGATGGATTTTTAATTCCTTTTTCTTTAACATATTCACCAAAATTTAAAAAGAATGTAAATGATTCTATTTTTAATTTTTCTAACACGAAAGCTATTGTTAATTTAAATTTTTGAGTATTTAATAATCTTTCCACGGCATCCTCTGCACTATGAAGTCTTACTAAATCACTATAAGAGATGTATTTATTTTCCATCACTTGATATGGAGAAAAATCTTGTGTAATAAATTCATGCTCTATTTTTTCTCTTTCTAATTGAGAACCTTTTAATAATTTTAAAAAACCAAGCTGTATAACGTCAGCATTTATTTCATAAGCTAAATTAAACCCTTTTTGAAAACTTTCAAAATCTTCAAATGGAAGGCCCGCTATTAAATCAATATGTAAATGAATATTTTTCATTTTTGCTATTTCTTTTAAATTTGCTACTAATTTTTCTATTTTATCATTTCTTGATACTGCTTTTAGAGTTTTTTGATTAAAGCTTTGCAATCCTGCTTCAAACTGAAATAAACCTTCTGGGACTGTTTTTAAATATTCTAAAGTTTCTTTTGAAAATAATTCTGCCTCAATTTCAAAATGGAAAACAACATCTTTTTTAATAATGCCCTCTTCTAATTTTTCATTTATAAATTTAAAAATTTTAAGAGCTCTTTTATCATTACAATTAAATGTTCTATCAACAAATTTCACTGTTTGTGTGCCTGAATTTGAAAGCTTAATTAAATTATGCATAGATTCATCAAAATCAAAAAATCTAACATTTTCATCTCTTCCTGATAAACAAAAAGCACAGCTAAATGGGCAGCCTCTACTCGTTTCGATATAAACTATTCTCCCATTTAGTTTTTCAAAGTATTCTTGTGTATATGGATTTATATAATTTGATTGAGTGCCATAAATTATTTTTTCATCTATTTTAAATTCAGATTTTAATAAATCTTGAAAAGCACCCTCGCCCTCACCTGATATAATAAAATCTATATAATCTTTTTGAATTAAATTACTTGCATCAAAACTTGCCTCAGGTCCTCCAAAAAATATTTTTATAGATGGCTTTATTTTTTTTATTATTGAAGCTACTTTTTTTACAACTTCTATATTCCAAATATAAACAGAAAAACCAATAACATCAAACTCTTCTTTTAATATTTCTTCTATTAAATCATTTATTGGCTGATTAATTGTTCCCTCTATTATTTTTATATCATCACTCATTCCTATTTCTTTTGCTGCAGCAAAAAGATACCATACACCAAGTGACGAATGAATATATTTACTATTTATACTAACTAAAGCTGTTTTCATTTTAGAATACTCCTTGTTTTAAGAGCTATATTTTATTTAAGATTTTTTATAAATAAGCTAAGCTATATTTTATCATAAAACACAAAAAAATAAAACAGCTTTTTATAGCTGTTTTATTTTAAAACTATTTATTTAAATAATCATATGCTATTTGAGCAAGAGATGCAGCACCTATTGATAGGCAATCCTCATCTATATCAAATAATGAGTTATGTCCACCCACTGTTATCCCTTTTGATTTATTTCCAGCTCCAAGAGAGCCCATCGCCCCCTCGCAGTGTTCTAAGAAATAAGCAAAATCTTCTCCTCCCATAGTTGGAGTTTTATCTGTTCTTAAGTTTTCTTCGCCAACTACCTTTGAAACAGATGAAACTATGTGATCTTCAATAAAGTTTTTACTATTTACTAAAACTGGATAGCCCTTCATTATCTCAAGTTCTATTTTGCATCCAAAAGATATTTCAACACCCTTGCAAACCTCTGTTAGTCGTTTATGTAAAACTTCTCTTATGTTTTTATCTAATGAGCGAATTGTTCCAAGCATACTAACTTCATCTGCAATAACATTCTCTTTTGAGCCACCGTGTATACTTCCAACAGTGATAACACCTGAATGCAAAGGATCTATTGAGCGAGCTACTATATTTTGAATTGCTACAATTAAATTTGCAGAAATCACAACAGGATCTATCGTTTTATGTGGATATGCTCCATGACCACCATACCCAACAACCTTTATTTTAAAAGTATCTGGAGCTGCTTGCATTGCACCCATTCCATATTCTATTTTCCCGCATTCAAGGCCAGTATTCACATGAAAAGCCGTTACTGCATCTACCTTTGGATTTTCAAGACACCCTGCATTTATCATCCCAATAGCTCCACCTGGAATTTGTTCTTCCGCTGCTTGGAAAAATAATTTAACATTACCTTTTATACTATCTTTAACATTATTTAATAAAAGTGCTGTTCCCATTAAAATAGCTGTATGAGCATCATGACCACAAGCATGCATAACTCCATCAGTTTTTGATTTATAAGGTTTATCATTTAATTCTGGCATAGGTAATGCATCTATATCAGCGCGAATACCAAATGTTTTACCTTCCTGTTCGCCCCTTATAATCCCTACAACAGAGTATCCCGATTCAACAGGCAAAATTTCAATATTATTATCTTTTAAAAACTTTATTATTTTTGCATTAGTTTTCACTTCTTCAAAAGAGATTTCTGGTTCCATATGGAAATCCCTTCTATATTTAACTAATAATTCTTGAATGGATGGTGCTAATTCTTTAAAATTCATAATAGTTCTCCTTATTTAAATCTTTTTATTTAATTATATATTATGTATTACGTTTTTTCAAGAATTTCTGTGTTTGGATAATAATGACTTAAAATTTCTTTATAAGTTTTTCCGTCTTTTGATAATTCATTAGCCCCAAACTGACTCATCCCTACTCCGTGTCCGTATCCTTTTGTAGCAATTGAAAACACTCCATCTTCATAAAACACCATAAAAGATGATGATGCTAATGCCATACTATTTCTAAAATCTGTACCCGTTACATATGAGTCTGCAATTTTTATATTTTTAACATAGCCACCAGCCGTATATTCAATTTCTGAAAACCAATCCTGTGCTTCGCTAACATTTAAATCTTTAAAGCCTGCAAAACTGCCATTTAATCTATCATATATTTCTTGGCTAGAATAAGAAACCATCTGCATATAATCCTCGCTCACTGCGTCAAACGAGCTATCTACATTAACAAGGTAATCTAATTTTTGTCCCCATTCATCCTCGCTACTTTGAGTTGTTCCTGAGGATACGGCATAATATGAAGCTAATATTGCTTTATCCTCATATATTAACACATCTCCTAAAACTTCGTTTGCAGCTCTTAAATATTTTGAATAATGTGTATCAAAATCAAGCTGCCAATATTCCATTAATTTTTCTTTTGATGCATATCCTTGCATTAAATTTTCATTGAAAGGAACATATGATGTTTGAAGGTAGGTAGGGTTATCTAAAACATATAAATAATAACTATAAGAGGCTATCATCTGCGCTTTAATAGCTTCTGTTTCATAATAGCTTGGCATCTCACAAGCAGCTGTGCCTATAAGATAATCTAGTAAATCTATTGTAGTTATTTCATTGTTTTCTAAATTATATAAAGTTACTTTATCCTCAAAATAATTTTCAGGCGCTACTAAAGAGATGTCATTTAATTCTTTTAACTCTTCTTGCTCTATCTCCATAAATTCATCAAGTACTTCTTCATTTGAATAAGAGCTATCGATTGTTATTCCTCCAAAGGTGTAAAAAATAATTGGCGTTATAAAATTTGTCATTAAAAGAACAATAAATACTGACACAAATTTTCTCATTTTTAAATTCCTCCTCTTTTAACTTTGTTTTTTTAATTTTTATTTTCCTTTTTATGCATATAATCGAAAATAACTTGTATTTTTTTTCTAATTATATTACAATATATGATATATTGCCTTTTATAAGTTTATTATAATAATCTTATAATTATTACATTTTTTTAAGGAGCATTTTAATGTTAATTTTTTTAAACTTACTTTTAACCGTTATTAGTATTCTTGCCTTTGGGGCTCGTATGATTGAGATAAACTATTTAAATCAAAATCATATCTTAGATTTAATTTCAGATCCCCTTTTAATGGGTATAGTATTTTTAATGTTTTTATGTGCTTCTATTTTGGTTTTTTCAAATAAATCATTTAAAACATTCCGTGTCCCAACGATTAGTAAAGTTTTAACACTTATTTCTGGTGTCCTTTTTATAACATATTACGGAATAAACTTTGGAAGTTTAATTTATTATGATATTTTTATACTTCTTGGAGGTATCGGCCTTATAATATACAGTTTATCAAGAGACGAATTATCAATTAAAAATCTATTTTATATAATCCCAACGAGTGTTTTTATAATTGGTTTATCTCTGCAAACGATAATTTTTGATGTTTCTTCAACTAACAATAATTTTTATTTATTTGAAAGCCTCTCTTCAGCCTCTATCTTACTATTATTTTTATCTTTATTTAGATGCATAAATTATCCAACTTCATCTAGCTATCCTAGCTTATACTTCTTTGGATTCTCAAGTTTTATGCTATTAAATTCAGCATATTTAACAAGCTTTATTTTCTCTTTACTAGATGGCTCATACATTATATCTGATTTAATTTTATCTTCTGGTTTTATTGTTCTTGGTTTTTTTGGGATTTCTTGTTCAATATCTGTATCTCTTGCTGGAAAACATATTTTAATCACTGGCGAAGAGGTTGATACAATAGAAATAGAAACTAGCAGTATAGAAAACACTTTAGAAATCACAGAAGATGCTTCTTATAAAGAAGATAAAGATGCTGCTGTTTTATCATTATTTTCTATTAAAGAGGAAGATATTGAAGATGAAAACGAGGATGCTATAGAAGATACTAGCCCTATAGAAGTAAATGAAACTTCTAATGAAAGCACTTTCGAGGATACAAATGAAAACACTTTATCTATTAGCGGTTTATTTTCTAATGATACACAATTAAATAAAGAGGATAATAAATCCTGCGAAGAAGAAATCGATAACACCTCTAATTTTGAGGAAAAATCTGTTTTAATTAGCAGTTTATTTAATGAAAGTAATAATATACCTTTTAAAATTAATAGCGATATTTTAATAAATGAAGAGCCAGAAAAAAATCCAGCTATTGAAACTTTAGCTCCTACTGAAGTAATTGAAGAGCTAGAAAATAATTATAACGAAACACCTTCTGAAAATACTGTTTTAATTAGCAGTTTATTTAAAGATGAGGATACTATAAATTCTGTGCTTTTAAATGAAACTGAAATTTTAGAAATTGAAGAAGAATTAATAAAGGAAAAAGAAAAAACTCTTTCTATTAGCGAATTATTTTCAAATAATATAGATAGTGATGATAATATGAAAGAAGAAATTATCGAAGATATCACACCTTTAACTTCTAATAGTGAAGACGATGAAGAAATTACAGAATCTAATGATGCAAAAAATGATGCAAAAAATGATGAGCCTATTGTTGATTTTTCAGCTTTATTTTCTAGTGAAACTCTAAACACCAATTCTTACACTAAAGATGAGACTTTAACGCTTAAAAACAATACTTTAGACACATTAAATGATGACACCAGTGAAAATAGTGATGATAATTTATCTGAAAATGAAAGACTTGTAAACTTTTTTGCTTCTAAATTAGAAGAAAACGAAACTCCTATTACAGATAATAATCCATCTGAAGAATTAGAAAAAACACCAGCTATTTTAGAAGAAAAACCAGCTGAAATAGTTACTCCAAAAGGAAATAAACTTTTATTTAAAGCTGATAAATCAGTAAAGAAAAAATCCTCTTCAAATAGAATTCTATTTAAAAAGGATTAATTATTAAAAAAACAAAAATGCTACCGTAGCCGGTAGCATTTTTTATTTAATTTATATCTATAATATTAGCCGAAGAGAAATCTTCGCTATAGTTATCGCACCATATAGAAATAGCTGAATAGTCATTTAAATCTATATCACTTGCAAGTGTAAATTTATATTCATCACCTTTATAAACACCCTCTATTAGCGGTGTTACAATAACTCCTTTTATAAAAGCTCCATTATCATCAAAGTTTCCAAGTGTTATATAAACATCAGGAGCTTTTCCATCATAATAAAAATTTGTTAAAACAACTGTTCTATCATCATTAAAATCAACATCTGCTGATGCATTATGCTCGCCCGTTGGTATAACAGCATATTTTAAAACCTTTATATTGGCTGTAGAAGTTTTTATTTCTTCTTCATTTTCTTCTTCTACATTATTTTCCACTACACTTACTTCTTCATCAGCTGTTTTCACTTCCTTGGCTTTTGCACTACACCCTGACAATACAAAACAAAAAATAATTAAAAGCACTACTTTACGCATACTGACAACCTCCTAAAATTCTATTTATATTATCAGTATATCATAATATTACTATATAAAAATAAGTTTTTCATTGTTTTAATGTTTTTTTACAAACTGTAAATTTATTATTCATAATTCTTGAAATTATTTTTTAAACACCTTTTGAGTAAATTTTAAAAGCTGATATAAAATAAATGTATCTATTGGAAGCATAACAGCATTTTTAATTAACCTAACACTTGCCATTAATTCAAATGCCTGTCCATATAGAATAGATAGCCACAGCGGAGTTAAAAATAAATTTACGATTATTACGATAATTACCCTTGATAAAAAAACTCGTTTTACTGTTATTTCTTTTTTATAAAACATAAAACCGTAAACAAGGCCTATAACTAATTCATTAATCGCAAATCCTGGAAAATAAACTCCCACTGGACGTATTAAAAATTTTAATGTGTCTAAAAAAACTGCTGTAAACCCTGTTAAAAATGGTCCAAAAAGCATTCCTGCTATTCCATGTGTTACACTTTCAAAGCTTATTCTTAAATATTGATTTACATCGATTGTAAACATACTAATTATCATTCCAACAGCACCTAGTAGTGCAACAGTCGTTAGTGATTTTATATTTTTAAATTCTTTAAATGATTCTTTTATGTATTCTTTCATATTTCTCTCTTTACTTTAATATTTCTAAAATTTCTATTAATGAATTAACTTTGTAATCCATATTTTCATTAAATAACTCTTTATTCTTTCTTGTGTTTATATAAATAGTTTGAAAGCCTTCTTTCTTTGCACCATTCATATCATCGTTTGGATTATCACCTATCATAACATAGCTATCACTATTTTTAGCTATTTTTTTTGCATAATCAAAAATCTCTTTTCGCGGTTTTGCATATCCTATTTTTGCTGAAACTATAATACCTTCAAAAAAATCTGATAGTCCTAAATCTTTTATCATTTCTTCAAGTTCTGGAAAATTATTTGAAAGAAGATAGTTTTTATATCCTCTATCCTTTAAAGTTTTAAGGGTTATTTTTGCATCTTGAAAAACTCTATGATTAACAGGATTTACAACATATTTTCTTATAAGTGGTGCTATATGTGCAGCTTTCTCTTTTGAAAGTCCGCAATTTATAAATACCTTTTCAAATTCATCATTACAACTTTTCCACCAACCATCATTCTCTCTTAAATGGCGAGTATCTCTATCAGGATAAGTCCACCATGGAAGGCATTTCCCATGAAGATATTTATCTATCATTTCGCTAGTTATATTGTCCTCTTTATAAAATTCATTAACTAATAAATTAGCAGCGTCTATCCACTGATTATCATTATGCGTTAAAGTTCCATGAAAATCCCAAAATAAAGCTGGTTTTTCATTTAGTATATCTTTTATCATTTCTAAATCACTCATTCTATTTAAAACCTCCAAAAATGCCTTTTTTGATAATTTATATGGTATTCCAAGTTTATCGCAAACTTTTTTTCTATTATCGCTTGCATTATCTGTTCCAGATAAATTAAGTAAAAATAAATCGGTGTATGTAATTTCGTTTTTATTTTCTGATTTTTTTAAACCAACACCTGCATCTTCAAAACACTTTATTAAAATTTCTTTTTTTATTCCCTCAACGCCTAAAGTACCTTCCTTTGAAGCTGTTTGTTTTCTTGATTCTTTTCCTTTAATTGATGGAATATACACATTTATTATATCTGCTTTTTTGCAGATATTTTGAATATAATTTCTTATTTTAAATCCGGCAGTATCAGAATCGGTTAATAAAACTATACCAAACTTTTCACCTAATGTTTTTAACAGCAGTTTCTTTTCATCATCTTTAAAAATAGAAAACCCATTAACAGGTATAATAAGCCCATCAATAACATTATTTAAAGTGATAGCATCATACTTCCCCTCAACTACTACAACTTCACTAATTTTTAATTTATCCATTAAAAATGTACCTCTTTATTTTTATTTTGCCATTATTCTAGCTATTAAAACTGATAGATATTCTTTTTTATCAACCGATGTGCTTTTAAATGCTAAATCTGCTTTTAGTAATAAGTTTAAAATTTCTTCTAGCTTTTCTTTTGTAAAAGCCCTTTGATTATTCATTGCTTTTTGATATCTATAAGCATTTGATTTGCTTTCAAAATCTTTGTGGACATTATTGTGATTTAGCCCTCTTAATTGAGCAAGCTTTGATCTGTGCATATCTACAAATGCTGAGGATAAAGCAGCAAGAATTCCAATTTCATCAGCTTTATTATGAAAAAGTATATTTAATTTTTCTAAAGCTTTCACTATATTTTTTTTGCATATTAAATCAACAATATCAAAAACAGAACCCTCCAATGTTTTTGATAGCATCTCATTTAGTAAATCAGCATCTATTTCAGTGTAGTTTGAAGCGGCACACAATTTATCAATTTCATTAATTATTATTCCTATATCTTTTGCTGTTTGATTAATAATTATCCTTGCAGTTTGTTTTGAAATTTCAGTTTTATTTATCTTGCATCTTTCAAGAATTAATTCTTCTATAAATTTATCATCAATTTTATCAACGATTAAAGTGATTCCATCTTCTCTTACAGCTTCATAAAATTTACTATATTTTTTAAGTGAAGCTTTTTTCATATCATTTAAAGTGAAAATAAAAGCAAAATGTGTACTTTCGCTATTTCTAATTATCTCTGCTAAACTATTTATTTCTTCATCATTAAAATCTAGTAAATTATAGTATTTTAAAACTATTAATTTATCCCCAAAAAAACCAACCGTCTGGCTTTCATCTAATAATTTATTAAAATCAGGTTTTTTTATAGAATAATTAATTATGCTCTCATCGTCTATATTATATTTTTTAGCTATATTTAATATTATTTTTAAATTTTCCTGGCCAATAAAGCTATCTTCAGATAAAACTAGCCACGCTCTTTTTAGTTCTTTATCTTTAATTTTATATCCAGTTTGCATAATTATGAACATCCTTTACTATATTATAATTGCCATTTATTAAATTAACATTTATTGTAATATTATCATAAACACGTGTACCAATATTAAGATTTATAAACTCCTTATATTGATTTGATAACACTCCATTTTGATAATAATAAATTTCATTTAAATTAAAAACATTAGGTGGGTTTGACGCTAAAAAGTATATCCCTTCCTCGTTAATTACATCTCTATCAAGACTAGTTAAAACAGTTAATTCACCAGAAGATAATTTAAATAAATCTCCGTTTTCTATATAAAATTCATAGCTATCAAAAACATAGCTTTCATTTTCTCTAAACTCATACACTTCATTTGCATACTTTGATAAATCAAATTCTAACTCTTCACTAAAACAAAGTATTATATTATTAAATTCATTTTTTTTATTATCCTTTAATATATAATTTATCTCCTCTTCGCTTATTTTTTCTTTTAATATTAAATCAATAGAAAAATCATATCTAATTATAGAGGAAACAAATCTTCCAGTGTCTATCATTGTAACACTTACAGTATTATAACTTATAAGATTATAACATAAAATTGAAATTATGCAAGACAATGCAGTTACCCCTGCTATCATTTTCTTATTCTTAAAAAGTAAAGTAGAAATTAATGAAGTAGTTATAATAGTTATTATTAAAACTTGGAAAATCCCTTTACTAATATCTATAAAAGAAAAGTAAAAGTTATCTGCTATAAAATTTACAGAATACAAAAATATATTAATTAAACTTGTATTTATAAAAACTAAAATATTATTTATTGGACTTAAAATTTTAATAAAGCTAATTATTGGAGTAAAAAAAGATAAAACTGCCACTGGCATAATTAAAAAAGAAAATAATGGATTTACTATAGGCGAAATAAGTGTTAATTTAATTCCTGAAAAAGATAAAACTGGAATTGTAAAAACTACTGCAAAAAGAGATATAACAACTGCTTTTAAAACTGTATTATAATTTTTATTTTCAGTAAATTTTATTCCTATAATCACTCCAATAAATGCAATATATGAAAGCAAAAGTCCTATATCTATACTAGAATATGGATTTTGCAAAACCGTTAATATTACAATTAAAGATAAAGATGAGAATGTGTCTGGGTATAATTTAAAATTCCTTAATAATAAAAGGATAATCATTATAAAAACAGCTCTTTGAATAGAATATGTAAAGCCTATAATTACAGAAAGAAACAAAAGGCAAACTGATAATATTATATTTTTTGTTTTCTTTTTTATAGGTATCTTACTTAAAACTAAATTCAAAAACAAACTAATTATACCCACATGCAAGCCTGAGACTACTAACATATGAGAAATACCTGTAATATTAAAATCTTCTAATATATCTTCATTAACTAAAGATTTATCGCTATACCCTATAGACATAGATAAGGCTAAAACATCACCCGTATAAAGCTTTTGCATATTATCTAATATTTCATTTCTAATTAATGCACCTAAAATATTAATATCTATTTTACTAGTATTTTTAATTTCTATATTATCAAAATTAAATGTTCCAAAAACATTTTTTGAGAATAAGTAAGTAGAATATGATGAAAAATTGCTGCTGAGTTCTCCATATATATACATCTCTTTTCCAAGACTGAAATCTTCATCACTATAAAAATAAACAAAGGTTTCATATGTATTTTCATCATCTATTTTTTCAATTTTTAATGTGTATCTACTTCCAAATGAAAAATCATTATTAATTTCAGTTATATACCCTTCTATTTTAGTATTATCATTTGATAATCTATCTATAGTACTTTCGATATATAAATTATAAACATTTAAATAAAGCGCTGAAAAAATCACTGCTAAAACACTATATAGGATAATTTTTTTATATGTTTTCTTAATGAAAAACATATAAATGCATACCAAAATAAACACTAGCAAAACAATATATGTTATTGATTTTGAAAGTGTTATTTGAATTATAAAAGCTAAAATTAAACTAATAGCAACAATGTATATATTTCTTATATTACTCATATAAAAATCCTATTTTTTAAATTTTATTCTTCAAAAACAAGGAAAATCCGAGCATATAAAATGCCCGAATTTTCTTTTTTTAGCCTGGAGGCCAAGCCATATTTCTTTTAGCTAGCATATGAAAATGCAAATGGAACACTGTTTGTCCTGCATCCTTGCCTGAATTCGCTACTAATCTATAGCCTTCTTCAAGGTTTTCTTTTTTTGCAATTTCTGCTGCTGCAAGCGCTATATCTCCTACAACATAAGCATTCTCACTTGTTAATTCACTAGGAGAAGCTATATGATCTTTTGGAATAATTAAAATATGAAATGGTGCTTGTGGCGATAAATCCTTAAAAGCTAGCACTTTATCATTTTCATAAACTATTTCACTTGGAATTTCTTTATTAATAATTTTGCAAAAAATACAACTCATAATTAAAATTCTCCTTTAATTAAAACAAAGTTATTTTATATCATTTTTTCAATAATTTCTTTAACTTTTTCTAAAGCTTCATCAACTTTAGATGCATCTTTAGCGCCTGCCATAGCAAAATCAGGTTTTCCGCCGCCAGAACCACCTGTAACCGCTGCAACTTCTTTTGCAATACTTCCAGCTTTAAGCCCTTTTTCAATAGCTTTTTTGCCACAAGCTGCTGCTATAGTAACTTTTCCGTCTACTTCACCACATAAAACAGCAACACTATTTTCCTCTTTATCTCTTAGCATAAAGCCCATTTGTCTTAGTGCATCACTTGTTGTTCCTCTAAAAAATGCAGTAAACACTTTTGTATCGC
This sequence comes from uncultured Oscillospiraceae bacterium, assembly GCA_964369205.1. Lineage (GTDB taxonomy): Bacteria > Bacillota > Clostridia > Oscillospirales > Ruminococcaceae > RGIG3102. The sequence goes on along the minus strand of CAYJEK010000015.1, from coordinate 9,248 downwards.
CCACCATTTCAGGTGATGAGAACACACCATCAACTTTACTTTTTGCGATTTCAAGCTTCATTTTATCAAGCTCTTGTTGTGTTTTCTTTAATTCATCTAAAGTTTGAGCAACTTTTTCAGTTACATCATTTAAGTTATTAGCTTTAACTGATTTTGCGATATCTTCTAGTTGAGTAGTTTGCTTTTTAATTAATTTTAAAACACCTGCTCCTGTAACAGCTTCAATTCTTCTTACTCCCGCTGCAACACTTGATTCTGAAATTATTTTAAACAATCCTATTTCAGAAGTATTTCTAACGTGTGTACCTCCGCAAAGTTCAATAGATTCATTTGCTATATTTAAAACTCTAACTTCATCTGTGTATTTTTCACCAAATAAAGCTATAGCTCCCATTTCTTTTGCTTTTTCAATGCTCATAACTGAAGAATTTACACCTAAAGCACTTAAAATAGCTATATTAACACCTGCTTCTATTTTTTCAAGCTCTTCTTTTGTTACAGCATTAAAGTGAGTGAAATCAAATCTCATTCTATTTTCATCAACTTCAGAGCCTGATTGATGGATATGTGATCCTAAAACTCTTCTTAAGGTTTCTTGTAATAAATGTGCCGATGTATGATTTCTTTCAGTTGCTCTTCTTGTAACTTTATCAACTTTAGCTAAAACCATATCCCCTGCTTTTAAAACACCTTTTTCTAAAATACAAGTATGAACATAAACACCTTTAGCAGTTTTTTTGCAATCTAAAACAGATAATTTTGCATTTTCAGTTTCTAAAACACCTCTATCAGCAACTTGTCCGCCACCTTGAGCATAAAATGGAGTTTTATCTAAAACTACTAAAACACCTTCTTTTGTTTCTTCATCTACTGATACTGCCTCTTCAAATTCACCATCCACAGCAATAGCTAAAACTTTTGCATCATTTTCTAGTGTCTCATATCCTAAAAATTCAGTTTCATTTATTTCAAGAGTTTGGAATAAATCATCACTCCAAGAAACTTCCCCTGCTTTTTTTCTAGCTTGTCTTGCTCTATCAGCTTGCTCTTTTAAATATTTTCTAAAGCCTTCTTCATCTATTTTTATATTATGCTCTTCTAAAATTTCTTTAGTTAAATCAAACGGGAAGCCATAAGTGTCGTTTAATTTAAATGCTTCTGCTCCCATTAGCATTCTTTCAGTTTCGCTATTTGCACTAGATTCAATTTCTTCGATTAATGCATTTAATCTCATCATACCCATATCGATAGTTTTTGAGAATCTTTCTTCTTCTGTTAATATAACTTTTTTGATATAATCTTTTTTCTCTAAAAGTTCTGGATAAGCTTCTTTACTTTCACTTATAACAGTGTCACATAAAACATTTAAAAATAAATCTTTAATTCCTATCATTCTGCCGTGTCTTGCAGCTCTTCTTAAAAGTCTTCTTAAAACATATCCTCTTCCCTCATTACTTGGAAGAACACCATCACTTATCATAAATACTGTACTTCTAACGTGGTCTGTTATAACTCTTACAGAGATATCTGTTTTTTCATCTTCTTTATATTTTACACCTGAAATTTTTTCAACTTCTTTTATAACATTTGCAATAGTGTCAACTTCAAACATATTATCAACACCTTGCATAATGCAAGCTAGTCTTTCAAGTCCCATACCAGTATCAATATTAGGTTTATCAAGGCGAGTATAATTGCCTTTTCCGTCTGAATCAAACTGTGTGAAAACTAAGTTCCATATTTCAATAAATCTATCACAATCACATCCAACTGTGCAATCATCTTTTCCACAGCCATACTTTAATCCTCTATCAAAATATAATTCGCTACAAGGACCGCACGGACCAGAACCAATTTCCCAGAAATTATCTTCTTTACCCATACGTTTCATATTGCTTTTATTTATTCCTCTTTCATTCACCCATATATCCCATGCTTCATCATCATCTTCATACACTGTTATATATAGTAAATCTTTTGGAATTTCCAGTTCCTGTGTTAAAAATTCCCACGCCCATTGTGTTGCCTCATGTTTAAAATAATCTCCAAAAGAAAAGTTTCCAAGCATTTCAAAAAATGTTCCGTGTCTTGCTGTAATTCCAACTCTTTCAATATCAGGTGTTCTTATACATTTTTGGCAAGTTGTTGCTCTATTATTTGGCATTACCGCTTGTCCCATAAAATATTTTTTTAAAGGCGCCATACCTGAATTTATTAATAATAAACTCTTATCTTCCTGCGGAACCAGTGAAAATGAGTCTAGCCTTGTGTGATTTTTGTTTTCGTAGAATTTTAGATATCTTTCTCTAAGTTCATTTAAAGATGTCCATTTCATAAATTAATTTCTCCTTTGTTAAATAAAAAACGTCCCATAAAGCTATATTATGCTTTATGGGACGATAAATATTAATTATACCGTGGTACCACCCAGATTATTAAAAATTAAATAAATTTTTAATCACTTTATCCTATGTTAACGCCATAGCTACGCAAAGCTTATTTCACTTTGGGCAAAAGAGTGGCACAAATACTTAAAAATAAAATCTTTCACCAACCGATTTCTCTCTACAATTTCCAATATATTCTTATTCTCTTTTATAGCCTTTTTAATAATATTCTGTGTGATTTTCACCACATTATCTATATTATACTATTTTTTTATAAAATAATCAATATGCAAACTCAATAAATTTTATCCTTTTTTTTCATTTCCATTTCACTTGAAATTTTTCCTATAAAATGATATACTAAACCTAAAGATAAAGAAGAAAATGAAAAAAGAAAAAACAATGAAAGAGGTGAGTCCAATGGCTCAGATAGAAACCAATAAGGAAGATCTTGCGGTAATATCCTTAATGGGCAAAATTCATCATCCGGTAAGTAGAGGTAACCATTATAGAATTAATGGAGTTGATAGTAAAGTTTTATGCCTGCCAGCCACTGGAGGTATAGCTTACAACATCGGCGTTGGAGATAGCGTATATAAATTCAGAGGTGACCATCTAGAACCGAGTGTTAGTATCCGCAATGAAATAAGTGATGAAAATAACGCTTTAATGGTATTAGGCTGTTGTGGAAATGAAGCGATAGTAGTTTCCGGAGAAGCTAAAGGTGCAAAAGGCTATCTATTAGGCGGTCACGGTGGTATAGAGCACACAATAATCGAATTTTCTAAAGAAGATAAAGAAAAAATGTGTATCGATGATAAAATCCTTGTTAAAGGCTGCGGCCAAGGATTATTAATCAAGGGCTTTGAAGAGAGCGTTATCAGTTGTGGTATAGATCCAAAACTTCTAGAAAATATGGGAATCGAAGTTGTTGATGGACAATTAATTGTTCCAGTAGTGGCAACTGTTCCGGCATATTTGATGGGGTCTGGACTTGGAAGTTCAAATTCACATACTGGTGATTATGATATTATGACAACAGATAAAGAAGCTATCAAAGAATTAGGACTTGATAATCTTCGCTTTGGTGACTTTGTGTTAATTGAAGATCACACTAATACAGTTGGAAGAGCATACAAAAAAGGAGCGAGTACTCTTGGTATAGTGGTACATGGCGATAGCTATGGACACGGTCACGGCCCTGGGATAACTTCACTACTTACTTCAAATTTACCAATTATAAAAGCAAAAATAACTCCTGATGCAAATATAAAAAATTATATTGGTAAATAATAAAATTGAATAATATATAAATTTAGCGAAACTCATTAATTTGAGTTTCGCTTTTGTTTTTTAATATAATAAAACACTATTTAAGTAAAGAAAATCACAAACTAGTTTTTCTTCTAAAATTAAATTTTATTATCGCTTTAAGTATTATGATATTTGCAACTTTTTTTAATAACTATTGATACTTTAAAATCATAACTAATATAAAAAAGATGAGTATTACTACTCATCTTTTTTATTCTTCATCTCCTTTTGGATATAGTAAATAATAAATTTGATCGCATATTTTTTTAAAAATCGTTGTTGCTGTTGTGGCGCTTTCTCCTCCATCATATAAATGCACTGTTATTGTGTATTTTGGATTATCTGCCGGGTAAAACCCTGAAAACCAAGCATTTAAAACTTCACTTTCATCTTCTTTAATTATCCCTGTTTGCGCAGTTCCAGTTTTTCCAGCAGCTTCTAAATAATTTGGTGCTGCTCTTTTGGAATTCCCTTCCATTGCAACAGTTATAAGCATATCTTTTATAATATTTGCTGTCTCTTTACTTATTACCTGTTTTTCATCATACTCATATAGATTTTCTATTAATTCATAATTTACACTATCAAATATCCCTTGAGCTATCTGTGGAGTTATATATTTTCCATCATTAGCAAAAATATTCATATATGCCGTTACATGTATGGGTGTTACCAAAAACTTACCTTGTCCAAAACTTACAGAGGATAACTGACCTATATTATAAAGCTCATCTAAAGATGGAAAATATCCTTCATTCGTATAGTAATTATTAGTGATTTCAATAGCTGTACCAAAATTCATTTGATTTGCCATCATTTTAGTTAGATAATCTTTATTATTATAATATAAATCTATAAAATAACTATTACAAGAAACTCTTAAAGCTTCTTCCATATCAATAACTCCATGTGCTGTATGGTTAAAACAGTTATACCTATGTCCATTAATTTCTGTATATCCTTTACATTCATATGAAGCATCTTTATTATAGCCCTCTTCTAGCGAGAGAGCTGCCCATAATGGCTTTATAACACTTCCAGGCTCATATGATTGTAGAGATTTATTTAAAAGAGGTGAATTTTCTTCATCTAAATAGTTTGATACATTATTGGCATCGTAAGTTGGCATTGATGCCATCGCTAATATTTTGCCTGTGGCGCTCTCCATAATAACTATCGAGCCGTTTTCAATATACTCTTTAGCAATACTCTCACTTAATCTTTGCATTGTATTATCTATTGTAAGGCTCAAAACATCTTCTCTTACAGAAATTGTTTTTTCTATATCACCATAAATATCTCCAACACCATTAACTTTTAATTGTAAATCTATTATCTCACCACTATTTTTAAGTTCTTCATTAAAAACCTTTTCAATTCCTGTAACACCATTATTTTCACTATCTAAATACCCTATTAAATGCTGAGCTATATTATTCTCACTATATCTTTCACTAGTTAAATACATTGTTTGATTTTCTATTGGTGTTTCTAAATCCACCACCACTCTTTTATAGTTTTCTATTTGATTTATAAATTTTGTTTTATCCTCTTTTGATAAATTATTAAATATTTCTTGTAAATCTGTGGTATTTGTTTCAACTAGTGTTGTGAGAGTTGTTTGTGTTCCCGTTATCTTTCTAAAAGATGAATCCACAATTTCAGCTCTACCTGAAGAAATTTGAATTGTTTTATTTGTTTGATTTTCGGCTTTAAGATAATAATCAGAACACATTATCCTAACCATATTAATTTGCAAAACTACTGCTACAAACACAAAAAACACCTGTATATATACTAATCTTTTTTCACTCATATAAAAGCCTCCTACCTATAAATAATATGAGCTGTATACAACCTTTTATTCAAAAATAGGACAAGAATATAAAACAAAAGTCGAGCAAAAAATTTACTCGACTTTTATTTTATTTTAATCTTTCTTGTAAAGCTTTTCTTACCGTTTTTAAAACTTTTAATCTTGCATACGGCTTATTATTACCCTCTACAATTATCCACGGTGCTTCTTTTGATGATGTTTTTTCTATCATTTCATCTATAGCTTTTTCATATTCTGGCCATTTTTCTCTGTTTCGCCAGTCTTCATCTGTTATTTTAAATTGTTTTTCAGGATTATTTTTTCTATCATTAAATCGCTCTAATTGAACATCCTTATCTACATGTATAAAAAACTTTAAAACTATAGCACCAAAATCAGATAGAGATTTTTCGAATTCATTTATCTCATTATAGGCCATATCGCATCTTTCTTTTTTAGTAAAGCCTTCTATTTTTTCAACCATAACTCTACCATACCAAGATCTATCATACATTGCTATATGCCCAGCTTTTGGAATCTTATTCCAAAAACGATATAAATAATGCTTTGATAGTTCCTCTTTTGAAGGCGCTGCTATTGAGTAAACATCAAATCCTCTTGTATCTAAAGACCAAGATAGCCTACGTATAGCACCACCTTTTCCAGCTGCATCCCAGCCCTCAAAAGCTATTATCATAGGTATTTTATTTTTATATAAAAGACTATGTAGATCTTTAAGTTTTTCTTTTTCTTTTTTATATTCCTTTTTAAATTCCTTATCACTTATTTCTTTATTTAAATCAATTTCAGATAGTTTTGGCATTTTTAAAAGATTTACACTTGTTTTTGATACTATTTCATTATTAATATTATCTTCTAAAAGCCTATTTACCTCTTCTGTTAAAATTTTTAAAAGCTGATACACACCCTCATCTTTTTTATTATTATCTATAATATGCCAAGGGGCATTATTAGTGTTTGTTTTTTCTAAAACAAATTTTCTATCATTTAAAATTTTATCAAAATTTTCATTTTCTTCCCAGTCGCTTCTTGTTATTTTCCATGTATGAGTTTTATCTTCATCTAAATCAAACATTCTCTTTTTTTGCTCTTCTTTATTAATATTTAAAAAGAATTTTAATATTAAGTATCCATCATCAGTTAATTGTCTTTCAAACGTGTTTATTTCGTCTATGTATTTATCTACTTTTTTATCTTCTTTTTTTAATAAATTTGAAACTTCTTGATACCAAGCTTCATCATAAATAGCAGTATCTCCTTTTGGCGGTATAGTGAGCCAAAAATTGTACATAAATGGCCTTAGATTTTTATTATCATCTTTACTTAATGTGTGTATTTTATATCCGCGAGGCTCCATTCTAGCACTAATTTTACCCATCATGCTACCTTTTCCTGCAGTGCTAAGTCCATCTATTAAAATAATAACAGGAATGTTTTTCTCTTTGATTTTTTGCTGAATAACAAACAATTCTTTTTGCATTTTTTTTATTTCTTCTTTGAAATCAATTCCATCAAAATTTTTGCTGTTTTTCTCTAAATCTAACATAATAAACTCCTTTAACTTTTTAAATTGGTATATAATACCATTTTATCATAATTATTAAAGTTTATCAATGTTAATATATTTTTAAATTAATTTTCTTTACTATCAATATATGCTTTTTTTAATTTTTCTAAAGCTTTTGATTCTATACGACTAACATAACTTCTTGATATTCCTAGTATTTCACATATATTTTGTTGTGTGAGTTTTTCAGTATTATTAAGCCCGTATCTCATTATTATAATTTGTCTTTCTCTACCACTTAATTTTTCCATTACTAATTTTGTCATCTGTTCTTTTAGTTCCTTTTTTTCGCAGTATTCTTCTATAGAAAAATCATCTTTAATATTATCCTTTAAAGTTAATACAGATACATCATTATCCACTCCTATACTATCATCTAAAGACACTACATTTTCATAAGATTTTAGTTTGCGAAATGCCATTAATATTTCATTTTCTATCCTCGTTAATCGGCTCAAACTCACCCATTTTGATTAAATCATCGTGATTTATGCTTTCTAATTCGTTTTCAGCCGAGCCAAATAGATAAATATGAGCATTTTCGCCATCCCAAACAATTTTTCTAACAAATGTTTTTATGGCCATTCTTTTTTGCTCTATTGCCATATCTTCAAAAGTGAGTGAAAAATTAATCAGTAAATCTTTTAATAAATCAAATTCACTATCAGTCATCACTGTGTTTCCTATAATATTTTGATATTCAATTATAGAATTTTTAGTTATTCTTAGAGTGTCATCTAAATCTTTAATTTCATTTAAAATATGAATTTCTGCTGGAGTGTCTGCAACTTTTACTAATGTTTTTGTTAGTTTTGAAATATCTTCTTCTAATTGACTTTTTTGATTATTTAGCCTTGAAATTTCATCTTTCACACTGCTTGTGTCTGCTGTGTATCTTCTTTTTTGCTCTTCTAATTCTTTAAAAAACAAACTTGAATCAGAAGAAAGCTTTTTAATTTCATCGCAAACTAATTTATCTAAAGTGTTTCCACTAGGATTTTTCATATCACATTTTGACATTCGGCTACGCTCTTTCATCGTGCATAAGTATTGATATGAAAGCTGTCCGTCTACATTTCGCCTTTGAGAAAGCTTTGGTCTCATTGGACTACCACAGTTTTTGCAAACTACTATACCCGAAAGAAGTGCAACATTACTTCTTGGTTTTCTTTGAGATTTGCCTTTATTTTCATTTAGCATATAATGTGCCTTTGCAAAATCAGCACCCGAAATAATCCCTTCGTGCTTTCCAACTGCAATTATCCAGTCGCTCATTTCTCTTATTTTATTAGTTTTGCCTTTTTGCTGAATAGTTTTATTGTATGCCATTAAACCAGATTTTGAATCAAACTCAGTTATATCTGAAAAGATTTCAATATCTTGCTTTTCAAAAAACTCAAAAGCAGCCTTGTCTGCTATCATATAAACAGGATTACTTAAAATATTTCGAAGTGCAAACTTTGAAAAATCTTTGCCGTTTTTACTTTTATATCCATTTTGAATTAAAAAAGTTTCAGTTTTAGTTAGCGAATTATTTTCTAAATATTTTGAAAATATTAGTTTTACAAGTGCAACTTCATCTTTTATTGGAACAAGTTTAAATGCTTTTTTAGCCTTGCCATCAATAGTGATTTTTTCTATTTCTTCTGATTTGTATCCAGTTGGAGTTGTGCCACCCAGCCACCTACCAGTTTTCGCAAGCTCTCTCATATTATCACGAATTCTCTCAGCTATCGTTTCCCTTTCAAGCTGAGAAAATATAGATGAAATATACATCATCGCTCTACCAATAGGAGAAGATGTGTCAAAATTTTCTTTAACAGATATAAAATCAGTTGAAAGCGAATTAAATTCTGTGATTAAAGATGCAAAATCACTAATATTTCTGCTCACCCTATCAAGGCGATAGCAAACAATATGTGATACTTCTTTTTTCTTAACAAGCTCCATCATCTCTTTAAATTTTGGTCTATCAAGATGCCCACCAGAGTACCCCTCATCTTCAAAAACAAGTATATTGTTTTTATCAAACTCTGGAAAATGAGTAGCAATATACATCCTGCAAAGTTCAATTTGATTTTCGATACTCTCCCCTTTTCCTGTGAATTTAGATTTACGAGAATATATAGCAATTTTAGTAGGT
>CAYJEK010000014.1:0-37665 GCA_964369205.1 uncultured Oscillospiraceae bacterium | reverse complement strand
CTTTAATGGAACTTCGTGCAAGATTTGATGAGCAAAATAATATCGACTGGTCGGAAAGATTAGAGGAATCAGGCTGTAGAGTTTTATATGGTATTGATGAATATAAAACCCACTCAAAATTATGCCTTATTACTTTAAAAGATAAAAATGAAATAAAATACATAACTCAAGTGGCAACAGGAAATTACAATGAGAAAACAGCAAAATTATATACAGATTTATCTTTAATAACAGCAGATAAAGTAATAGGTAGAGATTCTATTGAATTTTTTAAGAATATGAGTATTGGAAGTATTACAGGAAGAAGTGATGAATTATTAATAGCGCCAGAAACTCTAAAACCAAAGTTACTTGAAAAAATCGCGATAGAAAGAGAAAAAGGCGAAAAAGGAAGAATTATTTTTAAAATGAATTCACTAACTGACACAGATTTTATATATGCCTTAGTTTTGGCACAATCAAAAGGTGTTAAGATAACTTTAATAATAAGAGGGATTTGCTGTATACTTCCAAAAGTAAAAGGGATAACGGATAATATTGAGGTAATTAGCATTGTTGGAAGATATTTAGAGCACTCAAGGATATTTAGCTTTGGAGAAGGAGATACCCAGGAAATATATATTTCATCTGCCGATTTAATGACAAGGAATACCCAAAGAAGAGTTGAAGTTGCATGCCCTATAAAAGATGACAGTGTTAAAAAAGAAATAAATCATATTTTAGATATAATATTAAAAGATAATGTAAAAGCAAGAGTTTTACAAGCGAATGGGGAATATATCAAAAAACCGCAAAAAGAAAATCCATTAAATAGCCAAGAGTATTTTATGCAGTATTACACAAAGAAAAATGAAGTTGTAATAAAGGAAAAGAAACCCTCACTACTTCTTAATATTAAAAATAAAATTAAAGAAATATTAAACTAAAAAATAAAACCCATTTTGGGTTTTATTTTTTTTGACAAATTATATGGCAAATTCAATGTAAAATATATTTTTAGAAGAAAGGTTTTTGTGAAAGATTTAAGAATAACTAACACATAGCTTGACTTTTATATGAAATCGGAGTATACTTAACTTAAATATTTACTTAAAATATTTTAACTAAAATTATTTAACTTTAAATTACGGAGGCATTTTATTATGTTAGAAAAAGTTTGTACAGTAATTGCAGATACATTAAGCTGCGATATCGAAACATTAACAGAAGCAACAACACTTATGGATGATTTAGGAGCTGATAGCCTAGATGCTGTTGAATTAAATATGGCACTAGAAGACGAATTTGGAATTAAAATTTCAGATGAAGAATTAGCTAATTTAAAAACAATTGGTGACATTGTTAAAACTGTAAATGAAAAATTAAACTAAATAATAATTGAAATTAGAGCTTAAAATTTTTATAATTTTAAGCTCAGTTTTGTAATTTTAGATAAATAAGTAAAATCTTATCAAAAAAAATCAAATTAATTATAAAGTAAAAAAAGAAAGAGGTCTTAAAATGGCACATATAGATGTAATGAAATTAGCAGAATTTTTTGAAAAAAGTAGTATTGCAAAATTAAGCTACTCAGTTGAAAATGAAAAAATTGTTTTAGAAAAATATTCACCAGCACCAGTTGTGCAAATGGCTCCTGCTGCAAATCAAAATGTACAAATGCCTTCGCCTGTAGTAAGTCAGCCGGCACAAAAAACCAAGGAAATAGTAAGTGAGAATACAAATGGAAATCTACAAGAGGTAAAAGCTCCTTTAGTAGGCGTTTTTTATTCTTCAAAAGCTCCAGGAGAGCCAGCTTTTGTAACTGTTGGAGACACTGTTAAAAAAGGCCAAATTATATGTTTAATTGAAGCTATGAAAATGATGAGTGAGATAACAGCACCAGTAGATGGTGTTATTAAAAGTGTTAAATGCAAGAATGAAGATGTTGTAGCATTTGATGATGTTTTATTTGAAATTTCAATTTAAGAATTTTAAAAAAGGAGAAATTGAATGTTAAAAAGAGTGTTAATAGCCAATAGAGGTGAAATAGCAATAAGGATAATAAGAGCTTGTAGAGAACTAAATATCGAAACAGTTGCTGTTTATTCAACAGCAGATAAAGATGCTCTTCATATACAAACTGCAACAAAATCAGTTTGTATAGGTCCTGCTAAATCTCAAGATAGCTACTTGAATATAAATAATATAATTTCAGCGGCACTTGCAACTGGCTGTGATGCTATTCACCCAGGATATGGATTTTTATCTGAAAATTCTGATTTTGCAAGGCTGTGTGAAAAGCACGGAATAAAATTTATAGGTCCTAGCGCTGATGTTATTGATAATATGGGTAATAAAGCAAAAGCGAAAGCCCTTATGATTTCAGCAGGTGTTCCAGTTGTTCCAGGTTCTGAAGGTGTTTTAAAGGATTATAATGAAGCTAAAAAAATGGCTAATGATATGGGCTATCCTATTATGCTTAAAGCATCAAGTGGCGGCGGTGGTCGTGGTATTCGTATAGTTAATGAAGAGAGCGAGCTTTTAGATAATTACAATTCTGCATCTCTTGAAGCTGTTAGCTGTTTTGGTGAGGGTAGTTTATATATGGAAAAATATATCTATGCACCAAAGCATATCGAATTTCAAATACTTGCAGATAATCATGGAAATGTGTTTCATTTAGGCGAAAGAGACTGTTCAGTTCAAAGACGTGGGCAAAAATTACTAGAAGAAGCACCAAGCCCTGCTTTAAGTAGTGATTTAAGGGAAGCAATGGGCGATGCAGCAGTAAAAGCTGCAAAGGCTGCAAATTATACTAATGCTGGTACTATAGAATTTATTTTAGATAAAGATAATAATTTCTACTTTATAGAAATGAATACTAGAATTCAAGTAGAACATCCTGTTACAGAGATGATAACGGGGATAGATATAGTTAAAGAGCAATTAAGAATTGCATCAAATCTTTCTTTAAGTTTTAAAGAAGTAACTTTTAAAGGGCATGCAATTGAATGCAGAATAAATGCAGAAGATACTCAAAAAGATTTTGCACCATCACCTGGTAAAATAGAATTCTTGCATTTTGCAGGAGGAAATGGCGTAAGAGTTGATAGCAGTATTTATAATGGAATGCAACTAGTTCCTTTTTACGATTCAATGGTAGGCAAAATTATAGTTCACGGTGCAACTCGCCTTGAAGCTATTAGAAAAATGAGAAGAGCTTTAGAGGAAACAGTTATCCTTGGAGTAAAAACAACCTTAGAATTTCAGCATTTATTAATGTATCATAAAGAAATTTTAAAAGGTGATTACAATACATTCTTTGTGGGCGAGAATATTGATGATATTTTAAAAGCTTATAAAGAGGCAACTGGTGAAAATTAAAATAATTTTCAGTTAATAAAAAATAGAAAGGAATACTAATATAGTGAATCCGTTTCAAAATAGAAAAACATTTTTAAATAAATTAGCAGAGCAAAAACCATCAAATGCTAGTAAAGTAAATGTTACTTCAAAAATGATAGTTTGTAAAAACTGTGGTGAAGAAGTAGAAAACACAGAAATAAGAAAAAATAATAATGTATGCCCACTTTGTGGGTATTACTTCCCTCTTTCAGCAAAAAGAAGATTAGAGGGAGTATTTGATAATTCAAAATATAAAGAGTTATTTACATCAGTGGTAACTCAAGATCCTCTATCATACCCAGATTATAGCGAGAAGATAGATAAACTTCGAGAAAATACAGGTCTTCGTGAATCTGTAGTTTGCGCTGTTGGTGATATTAATAAAGTGAAAACCTGTGTTGCAGTGATGGACACAAGGTTTTTAATGGGGAGTCTTGGAAGTGCTACTGGCGAAAAGATAACACAATTATTTGAATATGCAACTAAAAATAGACTACCTGTTGTTATATTTACAGCATCAGGGGGGGCTAGAATGCAAGAAGGAATATACTCTTTATTCCAAATGGCAAAAACATCTTCTGCACTAAAAGCTCACAGTGATAAAGGACTTTTATATATAACTGTTTTAACAAACCCTACAACAGGTGGGGTTACTGCATCATTTGCATCTCTTGGAGATGTTATAATAGCAGAGCCAAAAGCTCTAGTTGCTTTTGCAGGCCCTAGGGTTATCGAACAAACTATAAGACAAAAACTTCCAGAAGGATTTCAAACAGCGGAATACGTTTTAAATTCAGGGTTTATAGATATGATAGTTAAAAGAGTGGATATGAAGTCAACTCTTGGAAATATTTTAAAAATTCATTCTCTAGGCAATTAATAATAGCCTTTTTGAAAGGAAAAAATTAAATGAAAAAACAAATAACAGCGGCGCAAAGAGTTCTTATGGCAAGAGATGCTAAAAGGCCGAATATTGATGAGTATATAAATCATTTATTCACTGATTTTGTGGAGCTTTGCGGAGATAGACAATATAAAGAAGATTCAAGTATTCTTGGAGGAATAGCTTTATATAGAGGTGTTCCAGTAACTGTTATAGGGCACAGAAAAGGAAAAACCTTAGAAGAAAATATTAAATACAATTTTGGTATGCCAAATCCAGCAGGATACAGAAAAGCTCAAAGATTAATGAAGCAAGCCCAAAAATTTAATCGTCCTATTATCACTTTTGTAGATACACCAGGCGCATACCCAGGTATGGAAGCAGAAGAGCACGGCCAAGGAGAAGCTATAGCAGAATGCTTATCCCTTTTAAGTAGTTTAACAGTGCCAGTTATTTCAGTGGTAACAGGTGAAGGTGGCTCTGGTGGGGCTCTTGCACTTGCGGCAGCTAATAAAATTATAATGCTTGAAAATTCGATATTTTCAGTTTTATCACCAGAAGGCTTTGCCTCAATTCTTTGGAAAGATTCATCAAAATGGCAGGAAGCGGCTGAAATAATGAAGCTTACAGCATATGATTTAAAAGAGTATAATATTGCCGATGATATTATTGAAGAAGAAATTAAAGGTGAGCAATTGAATACTTATAAACTTTTTTATGATATAGATAAAACTATAAGTAAATATCTAAATGAAATGCTAAAACAAAAACCAGAAAAAATTAAAAGTCAGCGCTATGATAAAATGCGCGAGATAGGAAGAAATTTAGAGGGGATATAAATGTCGGGATTAAGAATTGTATCAAATGGAATTTCAAAAGCAGAAAAAGTTTTTACAAATTTTGATTTTGAAAAAATAATGGATACTAGCGATGAATGGATAACAACTCGAACTGGCATAAAAGAAAGAAGATTTGTTTCTAGTAATCAAAATAATGTATCTCTTGCAACAGAAAGTGCAAAAGAAGCTATAAAAAATGGAAATATTGATATTGAAGATATAAAAATTGTTATAGTTGCAACTTTTACACCGGATAAAGAAACACCATCTGTTTCTTGTGAAGTGTCAAAAAATATAGGAATAAAAGAAGATGCTATCTGCTTTGATTTAAATGCGGCTTGCTCAGGGTTTGTTTATTCTTGCAGTGTTGTAAATGGGCTATTAGATATGTATAAAGGTAAGTATGCACTTGTTATTGGTAGTGAAGTTATATCAAAAGTTATGGAGATAACAGATAGAAAAACTGCAATTTTATTTGGAGATGGATCAGGTGCTGCTATATTTAAAAAGGAAGAAAACCTTACTTTTGCATCAGTGTCAGGGTTTGTGAGTGATGATGAAGATGTTTTATCTATATCAAAAGAAAATAATAAACTTCAAATGGACGGTCAGGCAGTTTTTAGATTTGCAACTGAAAAAATGACTAAAGCTGTAAAACAACTTTTAAGCGAAAACAACTTAACTTTAGATGATATAGATTTAATAATACCTCATCAAGCGAACAAAAGGATTATAGATTTAGCCGTTAAAAAATTAGGATGTGATTATTCTAAATTTTTCTTAAATCTTGAAAAATATGGAAACACATCAGCGGCGAGTATTCCAATGGCTTTATATGAAGCTGAAATAGAAAAAAATAAAAAGGTTATATGTGTAGGGTTTGGTGCAGGATTATCATATGGTGCTGTTTTACTAAATACTTAAATATAATCTTTTACGATAAAAGTGAAAACAAGGCTTTTCTTATAAAGCGAATTGAAAGGAATAAAATAAATGGAATTAAATAAAATTTTAGGAACGAAATACCCAATTATACAAGGCGCAATGGCAAATATTACAACAGGAGAATTTGCAGCAGCTTGTGCAAATAGTGGTATGATGGGAATTATCGCAACAGGCGGTATGAACCCAGAGCAGGTAAGAGAGCAAATTAAGTTATGCAAATCTTTAACAGACAAGCCTTTTGGTTTAAATTTAATGCTTATGAATCCATCTATAGATGAAATAGCTGAAATAGTTATTGAAGAAGGAATTAAATTCGTTACAACTGGTGCTGGAAATCCTGAAAAATATATGCCTAGATGGAAAGAAAACGGAGTTATAGTTTTTCCAGTAGTTCCAAGTGCTACACTTGCAAAAAGAATGGAGCAATCAGGGGCTGATGGAATTATCGCAGAAGGAACAGAAAGTGGCGGACATGTAGGAGAACTTACAACAATGGCACTAGTACCACAAGTTATAGAAGCTGTAAGTATTCCAGTTGTTGCAGCGGGTGGTGTTGCTATAGGAAAACAGCTTTTAGCAGTTGAAGTTTTAGGTGCTGTTGGTGTTCAAATAGGAACATGCCTGTTAGCTAGTGAAGAATGTCCAATACATGAAAACTATAAAAAAGCTGTTTTAAAATCAAAAGATAGCGACACAGTTGTAACAGGAAGAAGTAGTGGTGTTCCAGTTAGAGTATTAAAAAATCAAATGACTAGAGAATATTTAAAACTAGAAAAAGAAGGCGCTGATAAGCACGAGCTTGAAAAATTTACACTAGGCTCATTAAGAAGAGCAGTTTTTGAGGGAGATACTTTAAGAGGCTCATTAATGTCAGGACAAGTTAGTGGACTTGTAAAAGAAATCAAACCTTTAAATGATATATTAGAAACTTTAATGGCAGAATACGAAGAAGCAAAAAAATTAATAAAATAACAACTATTAAAACACATCTAATGCATATAGAAGGGAATGATGTATATGAAATCTTTAAATAAATTAACAAAGCCTATTCTTCAAGGTGGAATGGGAGTTGGACTATCTTTATCAGGTCTTGCTGGCGCCGTTGCAAAAGAGGGCGGAATGGGTGTAATTTCAGCCGCACACCCTGGCTTTAGGGAAGAAGGATTTTGGAAAGATGCCATAGCTGCAAATAAAATAGGCCTTAAAAAAGAAATTGAAAAAGCAAAAGAAATTTCAGGTGGAAATGGTCTTATTGGTATTAATATAATGACGGTTGCTATAAACTATGATGAAATAGTAAGAGATAGTATCGCATTTGGTGCTGATGCTATTATTTCAGGTGCAGGTCTTCCTATGAAACTTCCTGAAATAGTTGGCGATAGCGATATATTAATAGCTCCTATCGTTTCTAGCGCAAGAGCTGCTGAAATGATTTTAAGAAGCTGGAAAAAAAGATATGATAGAAAACCAGACTTTATAGTTATCGAAGGTGCTGAGGCTGGTGGACATTTAGGCTTTAAATCAGATGAAGTTGTAAATAAAACTTACAAAAACTTACATGAATTATTAAGTGAAGTAAAAGAAGTGTGTGCTCCTTACGGCGAAATTCCTTTATACATAGGTGGCGGATTACTAAAAAAAGAAGAAGTGAAATCTTTAATAGATGCAGGCGCTGCTGGTGTTCAAGTGGCAACACAGTTTATTTTTACACAAGAATGTGATTCGACTAAAGAGCATAAAGATATTATGCTAAAAGCACAAGAGGGTGATATTGAAATAGTGTTAAGCCCTGTTGGTCTTCCAGGAAGAGCTTTAAAAAGTCCGCTTATAGAAAAAATTAAAGCGGGCGAAAGAGTTGCTCCAACTAGATGTGTAAACTGTATGGGTGTTTGCAACCCTGCAACAACTAGATACTGCATAACAAATGCATTAATCGAAGCTTTTAATGGCAACTGGGAAGAAGGATTATTTTTTACAGGAGCAAGAGCTGGGCAGTATAATGAAATTACAACGGTAAAAGAAGTTATCGATAGTTTATTTTAAACTACATAAAGTGAGAAAGGATTAACACTTATATGAAATTAGGATTTGTATACTCAGGACAAGGAAGTCAAAAGGTTGGAATGGGTAAAGATTTTTATTCTAATAGCGAGATATTTAAATCAGTTTTTGATTTATTAGAAGAAGATAAAAGAGAAATTGCCTTTAATGGCCCTATGGAAGATTTATCAAAAACTATAAATACTCAAGGAATTATGACAGCTTTTGCTGTTGGTGTAACAGATATGCTTAAAAATGATGGCATAACACCAAAAATGTCTATGGGGCTTAGCCTTGGTGAATATTCAGCCTTATATTCAGCTAATGTTTTTTCAAAAGAACAGGTTATAGATATAATAAACTATAGAGCAAAAGCAATGACACAAGCAGCTCAAGGTGTTCCTTGTAAAATGGCGGCTATTTTAATGCTTGATAAAGATATAATAGAGGAGTGCTGTAAAACTGTTAGCACTTATGGAGTAGTTAGTGTTGCAAATTTAAACTGCCCAGGACAAATAGTTATATCAGGACAAAGAGCGGCAGTAGAAAAAGCTGCACAATTATGCCAAGAAAAAGGTGCAAGAAGAGTAGTTTTCCTAGAAACAGAAGGTGCTTTTCATACAACATTAATGAATCCTGCACATAAAGCTTTAGAAGAAAGATTTAAAAATGAAAACTTTAATAAGCCATCTATCCCAGTTGTTTTAAACACAATAGCAGAGTCAACTGATGATATTGAAAGATTAAAACTTCTTTTAGCTCTTCAAGTGAAGAATCCAGTGGATTTTGAATCTTCAATAAGATATATGAAGGATGCAGGAATAGATACAGTAATAGAAATCGGACAAGGCAAAACATTAGCTGGATTTATTAAGAAAACAGCTCCTGAAATAAAAGTTTATAACATAGAAGATACCGAGTCTTATAATAAAGTTGTCGGTGAAATTAAAGAAAATTTAAAAGGATAATAGTTTGAAAATAAGTTTTCAAACTTTGAGTTTTGTGTTTTTTCACATCGAATAATGAGTGAAGATTTATCGTTTTTAAAATAAGTGCAAAAAATATAAAACATCAAGAAAGGAACGGTTATTATTATGCAAAATAAAACAGCTATAGTTACAGGTGCAGGAAAAGGTATAGGTAAAGCAGTTTGCCTAGAACTTGCAAAAAAAGGTGCAAATATAGTTATAAACTATTCAAGAAGCAAAGAAGCAGCAGAAGAAACAGCAAAAGAATGCGAGGCTCTTGGAGTGAAAACTCTTTTAGTTAAAGCTGATGTTTCTGTTTATGAAGACTGCCAAAAAATAGTTGAAGAAACAATTAAAGAATTTAAAACAGTTGATATTTTAGTTAACAATGCAGGCATAACTAAAGATGGCTTATTAATGAAAATGAGTCCTGAGGATTTTGATGCAGTTATCGATGTTAATTTAAAAGGCACATTTAATATGATGCAATCAGTTTCAAGAACTATGATAAAACAAAAATCAGGTAAAATTGTTAATATGGCAAGTGTTGTAGCACTTTTAGGAAATGCAGGGCAAGTAAACTACTGTGCTAGTAAAGCAGGAGTTATAGGAATGACTAAAGCTTTTGCAAGAGAAGTTGCGGCAAGAAACATTAATGTAAATGCAGTTGCACCTGGATTTATTACAACAGATATGACAGCTAGCCTTCCAGAAGAAGTGAAAACAAAAATGCTATCACAAATACCATTAAATAAATTTGGAACAAGTGAAGATGTTGCTAAAATAGTTGCATTTTTATCAAGCGATGATTCAAAATACCTAACAGGTCAGGTAATTTCGGTTGATGGCGGAATGCATATGTAATTTAAAATAAGTAGAAAAAGTTTATTTAAAAACGAAAGGGATTCTATATTATGAAAAAAAGAGTAGTTATAACTGGTATGGGAGCAGTAACACCTATCGGTAATAATGTAAATGAAATGTGGGAAAATGCAACAAACGGTGTTTGTGGGATTGATTTTACTACAAAGTTTGATACAGAAAATAACAAAGTTAAAATATCAGCAGAAATTAAAAATCTTAACATTGCAGATTTTATAGATAAAAAAGATTTAAGAAAATATGCAGTATTTACTCAGTATGCTTTAATAGCGGCAAATGAAGCTGTAAAGCAAAGCGGAATAACTGATGAGAATATGGATAAAACAAAATGCGCTGTTAATATTGCTAGTGGTATTGGCGGTATTTATGAAATAGAAAAAGAACATTCAAAAGGCTTAGAAAAAGGTTTTGATAGAGTGTCACCTTATTTTATACCAATGGCAATTTCTAATATGGCGGCTGGTGCTGTTGCTATTGCACACGGCTTAAAAGGCAGCTGTACTAGTATTGTAACAGCTTGTGCATCTGCAACAAATTCAATAGGCGAATCTTTTAGAATGATAAGAGACGGATATGCACTAGCGGCTGTTTGCGGCGGAACAGAAGCAAGTATCACTCCTTTAGGAATAGGCGGATTTACTTCACTTCGTGCTCTTTCAGAAAGCACTGATCCAAAAAGAGCATCAATACCATTTGATAAAGAAAGAAATGGCTTTGTTATGGGTGAGGGTGCTGGTGTAGTAGTTTTAGAAGAATATGAGCATGCAATAAAAAGAGGAGCAAAAATATTAGGGGAAGTAGTTGGATATGGCTCAACTTGCGATGCTTTTCATATGACAGCTCCATCTGAAGATGGCTCAGGTGCTGCAAGAGCAATGGTAGAAGCTATGAATGATGCAGGACTTACTAAAAAAGATATTGGATATATTAACGCTCATGCAACTAGTACTCCAATGAATGATAAGGGCGAGACTATGAGTGTGAAAATTGCTTTTGAGGAAGAAGCTAAAAATGTTTTAGTTTCAGGAACAAAATCAATGACAGGACATCTTCTAGGCGCTGCTGGTGCTGTTGAAGGGATTATGACTCAATTATCACTAAATACAGGTATAGCTCTTCCAACAATAGGATTTAAGGAAGAAGATGAAGAGTGCGATTTAAATGTTGTAAAAAATACTGCAAAAGAAATTACAACAGAATATGGAATGTCAAATTCACTAGGATTTGGTGGACATAATGCTTCATTAGTATTTAAAAAAGTTTAAAAATAAATTTTAGTATATAGAAAGGACAAATTTAATTATGGAATTAAATAGTATGCAAATCCAAGAGATTATTCCTCATAGATATCCATTTTTATTAGTAGATAAAATAGTGGAATTAGTTCCGGGAGAATCAGCAAAAGGCATTAAAACTACAACTGCAACTGAGTATTTCTATCAAGGACACTTCCCAGAATATCCTGTTATGCCAGGAGTTTTAATTATAGAAGCTTTAGCACAAGTTGGTGCTGTGGCAATATTATCTTTAGAAGAATATAAAGGTAAGAAAGTGCTTTTTGGTGGAATTAAAAATGCAAGATTTAAACAGCAAGTAGTTCCAGGAGATATTATTGAGCTTGAATGTGTTTTAACTCAAAGACGTGGACCTATAGGATATGGTAAAGCTGTGGCAAAAGTTAATGGTAAAGTAGCCGCTCAAGGCGAATTATCATTTGTTGTAGTAGATTAATTTAGAAGGTATTAGATATGTTAGACAAATATTTTGCAGAAGTATATACAAAATTTAAATTAAAATTTTATCAATCTGTTTTTAGAAATTTTGAAAATAGAGAAGCTAGCCTTTCTGTAGTTGAAACATTTTGCGTAGAGGTTATTTATGCTCTTGGCAGACCTACGGTTAAAGAATTTGCTGATTTTGCGCAAATTTCATCACCGAATGCTGCTTATAAAATAAATAGCCTTATAAAAAAAGGCTACATAAAAAAAATTCAAAATAAAGAAGATAAAAGAGAGTTTTATTTAGAAGTTAGCGATAAGTATTTAAAATACACAGGAATAACTTATGAGTATATCGCAGTAGTTATGGATAGGATAAAAGAAAAATTCCCAGAAGAAGACGTTAAAAAAATTGAATTAATGCTTGAAACTATTTCAAAAGAATTAATGCCAGAAATAACTATATCTCCAAAAGTTTTAGAACTTAAAACCTTTGAAGAAGATAAATAATAGAATATTTAATTTAAAAGCAAAGCAGTTTTTTAGCTGTTTTGCTTTTTTATAAATATAAAACTTGACTAAACCCTTGGGGTATAGTTTATTATTAAACTAGGAGGTAGATTATATGCTGATAAACGAAGTGATGAGAAAAACAAATTTAACTAAAAAAGCTATTGAATATTATAATGAACAAGATTTAATACACCCAAAGATACTTCAAAATGGATATAAAGATTATGCACAGAAGGATATAGATAGATTAGATAAAATTTATGTTTTACGAAAACTAGGGATATCTATAAATGAAATTAGAGAAATTTTAGAAGATAAAACAAATTCTTCCTTGCAAAAAACATTATTAAAAAAAGAACTCGAAAATACTAGAAAAATAAAAAAAGAAAGTATACTAAAAGAATTAATAGATAATAAATCTTATATAGATATAAAAAAAGAACTACAAATAATTGAAAAAGAAGAAAATATTCTAGAAAAATTATTGGAGGCATTTCCAGGGTATTATGGAAGATTTATCTGTATTCATTTTTCAAGATTTTTAAATGAAAAGATAATAACAAAAGAAAAAGAGGAAGCCTATAATAAAATTATTTTATTTTTAGACAATCTTCCGAGTTTAAATATACCAAGTGATTTAGAAGAGTATTTAGATAAAAACACTGATTTTATAAATACAAGTAAAATAAATGAAATTATTCAATCGATGAGTAATGCTTATGATAACCCTGAAGAGTTTTTAAAAAATAATGAAGATAACTTAAAGGAGTATATGATTTTTAAAGAAAGTGAAGAATATAAAAATCATCCAGCTGCAAAACTTGCAAATATTATAAAAGAATTTAATTCTTCTTTTGGATATAACGATGTGTTTATACCAAATATGAGAATACTCAGCTCCTCTTATAATGAATACTATAAAAAAGTAGAGGCGGCTAATAAAATTTATCTAGAAAAATTTATAGAAAACAAATAAATTAAAAAACATAGATATAATTTAATATCTATGTTTTTAATTTGTATGTATTGTGGTATAATATAAAATAAGTAAGATTTCTTAATTAAATCTTAATAATTTAACTACTTTATAATTAATATTAATTATGGCAAAATATACTTAAGGACAGCAAAGAGGATATTTTGAAAATAAACTTTCAAAATGAGGGGAATAATAATTAAATGTATAATATTTTAATTTGTGATGATGAAAAAGATATTGTTAATGCTTTAGAAATTTATTTGAGTATGGAAAAATATAATTTTTTTAAAGCTTATAATGGAAAAGAAGCAGTTGAGATAGCAAAAAACAATAATATCCACTTAGTGATAATGGATATTATGATGCCAATTATGGATGGAATTGAAGCGATGGAAAAAATGCGCAGTTTTTCTAATACTCCAATTATTTTATTAACGGCAAAAAGTGAAGATAGTGATAAAATTAAAGGGCTAAATAGCGGAGCTGATGATTATATAACAAAGCCTTTTAATCCTATAGAAGTTATCGCAAGAGCAAAATCACAACTAAGAAGATATACCCAGCTTGGAGCTAAAGTTTTAAATGAAGATAGTATTCAAATTGGAGGAGTTTTGCTTGATGATAAAGCAAAAAACTTATCCGTTGATGGCGAAAATATAAAACTTACCCCAACTGAATACGATATTTTAAAACTTTTAATGAAAAATCCCAATAAAGTATTCTCGCCAAAAGAAATATACACTGATATATGGCAAGATGCTCCTATAGGAATTGAAAATACTATAGCTGTTCATATTAGACATTTAAGAGAGAAAATTGAAATTAATCCAGCCGAGCCAAGATATATAAAAGTGGTATGGGGGCAAGGATATAAATTTGAAGATTCTCAAAAGTGATTTAAAGTATGAGAAAGAGATGGAATATTAAGATGAAAAAAGTTGTAAGAATGTTAATGTTTATAATAGCTATAAGTGGCGGTTTTTATTTAATGAAAAGGAGTGCTAAACGATGAAAAATGCTTTAATTAGAATAATGGCCTTTTTATTAGCGCTAATTTCAATTTGCACTTTTATTATAGGCTCTACATTTAAAGGGATTTCAACTGAATTTGATTTTACAGGATATGATACTTTTGAAGAATTTTATGCAGGTGGTACGAAAGAATCAGCAGATAGTTTTTTAGAAAACAATATGAGCTATCTAAAACACTATGGTCAAACTAACAGCAAAGAAAATCTTGTGGAATTGATATCCTATGATGCAGATAATTATTTGCAAGGAACACAAATAAAACTTACTGATGAAGATGGAACTGTATTGTTTGATAATATTAAGTCAGATGAATCTGAATTTATGAGTAGTTTAACAGATACAATAACAATAACAGGATATCCAGTGGGTACTGCAATAATGTTTGAATTGCAGTACCTAAACGAATTTGATTATTTATATTCCTTAAATGAAATAAAAAATAATTTCTATTTAAAAGAAAATGGACAAATTACCTATATTGAACCGATAAGTGAATATGATGAAGAAAGCGATTCTATTATATACACTGTGAATGGAGATAGTTATAAAGCAGGCGATATTTTTACAGGTAAGAATGGAGAGGTATTTGAGCTTAATAAATATGGCGAATTAATTGTTACACAAACGGGGAGTAATAGCGAAGTTTTGATAGCTGAATTACATCTAACAGATGAAGTGTATTTAGGATATATGTTCGGCCAAGAAGCAGGCATACTAAATTTAATAGAGCAAATATTTTTAACAAGGGAAATAATCGATGGTGTTATAATTGTATCAGCTATTGTGTGTGCAATATCTATGTTTATATTAGTATCTTTTATAGGAAATAAAAAAGGAACAAATGAAGTTTCGCTTAATTTTATAGATAGAATACCACTTGAAATAATTGCATTTATAAATGCCCTTTTATCAGCCCTTATATACACATACGGATGGCTTTTTTATGAATATTCATATAATTTAGTATTGCTGTCATTAGGGTTTATAGTTTTAGTTCAGCTTTTAACTTTTGTAACTATTGTAGCAAGGCTAAAAGCAAAAACATTTATTAAAAATAGCTTTACCTATAAATTTATTAAGTGGGCTCTTTCGCCAATAAGATATTTTATAGGAGTTATAAAATATGCATTTTTAGAAATACCATTAGTTTTAAAAGCGGTATCAGTTGTTTTAGCTTTTGGAATTTTAACATTAATGTTTCGATATTACAATGATGCACTATTTTTTGTTTTATTTTTAGCGGCTATACTATTTATGATAACTTATATTTATCTTGCTAATTTAAAATCCTCAATTAAAAAAATATCAGAAGGGGATTTTGATTACAAAACCGATACAAAATATATGGTGCTGGATTTTAAAGAGATGGCAGAAAATCTAAATAAAATAAATGAGGGCTTAGAAGAGGCAACTCAAAAGAAAATAAAAAGTGAAAGATTAAAAACTGAACTTATAACAAATGTTTCTCACGATATAAAAACTCCGCTAACTTCAATTATAAATTATGTTGATTTAATTAAAAAACAGAATATACAAGATGATACAGTAAATGAATATATTGAGGTATTAGACAGACAAAGTCAAAAATTAAAAAGACTTATAGTTGATTTAGTGGATGCATCTAAAATAAATTCAGGTAATGTTGATGCTGAACTTGAAAATATATCCATCTCAGTTGTTTTAGAGCAAATTGAGGGAGAGTATAAAGAAAAATTGCAAAAGCAAAATTTAGAATTAATTTCAAGTTATCCTTTAGAAAATATAAATGTTTTATTAGATAGTAAGCATTTAAATAGAATAATAGATAATTTAATGGGTAATATTTTAAAATACTCTTTAAATGGAACAAGGGTGTATTTAGAAGTTAAAAACTATGAAAATACAGCTAGTATAATATTAAAAAACACATCAAAACAAATGCTAAATATTTCAGCTGATGAATTAATGCAAAGATTTGTAAGAGGAGATGAATCAAGAAACACAGAAGGAAACGGACTCGGGCTTTCAATAGCAGAAAGCTTAATGAATGTCCAGGGCGGAAAACTTGAAATAACTGTGGATGGAGATTTATTTAAAGTAGAAATTATATTTAATAAATAATAAAAAATCCAACTGATTAGTATCAGTTGGATTTTTTTATTTATAAATTAAATATTAATATTTATCATCATTTGATTCATTCATATCATATTCAATAGCCGCTGGGTGTTCTGTGTAAGAAGTTGACGGCATTGTGATAGCCGCATAACTTGTCATAGCTGATTTTGATGTGTTTAAATTAAATGTTGAGATTAATTGCTGTAGTAGTAATGCTTGTCCTGATAGTTCTTCACTAGCAGCAGCACTTTCTTCACTAGTAGCAGAGTTAGTTTGAACAACAGCTGAAATTTGATCAAGACCAAGAGTTACTTGCTCTATAGCAGAAGCTTGCTCATTTGTAGCTTTAGAAATTTCACTCATTAAATCGCTTGATAGTTTAACATCATCAACAACGTTTAATAGGCTATCAGCAGTAGATTGCGCAATTGAAACCCCTTTATCAACAGCTGTTATAGTAGCCTCGATTAGTAATGTTGTATTGTTTGCAGCATCAGCAGATTTTGCAGCAAGGTTTCTTACTTCATCAGCAACAACTGCAAATCCTTTACCAGCACTTCCAGCTCTTGCAGCTTCAACAGCAGCGTTTAAAGCAAGGATATTTGTTTGGAATGCGATATCTTCAATAGTTTTAATAATTTTTGAAATTTCTTTTGATTTAGAATCAATTTCAGTCATAGATTCCATCATTAACTTCATTTGAGTATTATTTGAAACAATGGCCTCATTTGATTTATGAGCTGCAACGCTTGCTCTAGTTGCATTATCTGCATTTGATGAAATTTGTCCTGAAATATCTGTAACATTATCAACAAGCTCTTGAATAGAGTTTGCTTGTTCTGTTGAGCCTTGCGCTAAAGCTTGTGCACCAGCAGCTACTTGCTCTGATCCAACTGAAACTTGATTTGCAGCTTCGTTAACTTGAAGTAGAGTTGTATTAATTTTTTCAACGAATTTACTTGTTGAAGTGCTAAGTTCTTTAAATTCACCAATATAAGATTCAACATTTGAAGTGTCGATATTAAAATCACCCTCTGAAAGAGATGAAAGTTTTGCAGACATATCATTAATAACACTTTGTAGATTTGCAATAGTGTTTCTCATATTTTCAGCTAGCATACCAAATTCATCTTTTGATTCATATGTAACTTCTGCTTGTGAAAGATTACCTTGAGCTAAAGCTGTGAAGGCTGATTCTATTTCAGCCACAGGTTTTGTTAAATTTTTAGATAAAACAGCACTTATAAAAGCAGTGAATGCTAACGTTATAACAGAAATAACTAACATAGCTATAACATTACTATTAGTGTAAGTTACGATATCAGATAAAGAAACTGCAGCAGCACTTGATAAAGAATCAGAAAAAGCAGCAAAATCATCACGAGCATCTTCATAAATAGGTAAGAAATCTTGGAAAAAATAATTTTCAGCAGCTTCATAATTGCCAGCAGCCATTAAAGAAGCAAGCTCTGTTTCAGCTTTTGTGTAAGCTGTTAAATCTTGTGTTATTTCAGCTCCTTTATCAAGAAGTTCTTGATGAGTAGAAGTAGTAGTAGATAAAACCTCATTTAAATTTGCTTGAACTGTTTCCACATTAGTCATATTAACATTGTGAGCTGCATTAAAAGAAGTGAGATCTTCATTTATAACTCCAAGTGCTAAAGCGGATACACCTTCTTCAAAAAGTAAGCGTGATTCATAAATAGTTGTTGATTTTGCAAATCCGTTTTGGTTAAATGCTGAAATTCTTTCCGCTATTGTTTGCGAACCACTTACTGCAGAATATCCATTAAATATTAGTAATGCAACAATAGTTCCAAGAGATACCAATAGCTTTTTTTTGATTTTTAAATTTTTCATTCTAAATCTTCTCCTTAAAAACTGAAATTATTTTATACCATGTAGTTATTGAAATGTAACACATAATAAACTCTTAATATCTATTTTACTATATTTATTGAAAAAAATAAAGAGTAAAATGTAATAAAATAGTTTATTATACTGTGTTTTTAATAAATTTGTCACACTAAACATTTTTATAATAAATACATCGAAAGCTATTTGTATAATATAATTAATAAGCTAAAAATAAAATAAATAAAGAGTAAATTAATTGTTAATTAATGTTCATAA
The DNA here is from genome assembly GCA_964369205.1 of uncultured Oscillospiraceae bacterium. GTDB lineage: Bacteria > Bacillota > Clostridia > Oscillospirales > Ruminococcaceae > RGIG3102. The sequence goes on along the minus strand of CAYJEK010000014.1, from coordinate 19,252 downwards.
TCTAAAATGAAATTTTTTATATAGTAAGATAAATATTGTTTTTAGATAAAAAAACATGAATATATGTGTTAAATTGGTGAATTTTACAATACGAACAAATTTCCTTAGCTTTAACTGTGGAAATGCACAAAAAAAATTGTTATGAATTTAACTAAAAACAATGACTAAATGCATAAAAAAAATAGAGGAAGTTTGTTTAAAATCAACTAAAATGACGAAAACGAATTTTTACTTAATATAAAATGCTTAAATAAATAAAAATATTTATTTTATAAAGATATTTAATGTAATATATTTATTATATAAATATCAACGATGTTAATATATGAATAATGTGTATTTTGTTTGTTGACTTTTTATGGCTTATCAAGTATACTAAGATAAGTTAAATTTACTCAATTGGTTATTTTGCACAAAAATCGCAGATAAAGAATAGGTGAATTAACAACAACGAAAAAAAGTAGAAATAAGGAGGGTGACTTAATATGAGTATGAAAAAATTAACAGATACATTTGCAAGAATGTATAGGAATTCTACTTATCGTTTATGGGTTTGGGTATTAGGTATTTTCACTATGATACCTTTATATTTTGTATTTTTATCAAAAAAAGGTAAAGACGAATATACAACCGTTTTAGCACAGGTAAGAGAAGAGTTAGAAAAAAGCGATATTCAGTCAACACTTTTAGCAGATGCTAAAAAACACGTTATCAAAAAAAATGAGTATTTCAAAAAGGAAATATCAGCAGAGGAAATTGAAAAACAAGCAAAAGAAATTGCAGACAAAAACTTCAAGTCCATTTTAAAAGATAAAGCTAATGAAGTGGCAAAAATGAAAGAAGTAAAAGAAGTTACAATGGTTTCATGTTTTTCAGATGTAATGGCAAATCCATTAATGAGAATTTTATCTTTTGTAGTATCTTTCCCTTTATATATATTAATGATATTATTTGCTAATCCAATTAGTAAATATATAACAGACCGTTTATTTATGATGATATTCGTTCTATTTGGTGTTACTTTCTTAGTATTTACAATACTTCACTTCTCACCAATGGATCCAGCTCTTAATATTTTAGGACAAACTGCTACTCCATCTCAAATCGAGCAATGGAATAAAGTTTATGGATTAGATCAGCCATACATAGTTCAGTTATGGAATTCTTTTGAAAACCTAATCACTTTTGATTTAGGAAATTCATACCAAGGTAATGAAGATATAGCAATAGCTATTTCAAACAAATTCCCAACAACTATGGTTGTAGCTTTCTGGGCAGTTTTCGTTTCAGTTGCAATAGCTATTCCATCTGGTATTATATCAGCTATAAAACAATACTCATCTTTTGACTATATATTTATGTTTATAGCGCTTATTGGTCTATCTATACCAAACTTCTGGCTAGGTTTAATATTAATACTAAATCTTTCTATTAATAATAATATCTTACCTGCAACATATCAGGTGGGCAACTCCTTGAGTTTGATTATGCCTGCTATAGTTTTAGGAACGGGTATGTCGGCTTCAGTTGCACGTATGACTAGATCGTCTATGCTTGAAGTTAAACACTCAGATTATATTTTAACTGCAAGAGCTAAAGGCCTTTCAGAAAGAAAAGTTGTTTTAAAACATATTCTAGGAAACGCTATGATTCCAATTATCACTGTTGTAGGTATGCAGTTCGGTGGTATGCTTGGCGGTTCATCAGTTACAGAAAAAGTATTTAATATAAACGGTTTAGGTTCTTGGATTGTTGATAAACAATTTATACCTGATATTCCGGTTGTTCTAGCGGGCGTTGTTTACATTTCTATTGTAATTAGTCTTGTAAACCTAGTAGTTGATATACTATATGCTTTCATAGATCCACGTATTAAATCAAAAATGAAAAATTATTAAGAAAGGGGAAACTGTAAATGAGCAAAAATGAAAAACACTCAGGACTTGAGTTTTACACTAAAAAAGTTCAAAAGAGAAAATTAAGCGCGTCACTTGAATTTACAACTTCAAGACTTGCGTGGCAGGTTTCCCTTGCAGCTACTATTATTGCTATTTTTAATGCAGTAGACTTTATGAACCTAATTTTAGGTGGTGAAGTTGAAATAAGTAATACAACTTTAATAGTTGCAGGCGTATTCTTTGTTCAATTTTTATTACAATACTTTGTAACATCAAAAATTGTAAAAGAAGTTACAACAGGAAGCGGAGAAATTTCAAAAGGCACTAGAAGATTAGGGATTTTATTAATTCCATTTGTTATATCAGGAAACTTCTTTATGTTTATAGCTGGATTTATGCTATTACAAAAAGAAAAAAGCATTGAATATCAATTATCAGTATATTCACTACTTACTTCAATATTTATAGTGCTTCTTTCAGCGATAAACCTTTTAAAACCAGCTCAAGTAGATACATTCTGGCTTGGTATGGGTGTTTATATGCTATATTCAGTATTAAATTTAATCACTTTAATTTTTGCCGGAAAATACACAAATAGCGGAAAACCAGACAAAAAATTTATGCCATTTGCAATAATAGCTGTTGTAGGGGTATTTACAGGTAATGTATTCTCATTCTTACTAGGTTTAATTGCTATAGCAAAATATAAAAATAAAAATGAAGAATTAAGTGTTGAATGGGTTGACGTTGTACGTCGTCTGTTTAAAAACTATATGGCTGCTATCGGTATGTTTATAGTTGTATTCTTAATTTCTGTTTCAATAGGTTCACTATTAACTTTTGATTACGATATAGCTACACTAAATGATTATACTGCACTATTACAACCCCCAAGTCTTCAATACCCATTTGGTACTGATAACTTAGGTAGATGTGTATTTACAAGAATTGTATTCGGTGCACAAATTTCTTTAGTTGTTGGTTTAATAGCTACGCTTGTACCTATCATTATAGGTGGTACACTAGGTGCTATTTCAGGCTACTATGGCGGAAAAACAGAAAACATTATCATGCGTTTACTAGACGTTTTATATGCTGTTCCTGGTATCCTTTTAGCTATCGCTATTATCGCAGCATTCGGTGTTAGTACAACAAACTTAATTCTAGCTCTTTCAATAGGTGGTATTCCATCTTATGCAAGAACAGTTAGGGCTACAGTTCTAGGTCTTGCAGGTCAAGAATTCGTAGAAGCTGCTAAAGCCTGTGGTGCAAAAAATAACACAATTATATTTAAACACATCATTCCTAATGCACTTGCTCCAGTTATCGTTCGTGCAACAATGGGTATCGGCTCTGCAGTTTTATCAACCTCTAGCTTATCATACCTAGGTCTTGGTGTTGAATCACATATTCCAGAATGGGGTAATATCCTAAAAGCAGGCTCTACTTACCTTGAAACAAACCCATACATTGCTATATTCCCAGGTCTTGCTATCATTATGATCGTTCTAGCGTTTAACTACTTTGGCGATGGTCTTCGTGATGCACTTGATCCAAAACTTAAATAGGAGGTTAATGTAAATGGAAAAAATATTAGAAATTAAAAATCTTCATGTACATTATGTTACTGATGATATGACAGCGAAAGCTGTAAATGGCATTAACTTATCCGTTGATAAAGGAGAAAGTATTGGCCTTGTTGGTGAAACTGGTGCTGGTAAAACAACAACAGCTTTATCAATAATGCAGCTTATTCCAGATCCTCCAGGGATAATAGTTGATGGTGAAATCAATTTTGAAGGCAAAAACGTTATTTACAATACCGATAAAGAAAATCAAGCTATGCGTGGTAGCGGTATTGCTATGATATTCCAAGATCCAATGACGGCTCTAAACCCAACAATGACTATAGGTGAGCAGCTAAGTGAAATTGTTATAACTCATGAAAAAGTTTCAAAACAAGAAGCTAAAAATCGTGTTGTTGAACTTTTAGAAGTAGTTGGTGTTAAATCAGATAGATATAACGATTACCCTCACCAATTCTCAGGCGGACAAAAACAAAGAGTTGTTATTGCGATGTCTCTTCTATGTAATCCAAGATTACTAATAGCAGATGAGCCAACTACTGCTCTTGATGTTACTATTCAAGCACAGGTTCTTGAAATTATTAATGATTTAAGACATAAATACAATATGGCAATGATTTTAATCACTCATGATTTAGGTGTTGTTGCTGAAACTTGTGATAATGTTGCTATTATGTACGCTGGCCAAATTGTTGAAAGTGGTACAGTAAAAGAAGTTTATTTAAATCCAAAACATCCATACACAAAAGGATTATTTGATTCAATTCCAAAACTTGATGATGATGCAACAGAACTAGTTCCAATTGAAGGTCAAATTTCAAATGCATCAGAACTTCCAACAGGGTGCTACTTCCATACAAGATGTCGTTATGCAAAAGACATTTGTAAAAAAGAACAACCACCAGTTAAAGGTGATTCACATAAATTTATGTGCCACTATGATGTATTTGCTAAGGGGGGTATATAATAATGAATAAAGATAACATTCTTATAGAAACTAAGAGACTTAAAAAATACTTCTCAGTGCCAGCAGGTTTTCTACATGCTGTTGATGATGTAAATCTTACTATTAAAAAAGGTGAGACACTTGGTATAGTTGGTGAATCAGGATGTGGTAAATCAACATTAGGCCGTGTTATTTTAAGATTACATGAAGCTACTTCAGGCGAAGTTTTATACGATGGAATAGATATTAATAATTTAAGTGATGATGAGATGCGTTTAATGCGTCAAAGTATGCAAATTATCTTCCAGGATCCTTATGCATCATTAAATCCTCGTATGACTGTTGGCCAAATTATAGAAGAGCCTTTAAAACTTCATAAAGTTTATAAAACTGATGAAGAAAGAAGAAAAAGAGTAGAAGAATTGATGGATTTAGTTGGTCTTCCTTTAAGATCATACAACCAATATCCTCATGAATTTGATGGTGGTAGACGTCAAAGGGTTGTTATAGCAAGAGCACTTGCTATAAATCCAAAATTCATCGTTTGTGATGAGCCTGTTTCAGCACTAGACGTTTCTATCCAAGCTCAAATATTAAACCTTTTAATGGATCTTCAAAGAAAAATGGGCTTAACTTATATGTTCATTTCTCATGATTTATCAGTTGTTAAACATATTTCAACAAATATAGGTGTTATGTATCTTGGTCAGATGATAGAAAAAGCTCCAAAGAAAGAAATTTTTGAAGCTCCACTTCATCCATATACAATAGCTCTTTTATCAGCTATTCCATCAATTAATGTTCATGAAAAAAGCAAAAAAATAGTTTTAAAAGGAGAAATCACTTCTCCAATTAATCCTAAAGTGGGATGCCGTTTTGCAGCAAGATGCCCATTTGCCATTGATAAATGTACAATGGAAACTCCAGTTTTAGCTGAGGTTTCACCAGAACATTTCGTGGCTTGCCATAGATATGAAGAAGTAAGAGATAAAAAACTTGTTTTCGAATATTAATTTCTAAGCTTTAATGAAAAATTAAAACCTATCATTATATAAATTGCTATATTTTGATAGGTTTTTTTATGCAAAAAACACACTTTTTGATTAAAAAATAACAAAAAGGAAACAAAAAAAATTAATCATTGAAAACATACAATATATATGGTAAAATTCACTTGTAATAGACAAATTTTGCCTAAAATATATCCATGTTTTACAGTATTATTTATGTATATTAAACCAAAAGGGTTTTATATAAAAACAATTTTTAAAAGGAGAAAAGAAAAAATGAAAAAAATTCTTTCATTTATCCTTGCTTCAGTAATGGCAATTTCTTTAGTTGCTTGTTCTTCTAGCAGTTCTGCAGAAGATGCTGTTCAAGGTGAACCACTAGTATTAGTTGGAATGTCTTCAAATGAGACAAATATTAACATTTTAGTTGACCAACTAAAAAAAGCTGGATTTAATATTGAAACAAATATTCAACCAGACTATGCAAGTTTCTCAGGTGTTATCGATTCAGGTGAATACGATATCGCTTTCTCAGGCTGGACAACAGTTACAGGTAACCCTGACTATGCTGTAAGAGACATCTTTGGAACAAATGGCGCTTACAACAACCAAGGTTTAGACGATGCTAAAGTAAACGAATTAATCGATACAGCAGCAGCTCAAACACCAGCAGAATATGTTTCTACTTACACAGAACTAGAAAACTATCTAGTTAAAGAGCAAGCATACATTGTGCCTTTATTCTCATCTTTAAGAATTATGGCTATGGATACAGATTTAATCGATGTTGACTCAGTTAGCCATCCAAAATCTGCTTCATCAGCTTGGCCATACTACTCATACAATGATGAATCATTAAATGCTACAAGACCACTTATAACAACTCAAACATCTTCAGTTTTAACATCTCTTGATCCAATTCAAGCAAATGATGGTTCTATTAACTCTCTATCTTCAAACATGAACGTTAGAATTGTTAACTTAACTGAAGAAGATGAAGTTACAGCTGATAGAAGTTTATCATACAACTTTGCTATCGCTGAAGGAAATAGCGATTTCTACTTCCTATTAAAAGACAATGTAAACTTTGCTGATGTACAAGATAAAGCAGTTGTTGACACTGGCGTTCGCGTTGGTGCTGAAGACGTTGTTTTCACTTTAAACAGAGCAAAAGATGAAACAAGTGTTCCATCACATAAAACATACGGCCTACACAGCCATATGCAAGAAATCTCAATCGTTACAGATTTAGAAGAATTAAACACAGTTTTAGATTCAGATACAGGTCTTCCAGTTCTTGAAACTCTAGTAGCTGGTGTTGAAAACGAAGTTACAACTCTAACAGCTGATAAAACTCAAGCAGATAATGCTAACGGAACATACCAAGTTGTTAAAGTTACAACTAAAGCTCCTTTCCCTCAAGTTCTAAACTACCTAGCTCACCAATCAGCTGGTATTTTAAGTGAACAACAAGTTACAGCTATAAACTCAGAAATTGATATGGAAAATTATGATCCAACTACAGATGTTATCTATGGTGATTTTAACTACCTAAAACAAACTGACAATCACCTATGGACATCAGGTGGATATGCTCTAACTTACGTTGATGATTACGAAGTTGAATTCCAAATCAACCCAGGATTTATGCCAGGAACAGAAGATGCTCCAAGAATTCAAACTATCGTTTACAAATTCATCAAAGACAACACATCTGCACTAGCTTCATTTAGAAGTGGTGAAGTAGATTTACTTCCTTTCGTTGACACAACATCTGTTGAGTTATTAGAAGGTGAAGAAGGTGTTGAAGTTATGCAAAGATCATCAAATGGTGTTTCTTACTGCTACTTTAACCTAGCTGAAGGAAGAGAAACAACAAACCAAGATTTACGTCTTGCTGTTCTTAACTCTATAGACCAAAATGCATTTATTGCTGTTAACAATGGTCTATTAAACCCAGCTTACTCAACTCTATCAACTATAATTGATACAGGAAATGTATTAGTTCAAGATTTAGAAACAAGTAAAACTCACTTTGATGCATATCTTGCAACAACAGCTGAATAATTAAAAAATTAATTATTAAATTATAATATTCGCAAGCGATTTTCGCTTGCGAATATTTTATTATATATTCAATTAAAAATGTGTAAATCTATTTACATTTATTCAATAAAATGATATTATTATTTAATAAATAATAAAGGAGAAGTAAAATGGATAAAGGTTTAGAAAAAAAGTTTGGACTTATAACTGCTATTGCTATGGTAATAGGTATCGTTATAGGTAGTGGTGTGTTTTTTAAAGCAGAAAAAGTTTTAAATGCAACAAATGGAGATTTAACACTTGGAATTATAGCTTGGCTTATAGGTGGCGCTATAATGGTGATTTGTGCATACACTTTTGCAGTATTAGCTGCAAGATATGAAAATGTTAATGGTATAGTTGATTATGCGGAAGCTGCAGCTGGAAAGACTTACGGATATTTAGTTGGCTGGTTTATGACAACAATATACTATCCTTCACTAACTGGTGTTTTAGCTTGGGTTTCAGCAAAATATACAGCTGTTGTATTTTCATTTGAAAATGCAGATACAGGTGCTGCAACATTTATGATAGCAGCTTTTTATTTAATAGCTATTTATGCCCTAAACGCACTTTCGCCAGTTTTAGCAGGTAAATTTCAAGTTTCAACTACAGTTATTAAATTAATTCCACTTGTAACTCTTGCAGTAGTGGGAGTAATTACAGGTGTAATGAATGGACAAATTGTAGAAAACTTTACAAGTGTTACAGTTGAAGCTACTACTCAAAATCCACTTTTAACAAGTGTAGTGGCAACTGCATTTGCATATGAGGGATGGATAATTGCAACTAGTATTAATGCAGAATTAAAAGATGCTAAGAAAAATCTTCCTATAGCTTTAGTAGGCGGAACATTAGCTATTGTTGTAGTATATATAGCTTATTTTATCGGTCTTGCAGGAGCAATGCCAACAAGCGAATTTATGTCTGGGGGCGAAGCAGTTGTAAAACTTGCATTTACAAAAGTTTTAGGTAATCTAGGCGGTAGTTTATTATTAGTGTTCGTTGTTGTTTCCTGTCTTGGAACATTAAATGGATTAATGCTAGGCTGCACAAGAGGTTTGTATTCATTAGCAGTAAGAGGAATGGGGCCAAAACCTCTAGTTTTCTCACAAGTTGATAAAACAACGAATATGCCAACAAATTCAGCTATATTAGGATTATTATTAGCAGAATTATATGTTTTCTTATGGTATGGAAATTTTGCTGGATGGTGGGGAGTATTCTTAGATGTTTCAGAACTGCCAATAGTAACGATGTATTTTTTATATATTCCAATTTTTGTTTGGATGATGAAAAATATAAAAGATGCCTCAATATTTTCAAAAATAATAGCACCAGCTTTATCTACTTTAGGAGCTTTATTTATGATATATGCGGCATTTGCAAGCCATGGAAGTGTAGTGTATATTTACCTTGGACTATTTTTAGTGATAATGATAATAGGATTATTACTAAAAGGAAAAAATTAGTATAACTTTAAAAAAGACAATCAGCTATAGACAGATACTAATAAAGAAACAAGTGGCTTGATGCCACTTGTTTCTTTTTATAGTGTTATCAAAAAGCAAAGATTTAGAAACTACTGATATAAGCAGTAAATATGGTGCTTTTCATAAAATGAAAAGCAAAGCTGAGCATTCGCAAAGCGAAGGTTGCGAGAGCTTAATATTTACGAAAAGGATAAAGCACCTTTTGCCCCGCGGCGTGTGCGAAAACAGCGGTAGTTTTGGTTCTTTTGCTATCAAAAGAACTATTATTTCCCCTTTAAAAGCGGAGCTTTTATATAAATCAAAGGAATGGCGAAAGCCATTCCTTTGTCTTTTTAATTTATAAAGTTTCTTTATCGATACTACACTATAGCTGATTGTCTTTTTTAAAATACCCATAATGGAAATATTTTAAATATTAATAAAGTAAAGTGATAAATTATTTCCAATGTAAAGGAGAATATTTTAGTCAAAATGCTAAAAACTACATTCAAAATAGTTAAGAATTGTGTGAAAAACTGAAAATAAGTTACATATTAGATTTAGTCTTGTAATAAGTGTGTTTAAAGTGTAAAATGATAAAAACATATTAAATGTGAAAAAATTAAAGGAGAAAAAAATGAAAAAATTATTGTCTTTACTTCTTACAGCAACTCTAGCATTTTCCTTAGTAGCTTGCTCGCAAGAAGGCACACAAGCAGAAGAAAGAGAACCAGTTACTCTAAGATTATTAGCAGCTTCTGCAAGCGAATTTGAAACAAACATAGTTGCAGACCAACTTAAAAAAGCAGGATATAATGTTGAAATTACATTAACACCAGAACTTTCAACTCGCATTGCTACACAGCAAGCAGGAGAATATGATATTTGTTTTGGCGGATGGAGTAATAGAACAGCTAGCCTTGATGAATCTGTTAGAAGTATTTATTACAGTGGAGCTGCTTCAAACCTTGGTGGTGTTGCTGATCCTGTTTTTGATGAAATGATGGATAATGCAGCTACACTAACATATCCAGAAAACTTAGAAGCTTACGGGGAAATTGAAAAATACTTAGTTGAAGAAATGGCTTATATTGTTCCTTTATATACTTCTTTAAAATTACATGCATATGATTCAGATGTAATCGTTGAAGAATCTGTAAATACACCAAAAGGTAGCTCACAACTTTGGCATACATATGAATATGTGAATGAAACTGATATAGAAGATAGAAGCTTAGTGTTTAGCCTTATAAATAGTGGTGTTATGACTCATCTAGATCCGCTACAAACAAATGATACTACAGCAGGTGATTCACTATTAAATACCAATATTCGTTTATTAACACGTGGACTTGAAGATGAAATTACAACAAAAGATTCATTAAGTTTAAGTTATGCTATTAGCGAAGATAATTTATCATACTACTTCTTATTAAGAGATGACATAGGTTTTTCAAAAGTTGAAAATGGTGTTGCTGTTGATACAGGAGTTAAAGTAGGCGCTGAGGACGTTGTGTTCTCTTTAAATAGAGCAAAAGATGAATTAAGTGTTCCATCTCATAAAAACTATAGCAAATTCTCATACGTTCAATCAGTTGAAACAGTTGGAGATATAACAGAACTTGAAACTACTCTAACAGGTACAGGAGAAACTGTTTTAGAAGCTCTAACTGCTGGCATTGAACTTTCTTCAATAACAGAAAGTAAAGAAAATGTAGATAATGCAGGCGGAGTATACCAAGTTGTTAAAATAACAGCCACAGAAGCATATCCTCAAATGCTTGATCCTCTAACTTCTGATTCAGCAGGTATATTAAGCGAGGAACAAGTAACAGCAATAAATTCAGCATTTGAAGTTGAAACATTTGATATAACAAAAGATGTTGCTTATGGAGATTTTAATGCTGTTAAAAATGGTGATAATCATTTATGGTCATCAGGCGCTTATGTACTAACTTCAATAGATGATTACACCGTTGAATTTACAAAAAATCCAGCTTATATGGGTGGAGAAATGGATTACATTGAAAATGTAACATATAAATTCTTTAAAGATAAAGATTCAGCACTATCAGCCTTAAGAAGTGGTGAAACAGATTATCTTGCAGATTTAGATCCAAGTAAATATGATTTAATGATGGAAGAAGGCGAAAGTATCAACGTTGTTGAAAGAACTTCAAACTCAGTTAGCTATTTAACTGTTAATGTTAATGAAGGTGCATTATTATCAAATAGTGATTTAAGACACGCAATTTTATATGCAATGGATCCTAGCTCATTTATTGCAGCTAAAAATAATTTAGTAGTGCCTGCTTATTCAACTCTTGCTCCTCTTCTTGGTAATGAGGAATCATTTGCTCAAGATTTAGAATTAAGTCAAGAATATTTAGATGCATATTACGCTTCTTTAGAAAATTAATTAATTAAAAGGTCGATTTTTTAAATCGACCTTTTTTATATATAATTATTATATGTAAAGTATATTAAAGATATATAAATTGATAATTAACTAAAGATATAAAGTTTCTTTATATAAAAATATTAATCATTATTTTTGCAATATTAAAAAATGATTTAATTATAAAAACATAATGTTTGCTTTAATATGTGAAGTGATAACCTTTGTTTGAAATTACAAAAAAGATGGTAAAAATAGCCATATTTTTTATCTTCTCACAAAAAAAAGTTACATATTAGTAAAACTATTGTTATATATTAAAAATAGGAGTATTATAGTAAACAAGTTAAACTTTTTAACTATAAATATTTTTAGGGGGAAATAAAATTATGAAAAAATTATTAGCACTACTACTTTCAACAGTTCTTACTTTTTCTTTGGTGGCCTGTTCAAGTGGTACTAAAACAGAATCAGAAAACGAAGCAGTTACAATTCGTATACTAGCAGCATCTTCGAGTGAACTTGAAGCGAATATAGTTAGAGATCAGCTAATTAAAGCAGGCTTTAATGCTGTAACAGAACTTGCACCAAGTCTTTCAGCTCGTATAGATATTCAAAAAACAGGTAACTACGATGTTGTTTTTGGTGGTTGGACTACAGTTACAGGTAACCCTGACTATGCAGTTCGTTCTTTATACCATTCAGCGAGTGATCCAACAACTGGTATAAATGATCCTTATATTGATGAATTAATTGATTTGGGGGCAACTCAAACAAGTGAAGAATATGTAGAAACTTATGCAGAGCTTGAAAGATATATGATTGAAGAAAAAGCATATGTTGTTCCTTTATATTCAACAATGAAACTAAATGTTTACAATAACACAGTTTTAGATTCAGATTATATTAATCTTCCTAAAGCATCATCACAGCTATGGCACACATACAGCTATGTGGATGCATCTTTAAATGATACAAGACCAATGAACAGAGCTCTTGCAAATAGTGGTGTTATGACTCACCTTGATCCAATTCAAGCAAACGACTCTTCAGTTGGTGATATAAATCAAAATACACATATTCGCCTTTTAAGCCTTGATACAGAAGATCAGCCAACAACTGATTATTCATTATCTTTAAATTTTGCAATAGCAGAAGGAAATCAAGATTACTACTTTGTTTTACGTGACGATGTAAACTTTGCGAAAATAGAAGATGGTGTGCCAGTAGATACAGGGGTTCGTGTTGGTGCAGAAGATGTTATCTTTACTCTAACAAGAGCTGCAGATATGTATAGTGTTCCAAGTAATGCTGTTGATGCACTGTTTGCATATATAGAAACACTTGAAGTTGTTACAGATTTAGAAGAATTAAATACTGTTTTAGATAGCACAACAGGTGCTCCAGTTTTTGAAACTCTAGCAGAAGGTTTAGATAATGATTTAACAACACTTGTTGCAGATAAAACAGAAGTAGACAATACATCAGGCTCATACCAAGTTGTAAAGCTACACACAAAAGAAGCTTTCCCACAAATTTTAAACATGGTAGCTCACGTTGGTGGTGGTATTGTTAGCGAAGAACAAGTAAGCTCTATGAATGATTTAATCGATTCATCAGATGAATGGGCAAATTATGATGTAACATCAGATGTTGTATATGGTGATTTTAACGCAGTTAAATCAGGAGATATGCACTTATGGACATCAGGCCCTTATGCTCTAACAGAAATCACAGACCTTGAGGCTACACTTATGAAAAACCCAGGGTATATGACAAGTGAAGAAGAACCAGTTTTAATTGACGATGTTACTGTTAAATTCTTTAAAGATAACACATCAGCTTTAAATGAATTTAGAAGTGGTGGTCTTGACTATCTAGCGGCATTCGATTCAGCGCAATATGATATTCTAGCAGAAGAGCCAACATTTACAATTCTTCAAAGAAGCTCAAACTCAGTTTCAACTTGTACTTTCAATTTAGATGCTGAAACAGGCACAATCTTTACAGATGAAAACTTAAGACTTGCAGTTTTATATGCTTTAGATCCAAATACATTTATAGCAGTTAAAAATAATCTAGTAGAACCAGCTTATTCAACAGTTTCACCACTTATAGGAAATCCAAACTCTTATGAACAAGACTTAGAATTAAGCGCTCAATATCTACAAGCTTACTATGATTCTCTAGCAGCTGAATAAATAATAAAATAAAAAAATCACTAGTGAAATTTCACTAGTGATTTTTAATTTAATTAATATTTATTTTTATGAATTCTTGATTCATCAAATCTATCAACGAATTTATTTGCATCTTCTTTTTCAGGGTATCCTACAGCAACAACTCCAAAAACATTTACATTAGCTGGAATATTAAGTCTTTCTTTTAAGAATGTATCCCTTTCAGTAAATCTCTCAACACCGAGCCAGCAAGCTCCTAAATCTAAATTAACAGCTTCAAGCAAAAGATTTTGTGTAGCAGCCCCTAAATCTTGCTGAGTGTAAAATGGTAAGATTGTATCTGTTTTTTCTAAAACTACAATAGCAATAGATGCACTATCTAGCATTTTAGCATAATTTGAAAAAGTTTTAATATTATCAATAACATTTCTATCATCAATAACTATAAACTCCCAAGGCATTTGATTTCCAGCTGACGGCGCTTGCATAGCAGCTTTTAAAAGTTTTGTTACCTTTTCTGTTTCAATAGGTTTATTTGTAAACTGTCTAACACTTCTTCTTGTGTAAATTGTATTCATAATTAAATTCCCTCTCTTTTAACTGATATATTTTATACCTAATTACAGTATAAAATAAATATATGGAAATTAAATGAAAAAATAAATATTATTACAAAAAAAGCATAACTTTATTATATTTTGAGTTAATGAATAAAAATGATTTAAAAAATGCAAAACATAGATATAATTTAAGAAAATAAACATTATTGTTTAAATCATGCTTATTTAATAAAGTTTGGGTGTGTGTTATTGAACTTTTTAATAAATAAAATGAAGTTTAATTTTTGTGAATTGTGTGAAAAAAAATAGATTTACTATTTGCTTTTTGTGTTTTTATACAAAATATATTACAGAGTAAGGAAAAGTATTGTTATTATAAGAAAATAATAGTAAAATAATCTACATAACTTAACAAAAAGTTTTAAAATTTTAGGAGGAAACAAAAAATGAAAAAAATTATTGCACTTGTTCTTGCGGCTGCACTATCTCTTTCATTAGTAGCTTGTTCTTCAGGTGAAGAAACTACAGCTACTACAGGAGAGCCTGTAACGGTAAGACTACTTGCAGCATCAGCTAGCGAATTTGAAGCTAACATTGTTGCAGACCAATTAAGAAAAGCAGGATATGTTGTTGAAATGAACTTAACACCTGACTTATCAACTCGTATCGCAGTAGCAGAAGCTGGCGAATACGATTTAGTTTTCGGTGGATGGCAAACTGGTAACGGTAGTCCAGACTATGCCGTTCGTAACCTATACAGATCAAATGGTTCTTCAAACTCATCAGGTCTTGCAGATCCAAAAGTTGATGAATTAATCGATTTAGGTGCATCACAAACAGCAGAAGAATATGTTGCTACATATACTGAACTTGAAAAATACATGGTTGAAGAAATGGCTTACATTGTTCCTTTATATTCAACAATGAAGCTTCACGCATACCATGATAATGTTATTGCTGAGGAATCAGTAATTATTCCAAGAAGTAGTACAACATTATGGAAAAACTACGAATATGTAAATGCAGAAGACACTGCTACTCGTCCACTTGTTTATGCATTAATTAATAGTGCAGTTATGACTCACCTTGACCCAGTTCAAGTAAATGACGTTACTCCAGGTGGTACTTTAGCGAATACTTACATTCGTTTAATAAATCTTGATGAAGAAGATCAAGTAACAGTTGATAATTCATTATCACTAAGCTATGCTATTAGCGAAGATAATATGAATTACTACTTCCTACTTCGTGATGATATAAACTTTGGTGCTACTGAAAATGGCGTTGCTGTTGATACAGGCGTTATGGTTGCAGCAGAAGACGTTGTGTTCTCATTAGATAGAGCTAGAGATCAAAACAGTGTTCCATCAAATAAAGTTTACACTCAATTTACTTACATTGATTCTGTTGAAATCGTAACAGATATGGCAGAACTTACAGATACACTTGAATCAACAACTGGCGAGAGTGTATATGATACATTAGCAGCTGGCGCACAAAGCGATGTTACTACACTTGCAGCAGCAAGAGCAGACGTTGATAATGCGGCTGGTTCATACCAAGTTGTTAAAGTTACAGCAACAGAAGCTTTCCCACAAATGCTAAACTCTATAACATCAGCTTCAGCTGGTATAGTTAGTAAAGATCAAGTAACTGCTATAAACACATTCGAAGTTGCTGATTTTGATATTACATCTGATGTTGCTTATGGTGATTTCAATGCTATTAAAAATGGCGAAAACCATTTATGGAACTCAGGACAATATGTTATGGTTTCAGTAGATGATTACACTTCTGAATACCAAGCAAACCCTGGCTACAAAGGTGGCACAGAAGATTACATTCAAAATGTAACTCATAAATTCTTTAAAGATAAAGATTCAGCATTATCTTCATTTAGAAGTTTTGAAGTTGACTATTTAGCTGACGTTGATCAAAGTAAATATGAATTATTATTAGAAGAAGAAAATACTATAATTGAAAAAGTAAGTTCTACATCTGTTTCAATGTGTACTTTCAACGTTCGTGAAGGAGCTCCATTCTCAGATCAAAATCTAAGACTGTCAGTTCTTTATGCAATGGATCCAAATGCATTTATTGCAGCTAAAAATAACCTAGTTGAATCAGCTTATTCAACACTTTCTCCGCTAATCGGAAACCCTAACTCATACACAGCGGATGCTGAATTAAGCGCACAATACCTACAAGCGTATTATGATTCTTTAGCATAAGCTATTATATTAAAAAATACCACTGATTTCGGTGGTATTTTTTGTTTTTTTCATTGTAAAATGCGAAAAAAAATAGTATAATATTAAAATAGTGTATGGAAGGGAAAATGTGAGGGATGAAGGAGTTAATAGATATTTATTTTACGTTTTTTAGAGTGGGATTATTTACTTTTGGTGGAGGTATGGCAATGCTCCCGATATTAAAAGGTGAAGTGGTTGATAAAAAGAAATGGCTAGAAGAAGAACAGGTTGTTGATTTTTATGCCATGAGTCAGGGGCTCCCTGGAATAATATCCACTAATGTTGCTATTTTTATAGGATATACTAGAAGAAAAACTATAGGCGGTATAGTAGCAGCTATAGGCTCTGTAAGCCCTTGTGTTATTATCATAACTTTAATTGCTGCATTTTTATCAAACTTTTTAGATGATCCGATGGTACGTTCTGCCTTATCTGCAATATCTGTTTGTGTATGTGCTTTAATTTTAAAAACACTTATGGATTTATGGAAAAAGGGAATTCACGATATATATGGATTAGTTATATTCGCAGTTTCCTTTCTTTTAGCTGTTTTTACAACAATATCACCAACAATTTTTATCGTTATTTCAGGAACACTTGGTGTAGTTATTCAAAAAACAAAGGAGATTAAAAAGAGATTATGATTTATTTAGAATTGTTTTTTGAATTTTTTAAAATAGGGCTGTTCGCAGTTGGAGGCGGTATGGCAACACTACCGTTTTTAACTCGCCTTGGAGAAACAACAGGCTGGTTTAATGAAAAATTTGTAACAGATATGATAGCTATATCAGAATCAACACCAGGACCAATAGGCATTAATATGGCAACTTATGTGGGCTATAATGTTGCGGGGTTTTGGGGTGGTGTAGTGGCTACTATTGCTGAAATTATTCCGTCGATGATAATTGTAACTCTTGTTTCAAGGACATATGTTGCTTTTAGATATAATAGGAATATAGGACATATTTTCTATGGGCTTCGTCCAGCAGTTACAGCTTTAATTGCAGCTGCAGCTGTTAGTATTTTTAAAGTTTCTTTAATTAGTTATGATTTGTTTTTAGATACAGGAGTATTTTTAGATTTATTTGATGTTAAAAAAATTATATTTTTTGGTGTGATTTTCTTCCTAATTAAAAAATATCAAAAAAATCCAGTTGTTTATATAATTGCATCAGCATTTGTTGGTGTAATGTTTCAATTTTAAAAGTTAAGAAGGGGAATTTGTTATGAAATTTATTGATATGCACTGCGATACTTTAATGCCATTTGTTATGAAAGAAAACCATTCTTTATATAAAAATGAAATGCAAGTAGACTTTTTGAAAATGAAAGAAGGGAAAGCTCTAGCTCAGTTTTTTGCTGTGTTTTTTCCTCCGCAAAAAGGGATGGAAGAAAGAGGAGTTTTTATTAATGATGATGATTACTTTAAAAAATTAACAGATGGTCTTTTTAGAGAAATTAATGCGCATAGTGATATTATTGCTCTTGCAAGAAACTATAATGAAATTATCTCTAATGATAAAAATGGAAAAATGAGTGCTGTTTTAACTATAGAGGATGCAAGATTTATTAATAATGATTTAAATAAGATAAAATCAGTTTACGATATAGGGGTAAGAGCTATGGGCCTTACTTGGAATGGGGAAAACTGCATAGGCTATCCAAATGATGAAGCGAATAGAAATAAAGGGCTTAAAGAATTTGGAATAGATGCTATTAAATATATGAATGATTTAGGTGTTCTAATAGATGTATCACATCTTTCTGATGGCGGCTTTTATGATGTTGTAAAATATTCAAATAAGCCTTTTATAGCGTCACACTCGAATTCTAGAACAGTAACAAATCATCAAAGAAATTTAACAGATGATATGCTAAAAATGCTAGGAAACAAAGGAAGCATAACAGGGCTTAATTTATGCCCTGCATTTATGGCAAAGGATATAACAGCAAAACATACTAGCATGGAAAATATATTAAATCATGCAAAACATATAGTGAATATTGCAGGAATAGATTCTCTTGCTATAGGAACGGATTTTGATGGGATATATGGAACACAGGAAATATCTTCTTCAAGGGATATGCCTCTTTTATACACAGCGCTTGAAAAGGCTGGGTTTAAAGAAGGTGAAATTGAAAAAATAGCTAGTGGAAATGCGCTAAGAGTTATAAAAGAAGCAATGAAATAATATTGCTTGACTATTTACATAATTAAAGATAAAATATAAGTTAGTTATATTCTAAAAACAGGTATGAAAGGATTGGTTTTAAATATGTTAAATCAAGATAAAACAATGGAAAAAATAATAGCGCTTTGCAAAAATAGAGGATTTGTTTTTGCAGGCAGTGATATATATGGTGGTCTTGCAAATAGCTGGGACTATGGCCCTTTAGGTGTTGAATTTAAAAACAATGTTAAAAAAGCTTGGTGGAGAAAATTCGTTCAAGAAAATCCGTATAATGTAGGGCTTGATTCTGCAATTATAATGAATCCTCAAGTGTGGGTTACCTCAGGTCACGTTGGTGGGTTTTCAGATCCTTTAATGGACTGTAAAGATTGTAAAACTCGTCATAGAGCTGATAAATTAATAGAAGATGTAACGGGTGAATCTGCTGAAACTATGACGTTTGAAGATATGAGTGCCTTTATAGAAGAAAAAGGAATTGCTTGTCCTGAATGTGGTAGCAAAAACTTTACTGATATTAGAAAATTTAATTTAATGTTTAAAACTTTTATGGGTGTTACAGAAGATGCTAAAAATGAAGTTTATCTTCGTCCTGAAACAGCTCAAGGTATTTTTGTAAACTTTAGTAATGTTCAAAGAACAACAAGAAGAAAAGTGCCATTTGGTATAGCTCAAG
>CAYJEK010000013.1:0-37742 GCA_964369205.1 uncultured Oscillospiraceae bacterium | reverse complement strand
TAAAAAGAAACAAGTGGCATCGAGCCACTTGTTTCTTTATTAGTATCTGTCTATAGCTAGTGTTTTTTTTGTTTATACAAATAAAAAAATAATTTATCTTGACAATAGTGTGTGTGATACAGTATAATATGTGTAACAGTAAAAGGAGGGTTTTAAAATGGAAGTTTTAGAAATTGTATCTGGCTTAATATTAGAGCTTCGACGAGGAAGTTTAACTTTACTTGTTCTTAGCCAATTAAATCAGCCAACATACGGATATAAATTAGTTAAAACCTTAGAGGAAAATGGAATAACTATAGAGGGGAACACTTTGTATCCACTAATGAGAAGGCTTGAAAATCAAGGGCTTTTAGAAAGTAAATGGGAAGTAGGCGAGGGCAAGCCTAGAAAATATTATATTATAACAGACACGGGAAAAGAAGTTTTGAATAAAATGAGAGAACATTGGAAAAATTATTCCAATAGTATAAATTCGCTTTTAGAAGGGGGAGAAGATAATGGATAAGAATAAGGAATTAATTGAAAGATATATATATCAGGTGTCTACATATCTTCCATATAATCAAAAAGAAGATATTAAAAATGAACTCCGCTCAATTATTGAGGATATGCTAGAAGAAAGATGTAAAGATGTTTTGCCAAGTGATAAGGATATAAGGGTGGTATTAGCAGAACTTGGAACTCCAGATGAAGTGGGAGCACAGTATGGCCTTGGAAAACAAAAATCTTTAATTAGTGGAATTTATTTAATTAAATATAAATTATTTTTAAAAATTCTTTTAGTGGCAGTGGCTATAGGCCTTTTAATAAGTGCTGTTTTAAATATAATTTTAAATGGGAATAATTTTACAAGTGAAATCTACAATTTAATATTAGGGCTAATTTCTTTAGGTTTATCTTTAGTTGGTGCTACAACTATAGCTTTCGCTCTTTTAGAGAAAAACTCTATAAATATTGAAGAATTTAAAATAGATAATCTTCCGCCAGTTCCAAAAAAAGAGGAGAAAATTAGCATAATAGAATCTGTAATTAGTATAGTTTTTAATGTTTTATTTGTTGTAATTCTAATTGCAGCTCCAAATCTAATTGAATTTAATGTTGCTTTTGAAAGTACTTCTGTTTCTGTTTTTAATATTGAGTATATAAGAAGTATATGGGGAATTATTTTATTAGTGGGTGTTGCGGGAGTTCTTGATGATATAATTAAAATTATCGATGTAAGATACACAAAAAGAGTTATGATAACTAATATAATAACGAATAGTATTTCAATAATAACTTTCTTTTTAATGTTTAATGGCAATAAAATACTAACTCCTGAGTTTTTAGATTTTGCAAATAAAACAGATGCTACGGCTGCATATATAAACTTTTTTCCGCTGATTTGTGCTATATTCTTTACAATAGATATAATAACAACTGTTTATAGAACTATAAAAGCTGAAAAAAATAATATTTAATAAATAAAAAATCGCTAGCAATAGCGATTTTTTTATACTTTTATTGGAAAAAATTGCATATAAATTAAAAGTGCGATAATAATAAAAATAAAAGGAAAAAATAAAAATATGAAAAAAACATCTGAAAACACAGAGCTTAAAAAATTAAAAGAAGAACTGAAAAATTTAAGGATACAAATGAAGATAAACGATGGTATGTTTGATATTGTGAGTGATGAAAATTTAGTGGATTCTCTTATTTATGAAAAAATGAGCCTTACTGCAAGGCATGGATATCTTATAAATAAAATAAGAGAATTTGAAAAATTAAATCAAGAAATAAAAGTTTAAAAAAAGGAGAATCTAAATGGATTTTATAATGCTTTTAACGATGGCGTTTGTTTTAGTTTTAATGGCTTTTCTCATTAGCAAAACTAAAAAACCCATACTTACCGCTATAAAAAGCTCAGGTCTTGGGATAATTAGCTTACTGCTTGTAAATCTTACCTCTTCTGTTACTGGATGCTACATAATGATTAATATATATTCTGCTTTTATAGCAAGTGTTTTATCTCTTCCAGGTGTTGTGGCCCTTATTTTTATGCGTCTTGTATTTCATTATTAAAGGTAGTATAATAAATTTATACTACTATATTTATAATGATTTAAAAGAAAGGATTTGAAAATGGAAAAAGCTGAAAAATTAGGGTTTGGGCTTATGCGCCTTCCTATGAAAGATAATGAAATTGATATGAATCAGTTAAAAGAAATGGTTGATATTTTTTTAAAAAAAGGATTCAATTATTTTGATACAGCTTATGGATATCACGGCGGAAAATCTGAAGTTGCGATAAAAGAAGCGCTTGTGGATAGATATAAAAGAGAAGATTTTATTTTAGCAACAAAGCTTCCAGCTTGGACTGCAAAAACAAAAGAAGCCTCAGAAGAAATGTTTACAACCTCTCTAGAAAGAACAGGAGCTGGGTATTTTGATTACTTTTTATTACATAATTTAGGCTCTAAAAGAACAAAGTTTTTTGAAGATTACAATACTTGGGAATTTTTAAAAGCAAAAAAAGAAGAAGGCTTAATAAAAAAATTAGGATTTTCAATACACGATTCTGCTGATGCACTTGAAATAATAATGCAAAAGCACCATAATGATATTGATTTTATTCAGCTTCAAATAAACTATGCCGACTGGGAAGATTTAACAGTGCAATCTAAAAAATGCCATGAAATAGCTTTAAGATACAATAAGCCTATTATTATAATGGAGCCAATTCGTGGCGGACAACTTATTAACTTGCCAAAAAAAGCTGGCGATATATTTAAAGCATATGATGAAAGTAAAAGTTTTGCTAGTTGGGCTTTAAGGTATGCAGCTTCTGTAGAGGGTGTTTTAACTGTTTTAAGTGGTATGTCGAATATCGAGCAATTAGAAGAAAACACAGATATTATGAAAAACTTTACTCCTTTAAATGATGAAGAAAGAGAAGTTATTAAAAAAATTCAAAATATTTTAAGAAAAACGGAGAGTATTCCTTGCACAGCTTGTAAATACTGTGTAAAAGATTGCCCTTCAAATATAGAAATTGCAGATATGTTTGATTGTATGAATATACAGCTTGTTTTTGAAAATAAAGAAGCTGCTAGAGCAAAATATTTATGGGCGGCTGCAAAAGGCGGAAAAGCGAGCGAGTGTATAAAATGTGGTTTGTGCGAAAGTGTCTGTCCACAAAAAATTAATATTATTAAAGAGCTTGAAAGAGTGGCAATAGAATTAGAATAAGTTTTTAATAAGTAAGGAGTGTCAAATGAATAAAATTGCTATAAATAAGCTATTAGCTTATATGAGAGAAAATAATATAAAAACAAGTATATTTGCAACAGGTGCTGAATTTTCGTATTTCACTGGCAATCATAAAATTTTTTGGCAAAAAACATACGATACCGACCTTCCATTTGAGGATACACCTATGCCATATTCACTAAATAATCCATCTGCACTTTTAGTGGTTGATGAAGATGGTTCTTATGATGTGTATGCAATTCCATCATTAAAAGAGGATTTAGATGGACTAGATGTAAATATTTGCTACTTTGCAAATTTTGAAAGAGTTATAATTGATAATGTAAAAGCTGGTAAAGTTGCTTTAGGGGCTTTTTGCAGAGATTACATAGAAAAGGTTATAAAAACAAATGCTCCTTTTTGCGAAATTGTAAGTGCTAAGGAATTTATAGAAAGTTTAAGAATGATTAAATCATCAGAAGAAATTAAACTATTAAAAAATGTTGCAAAATTTACTGATGATGCTATGAGTGAAATTGTAAAAATGCTAAAAGATGGAGTAACTCAAAGAGAAATTGAAAATAAAATCCGTGATATTGGTATTTTAGATAATCAAATAGACCACCCATTTCCACCAACGGGAATGTTTTCAAAAGGAGAGGGCGATGAAAATGAAGATATTTTCACTTCATATCATTACGATAAGCCTTTAGAGGAAGGGTGCTGTATAGCTTTTGATTTTGGTTATGTTAAAGATGGGTACTGCTCAGATTTTGGCCGCTCTTTCTTTTATGGGAAAGCGCCAGAAGATATAAAAAATGGCTATAAAGCTCTTCAAAAAGCGCAAGTTTTTGCAGTTTCTTCAATTATTCCTAATAAAACTACTATTGGTGAAATCTATACAAATATTGAAAAAAGCCTTGAGGAATCGGGCTACTTTGAATATTTAAGAAGATATGGCGACACAGGGCTTATAGGGCATCAAATAGGAATTGAAGTGCATGAAAATCCTTGGATATTAAAACAAGATATAGTTTTAAAAGAGGGAATGGTAATGTGTATAGAGCCAAAACTTCATTTTAAAGGAAGATACTATATGAGAGTTGAGGATATGGTGCTTATCGAAAAAGATAAAGCAGTATTTTTAACAAACTTTGATAGAAATTTATTTGAATTATAATAAAAAAATCCACCTTAATTGGTGGATTTTTGTTTTTAAAAAAACGAGTAAACCATAAGCCGGGTTCTGTATTAAACGACGATCTATCTTGGCTATATATTGCTATATAGCTCATGCCACCTCCTGAGAGCTGCAGGACACATATGCTCTACTGTCGGGTGTTGCTTTGGATAAGGTTTACATAGCCATATTATCTCTAATATGCTGGTGAGCTCTTACCTCGCCTTTCCATCCTTACCTAATAAATTAGGCGGTTTATTTCTGTTGCACTATCTCTAAGGTCGCCCTCGGCTGACGTTATCAGCTATCCTTGTCCTGTAAAGCCCGGACTTTCCTCATAGCTTTAAAATAAAGCTACGCCGCCGTATGTTTTACTCGTATTTTATAAAATTTATTTGCAAAAATTAAAAAATCTAGGATTCTTGCAAATTTATAAGCTAATATGATAAAATATAATACTAGCCTAGCTATTATACTATAAAAAGATAGATTTTACAAATAAAATTTTCAAAAGGAAAAATATGTATTTAAATTATAAAGTGAAAAAAGAAGAGGAAAACACCCGTCTTAATATATTTTTAAGAGAAAAAGGGGTGTCGCTCGCTCATATAAAAAGGATGAAATTTATAGATAATGGAATTCTAGTTGATAATATTAAAAAAAACACCGACTATCTTTTAAAAGAAAATGAAGAGGTGAAAATTTTAATTAATGTAGAAGAAAAAGAAACAAATGTTATTCCAGAAGATATTTCTTTAGATATAGTTTATGAAGATGAATTTTGCATTGTTGTAAATAAGCCGTATGATATGCCAATTCATCCTTCCCTAAATCATCAAACGGGAACACTTGCAAATGCCTTTGTAGGCTATTTTCAAAAAAAGGGCGAGAGAAGAGTTCCAAGAATTATAAATAGATTAGATAAAAATACCTCAGGGCTTGTTTTAATTGCAAAAGATGCTTATTCTGCACAATGGTTTAAAAATAGGCTTGAAAAAACTTATTATGCCATTGTAAAAGGCAAAATTTTAGAGGATACGGGAATAATAGAAGCGCCTATTAAAAGAAAAGGAGACTCTATTATAACAAGATGTGTGGATAAAGACGGGCAATATGCAAAAACTGAATATGAAGTTTTAGAAAAAAATGAAGACTACTCATATCTTAAAATAAAACTACATACTGGCAGAACACATCAAATAAGAGTGCATTTTAGCTATATAAATCATCCTTTAATTGGAGATGATATGTATGGCGAATTTAGCAAAATTATTAATAGACATTCTCTTCATTGCAAGGAACTTGAGTTTATATTAGTTAACACAAATACTAAAATTCTGGTAACTTCAAAAATTCCAAATGATATGATGAATGTCTTAAAATGTGAAAAAAAGGTTACAGAGGTATAACATTATATAGTGTATTTTGTGAAAAAACTAGCTATTTACTTGAAAAAAATAGCTAAAAAGGGTATAATCTATTGATGTAAGTTGCAATAAAGAAAGGAGATTATAACTTTTTATGAAATTTACTAAGAAAAACAATAAAGATAATATTATATTTAAAATACATAATGATGTCTCAAAAAAGGTGGCAAGAAAAGGTGTTAAATCTTTTTTAGAATCATTTTTTTATAAAGTGGGAACAAGCATAGAAATATATATTTTAGATGCTTTAAAAACAATTAATAGGTTTTTTTCAAAAGGTTTAGATCTTGTTATTAGAGGATTTAAAAAACTAGGAGAATTTAATGATAAATTCTTCGATGCTCTGCTTGATGATTTAGGGGAGCCTTTTGAAAAAATAGAAAACACATATATTAAAATGCAGCATATTTATAAGCATGAAAAAGCGAGCAGTAACACAATAAAAGGCTTTTTTAAAACAATAAGCTATATACTAAAAGGATTTGTTAAAAATAGAGTTTTAGTATCAAAGCTTTTAGGTTATGTTGTTCCAGCTATAGCAGTGGGGATTTTTACTTTGGTAGTTTATAGTAATTTTTCTAATGAATATGCTATAGATGTTTTAATGGATGGAGAAGTTATAGGAACAGTTCAAAACTATTCAACTATTGATAAAGCGGATACAATAATTCAAAGTCAATTAGTGTCAACAGATGATCAAGAATGGAATCCAAGCACTGAAATTGAACTTATAACTCTATCAAACACGGATGATAGTGTTATAGATGAAAGGCAATTAGCAAATAATATATTAAATTCTTCCACTCAAAATATAGTTCAGGCAACAGGCCTTTATGTTGATGGGGAATTTTATGGTGCGGCTGAAAATAGCGATGAATTAAATGCTACAATAGATGGAATGCTAGCGCCTTATGAAAATGGCGCAGAAAATAGAACAGTTAGCTTTGTTCAAGATGTTTCAGTTATTGATGGGGTATTTTTTACAGATAGCATTAAAGATGAAGATGATATGGTTGAAATGATAACGGGCGAAGTTAGTGGTGAGAAATGGTATTACGCAGTATCGGGGGATTCTCCATCGGCAATGGCGCAAAAAAATGGTATTACATTATCAACTCTTTATCAGCTAAATCCACATCTTGAAAATGGCGGTAGTTTGCAAATTGGAGATGCAGTATTAGTTGGTGCATCTGTTCCATTTTTACAAGTAAAATATGTTGAAACAGAAGTTCGTGAACAAATAATTGCACATGGAAATAAAACTGAAAATAATAATAGTATGACATGGGGTACAACATCAGTTTCTCAAACAGGTGTTGACGGTGTTAATGAATTACTAGTTGAAGTTGAATATATAGACGGGATAGCCGTTAAAGAAACAATCCTTTCTACAACTGTTATAAGCGAGCCTATAACAGAGATTACTCAAATAGGAACCCTTTGGAATGGGCAAGTTATAGAGCCAGGAAGCGGTGTTTATCTATGGCCAACTACAAACTTTAGATGGTCAAGAGGATTTACAGGTCAGTACCCAGCACATAATGGTATAGATTTAGCAGCACCTTATGGAACACCAATAGTGGCAGTTGACTCAGGAATAGTTACAAAAGCGACATACACAGCTTCTGGATATGGCTGGCATCTTGAAATTTCACACGGAAATGGATATAGCACTTTATACGCTCACTGCTCATCTCTTGCAGTTGGAGTAGGGCAAAGTGTTCAGCAAGGGCAAATTGTAGCTTATATAGGTTCCACTGGCTGGTCTACTGGTAATCACATACATTTTGAAGTGAAAAGTGGCAGTTACAGATACAATCCGCTGAATTTCCTTCCATAACTATTGAAAATAGCTATATTTAATCAAAAAATCTATTTACAAATTTTCTAGATATGGTATAATATATGTTGGTAAAAATTATAAAAACATATGTTTATTTAAATGAATTTTGTGTATAATACAAAATATGAGATATAAAATAAATACAAAAATTTGTGTTTAAGGAGAAAAAATTTGGAAAAATTTATTATAAGTGGGGGAACTCCTCTAAAAGGCGAGGTTACTATTAGTGGTTTTAAAAATGCAGCTGTTGCAATACTTCCAGCTACTGTTTTAGCAAATGATATTTGTATACTTGAAAATGTTCCAAATATTAGTGATATAAATCAAGAGATAGATATTTTGAAATCTCTAGGTGCAAAAGTGAAAAAGCTTTCATCTAACTCTCTTGAAATCGATACTTCAAGTATAGACACAACAGAAGTGCCGTTCGATTTAGGCGTAAAAATGAGAGCATCATACTACTTTTTAGGAAGTTTATTATCACGTTTTGGTGATGCTACTTCACCAATGCCAGGGGGCTGCGATTTAGGAGCAAGACCTATAGATCAGCATCTAAAAGCTTTCACAGCTCTTGGAGCTGAAAATTCTATGGATTATGCGATGATAAATATTAAAAGCACATCACTAGAAGGCGCTCATGTTTTCTTTGATACAATATCAGTTGGCGCTACAATTAATGCAATGCTTGCATCTGTTATGGCAAACGGTACAACCGTTTTAGAAAATGTTGCAAAAGAGCCTCATATAGTAGACGTTGCAAACTTTTTAAACACAATGGGCGCAGACGTAAGAGGCGCTGGAACAGACGTTATTAAAATTCACGGTGTTAAAAAAATGCATGGCGCTACTTATTCTATAGTTCCAGATCAAATTGAAGCGGGAACATTTATGATAGCAGCAGCGGCTACAAAAGGTGATGTTTTAATTAAAAATGTTATTCCAAAACACTTAGAGCCTATTACTTCTAAATTAAAAGATATGGGTGTTACAATAGAGGAATTTGATGATTCAATAAGAGTTTCTGGTGATGGTAATTATCAAAGCACAAACGTTAAAACTATGCCTCATCCAGGCTTTCCAACAGATTTACAGCCTGTTATGGGTGTATTGTTAAGCCTTGCAAATGGAACATCAATAGTTACAGAAGGTATTTGGGATTCAAGATTTAGATACTGTGATGAACTTATAAAAATGGGGGCTAATATCCAAGTTGAGGGTAAAGTAGCTGTTTTTGAAGGTGTTAAAAAATTAGGGCCTGCCCCAGTTATTGCAACAGATTTAAGAGCGGGTGCCGCTTTAGTAATTGCAGCTTTAACAGCACAAGGGCAAAGCGAAATTAGCCAAATATCTCATGTTGAAAGAGGATATGTGGATATAGTTAAAAAAGTGAAATCTCTAGGCGGAAATATGCAAAAAGTTATTACACCAAATGATTCACAATTAAAAAAAGCATATTAAAATTTACAGGCAAGGAATAGTCCTTGCCTGTTTTAATAATTATTAAACATTTAAAAATTTATTTAGATACATATTTATGAGGTGAAAATGGCAAACTATATATCCCTATATTCTGGCTCTTCTGGAAATGCTTCAGTGATAGAAGAAAATGGCAAATTTATTTTAATAGATATAGGAAAATCTGCAAGATTTACAAATAATGCTTTAAAATCAATAGGACTTGATATTAAAAACTTGCAAGGAGTTTTTATAAGTCATGAACATTCTGATCATATAGCAGGACTAAAGGTTTTTTTAAAAAATATAGATGTTCCTGTTTTTTCAAATGCATTTTCTTTAAATTACTTAGAAAAAAATGATTTAATTCCAAAACATATAAAAACAAGTGATAAAGTTTTTTCAGGTGTTAATTTGGGAGATTTTTCAATAAAAGGATTTACAACTCCACACGATTCAGAATCTTGCACAGGGTTTAAAGTGGTTTCAAAGAAGGGTAAATCTTTAGCTCTTGCCACCGATCTTGGAATGGTTACAGATGAGGTTTATAATAATTTAAAAGGAAATGATATTGTTGTTTTAGAGTCAAATTATGATGAAAATATGCTTTTAGCAGGTGAATATCCTTATTATTTAAAAAGAAGAATTTTATCTGATAGTGGTCATTTATCAAACTTGCAAGCTAGCACAACGGCATTAAAGCTTTTAAATGATGGGCTTTTAAATATTAGGTTTTGCCACCTATCAAATAATAATAATGCTCCTTCACTCGTTCTATCCCAATTAGCAGCACTTGCACACGAAAAAGGGATAAATTTAAAAAGAGAAATAGAAGTTTCAATAAATCCAAGGCATGATATTTCTAAAAAAATTGAATTTTAAAAGAGCTTATAATAAAGAGGTGTAAGTTTGAAAACTTATTTTCAAACTTTGAGTTTTGTACCTTTCGATATGAAGAATTAGCGAAATTTTGCCACCATTAAATGGGTATGTGGCAAAAAAACACAAAACATCAAGAAAGGAATGATTATAATAATGCTTAATATAACTGTTATAGCAATGGGGAAAACTCATAAAGGATTTATGCAAGATGGCTGTAATGAATACATAAAAAGATTAAAATCGCTATGTAATTTAAAAATTATCGAAATAGATGATGAAGTGATTTTAGAAAAGAATATAAATGAGTCTATAATAGAAAAAACTCTTAGTAAAGAAGCAAAAAAAATAATAT
Source organism: uncultured Oscillospiraceae bacterium (assembly GCA_964369205.1). GTDB lineage: Bacteria > Bacillota > Clostridia > Oscillospirales > Ruminococcaceae > RGIG3102. The sequence continues at coordinate 27,372 of CAYJEK010000013.1, read as the reverse complement.
CTAATATTCCAAAACAAAGCTATATTGTAAGTCTTTGTATTGAAGGAAAACAAGTTTCAAGTGAGGATTTAGCAAACATATTAAAAGAAAAACCAATTATGGGCTATTCTAATATATGCTTTATAATAGGCTCAAGTCACGGACTTTCAGAAGAAGTAAAAAAAATAAGTGATTTTAAAATGTCGTTTTCAAAAATGACTTTCCCTCATCAATTAGCTAGAATGATAGCTCTCGAGCAAATTTATAGAGGATTTTGCATAAATAATAATATAAAATATCATAAGTAAAAATAATTCTATACCATAAAGTGAAAATGCTTACTGGTATAGAATTTTTTTATTATGTACAAAAATAAAAAAGTTGAAAAAGATATACAAATGTTAAAAAAATAACATTGATAAATTGATTATATATAGTATAATTATATAGATAAAAAAATATCAAATAAGAAAATTGGAGGAAATTATGAAAAAAATTATATCAATTCTACTTTCAGCTACAATGCTAATGGGTTTAACAGCTTGCTCGGCAAGTGAAACTCAAAAAGCAAAATTTGAAGCTGGGACGTATGAAGCAACACAAAAAGGTTATGGTGGTGATTTAACTTTAGCAGTTACAGTATCAGAAACTGAAATTACTAAAGTAGAAATTTTATCACATAGCGAAACAGCAGGGATTTCAGATACAGCTATCGAAACACTGCCAGCAGGAATTGTTGAAAACCAAACAGTGGCACTAGACACTGTAGCTGGTGCAACATTCACAAGTACTGCTATTTTAGAAGCTGCAAAAGCTGCGCTACTAGCAGCAGGTGCAACTGAAGAAGATATTACAAAAGCGGTGGAAACAGTAGTTTCAGATGAATTAATTGAAAAATCAGCAGATATTGTTATCATCGGTGCAGGTGGTGCAGGGCTTTCAGCTGCAGTTGAAATTTTAAAAGCGGAAGGAAGTGTTATTGTAATTGAAAAAATGCCATCAGTTGGTGGTAATACAATTTTAGCAGGTTCTGCTATGAACACTTCAGATCCTCTTCGCCAAGAAGCTATAACTATGGAAGCTAGCGAAATGCAAACAATTGAAGAAATTTTAGCTATGGACTTTGAAGATAGCCTAGTTTTAGAATGGCAAGCAACACTTCAAAGTGAAATAGATGAATACAATCAAAATGAAGAAACATATCTTTTTGACTCACCATCACTACATAAACTACAAACTTATATCGGTGGTGATATGATTGGAAACCCAGAAATTATAAATTTATATGGCGATAATACTCAAGGAGCTCTAGCATTCTTAGAAGAATTAGGTATGAGCTGGAATGATTCTATAAATGCTGCTGTTGGTGCAACATGGAGAAGAAGCCATACTCCAGCTAAAGTGTTTGGAGCAAGTGGCGCAGATTTTGTTCTTCCTCAAGCGGAATATGTTCAAAATAATGGCGGCGAAATATTATTAGAGCATACTGCAGAAGAATTAATAGTAGAAGATGGAAAAGTTGTGGGTGTAAAAGGTGTTACAGCACAAGGGCAACCATTTGAAGTTATGGCAAATAAAAATGTAATACTTGCAACTGGTGGCTTTGGTGCAAACATTGAAATGCGTCAAGAATATAATGAATACTGGCCAGTTTTAGATGAAACTATCCCAACTACAAACCATGTTGGTGCAACAGGTGATGGTGTTGGTATGGCCAAGGCTGTTGATGCTAATTTTGTTGATATGGAATGGATTCAAGTTCTTCCAACTTATGGCGGTGGCATTATAACTGCTTATATAGACAATCAAATTTATTTAAATCATAGTGCAGAAAGATTTATTAATGAAGATGCTCGCCGTGATGAGCTTTCAACTGCTATTCTTTCTCAAGAAAAAGGCGAAGTATTTATTCTTTCAGATGCAAACACAGTTAATGATAAAATAGCTTCTATAGCTTATGCTGAATCAAAAGTTGAAGCGGGAACATTATTTAAAGCTGATACTTTAGAAGAACTTGCAGAACTTGCAGGACTTGATGCTAATACTTTAGTTGCTACAGTTGAAGCATATAATGCGGGTATAGATTCTGGTAATGATGAATTTGGAAGAAATCTTCTAAATGAAAAAATTGATGATGCTCCATACTATATCGGTATTTCATATCCAATGGTACACCATACAATGGGTGGAGTTGAAGTGAATACAGAAATGCAAGTTATAAACGTTAATGGAGAAGTAATTGAAGGTTTATATGCAGCAGGTGAAGTTACTGGTGGTTTACATGGAACAAACAGACTTGGTGGTAATGCTATTAGCGAAGTAGTTGCTCTTGGCAGAATTGCAGGTCAAAATGCAATGAAATAATTAGAATATAAAAGCAGCCTATTATAGGCTGTTTTTATTGCATTAAAAGATTAGTAATGTTATACTAACGATGGGTGATAATATGATAAGTAGTGCGCTAAAAACTATGTGGCTAAACGAGCTATTAGAAGGTCAGAATTTAGAATATGTTAATAAAAATATTAATAGTGAGCATAATATTGATTTTAATAATTTTTATTTAGTTATATCAGGTATTCCAAAAAATATTTATAATAGGATATACAATATAAAGGCAGAGGAATATGTAAAGCTTTCAAATTTTATAAATTTAAAACTCACTAATTTATTTGAAAATACAAATTATAAATTAGAATTCTTTTTAAATGTTTATAAGCTTAATAAAAAGTTGGTTTTTATAATTTCAGCAAATAAGGATGTTAAAATTGATATATCCTTAGTTTCAAAATTAATTCATAAAACAGTTTTAAATTCCTATAAAGAAAAAATTAATAATTTCAATGAAAATCATATGAGTTTAACGGTGCACTCAAACAATTTAAAGAGATGGCAAGATGTTAAATTAGAATATGAAAAAATATATCAAATGTCGTACTATAGATTTTTTTTAGATGATATGAGTGTTTTAAATGAAGATGAATATATTAAAATTTCAAAAGATGTGCCATATATAAATATAGCAAAACTTTCTAATGATTTAGTTGAAGCTGTAACTAAAAATAAAATAGAAAATATTAATGAAATATGTGATAGACTATTTATTGATTTAATTAAAAATAGTCTTAATAAAAATCTATGTGATGAAACAGTATCAAGAGTGAGATTTTTAATTTTAGCGTATGTAAGTAGTGATGAAAGTTATGCAATTGAAAATAAACTAAAAACTATCGTGTTTGAAAATTATTACTGCATAAGTAATTTAAATAATGATTTAAAAAAGAGTTTAGTAGATATTTCTAATGAGTATTTTAAAAATATATCTCGCTATATACCTGTTGTAAGTGATGCAATAAACTATATACATAATAATTATTATTTAGATATTTCTCTTGATTTAATTGCTGAGAATGTAAATCTTGCTCCTAACTATTTAAGCCGATTATTTAATCAAAATGTAGGAAAGAGTATTCCTTTATTTATAAATGAGTATAGAATTGAAAAAGCTGTAAACTTACTTATAAATTCTAATTTGAGAATTTCTGAAATATCTGATAAAGTGGGATTCACATCACTACATAGATTTGGGCAAATTTTTAAAAAGATTAAAAATAAGACACCAAAGGAATACAGAGAAGAATATAAAGATATTATAAAATAAAATATTGCAATTAAAAATGCAGATTACATTTAAGTAATCTGCATTTTTTTAATCTAATAATTCAACGATATGAAAATTTAATTTAAATTTTGAATTTTCAGGGAATGAGTAGTAGAAACTTTGAACCCTTTTCATTACCATCCTTCCAGCCTCATAGCTTTCTATGCTAGGAAGTAAAAGTGTGAATTGATTTGGGCTATACCTTGAAATTGTATCACCTGTACGAAGATTGATTTGAAGAAGGTTTCGAAGGTTTTTCATAGCCTTATCCATCTCAAAAGGATCAACAGAATCAGGATCAAGATCTAAAGTTCTAAGATTTACAATAGCTAAAAACATTTTTATATTTAATCTTTTTAAATTTCTTAAATATAATCTATATATATCTTTAAAAATTGAATACTCACAAACTAAGGCGCCAGTATGCTGATCAACATGTTTTAATTCTTGAAGAATGTCGTCTATATTAGCCTCAACCGGCTTTTCAACAGTTATTAACTTTTTATAAAAATCTAAAATTTCATCACTAGGCTTTGTTCCAAGATGATTAAAATGTAAATCTGTAACATTTTGATATTGAGATAATGCTTCTCTGTTTTTTCCTTGATTTAATAAAGATTGCATTAATTCTAAATTTAGAGTTGTATCAAAAGGATCTATTTCAAGTGCTATTTTACAAATTCGTATAATTTCAGCATAATTTTCTTCCGCTTTTAAAAGATCAATATAGCTATACACTGCTTTTAAATATAAATTATGATAATAATAAACCTTTGGTGTAAGCCATGGGTTTAAAGATGAATTTGAAAGAAGATGATCTCTATACATATAAAGGATATCTTCAAAGATAGCAATATTTTTAGGGTTTAGAGATGTTATATCATCAGCTTTTGCGCATAAATCCTCAACATAGAAAACGTCGATTTTACAATCTAAATCAGGATTCCATGTGTATGTACCTTTTTTTGATATAATAGCATTTTCAAGTCCGTGATCACGAAGTTCTTTTCTTAATCTACTAACTAAGGTACGCAAAGTGCCCTCTAGCCCAAAATCATCCTTCCCGTTCCATAATACATCTATTAAATTACTTGTAGGAATTAATCTGTTTTTATTAACAAGTAAATATTCAAGAAGCATTATTTTCTTTGGGGAGTGCTTTATGTGCTGAGTTATATCCTCATCGTTAACTAAAATTTTGAGTTCACCAAATAGAAAAATTTCCGCTTTATTAACTATTTTGCTCACAAAATCACCTCGCTTAAATACATAACTATCGATATAGTTTTACATACTATAAAATGTTGTTTTAAGTATTATTTGATACTTAATATAATTCTACCAAATTATGAAAGGAAAATCAAGTATTTTATTAATAGAAATTAAATAGCTCTACATAAAAATTAATAATGTGTTAATAAAGTGTGTATAAATATTTACTAAAATAAATGTTTATTTTTTGTATGAATTATGCTAAAATAGGGGTGTATGCAGAAAGGTGATTTTAATGAGCAAAAAGATAATAAATAGAATATCAATTTTCCTTTCAATAATAATATTATTCACTGCATGTTCAAGTGGAGAAGGCCCTTCGGCTGTATCGCAAGAAGAAGATACAAGGCCTCTACGCGATTCCGTTCCGGTGGTTTTAGAGCCGATGGCAGATGGGATAAATGTAATGGAAGGAAATAAGAGTAGTATTGATATATCTAATACATCAAAAGGCTACTTTATGTTTAAATATAATGGTTCGAGTCCAAAAGTTGTTATGCTTATAACAATGGATGGCGGACAGCAGTATCAATATGACGTTCAAAGTTTGAGTGAATACACATCATTTCCGCTTGCACCGGGCAGTGGAAATTATACATTAACGGTGAATGAGCAAATTCAGGGAACCTCATACACTGTTGTAGATTCATTTCAGTTTACAGTAGCGCTAGAAGATGAATTCACAGGGTTTTTGTATCCTAGCTATTATGTGAATTTTAGTGCAGATTCTAATGCTATAAAGCTAAGTCAGGAAATTGTGAGTGATGCAAGGAGTGATTTAGAAGCAGTTGGAATGATTTATGAATATGTAACTGACACCATTGAGTATGATTATGATTATGCAGAAGCATTATCAGGGTTTTATATTCCTAATATCGATGAAACTATATCGAGTGAGAAAGGAATTTGCTTTCATTATGCAGTGTTAATGACTAGTATGCTAAGAGCACAAAGAATTCCAACTCAAGTAGTTTTAGGGTATGCAGGAGATACATATCATGCATGGATAAGTGTTCACACTGAAGAAACTGGATGGGTTAATGATATCATACAATTTGATGGCGAGAAATGGGTTAGGATGGATCCTACATTTGCCTCAACTAGTGGGCAAGGTGTAGAAAAATTTGTAGGCGATGGTGAAAACTATAACGCTTTACTATTTTATTAATAGGAGATAAATAACTATGGCAGAATTATCAAAAAATAAAACTGAAAAAAGAAAAGAAATGCCAGCAGCTCAATTAGCTTATTTTTTTGAGCAACTTGCAATGTTTTCAAAAAATGGAATACCAACATGGGAAAGTTTATATATAATAAGTTCGAATAGCGAAAATAAAGAAGATGAAAAATTATTTACAAAGCTTTATGAATATGTAGCTGATGGATTTTTCTTCTCTGAGGCTCTGCAAAAATGCCAGTGTTTCCCAAACTATGTTATTGGAATGATAGAAGTGGCAGAGCAAACAGGGCGAATAGAGGAAGTTTCATCATCTCTAGCGAGCTACTATAGAGGAAAAGACAGACTTGCAAAAAGTCTTCGTTCAGCGGCTTTTTATCCTATGGTAATGGCAACTATGGTTTTTGTTGTAATATTTGTTATATTAGTTGAAGTAATGCCAGTTTTTGAGGGAGTTTTTGCTCAAATGGGCCTTGCTTTAAATCCAGTATCAAGTTTATTATTAAATATAGGCAGAGTTCTAAACCAATATTCAGCTATCGCTTTATCAATAATAGCATTGATAGCGCTAGTGTTTGTTGTTATGAGGCTAACTAGTGGCGGAAGAAAAGTGCTTTCAAATTTATATGATACATTCTTTTTAACTAAGAATTTATCAGAAGCAGAAAACGCTAATAGATTTGCTTTTTCTCTTTCATTAATGCTCTTAAGTGGTGTTGATTTAATAAATGCTTTAGAGTTTTCTAAAATGATAGTTGATAGCAAAAAAATGCATAAAAAAATAGATTTAATTATCGCAGATGTTGAAAAAGGTGGAGCTTTAGCTGATGCAATTATAAATAGCTCGATATTTAAGCCAACTTATAATGGAATGATATCAGCGGGTATGAGAAGCGGCTCAGAAAGCCAAATGCTTATGGCAGTGTCTGAAAGATATTTAGAAGAAACAGAATATAATGTTCAAAAATTAGTTGGAATAATCGAGCCGAGTTTAGTTGCATTTTTATGTGTGATGGTTGGAGCTGTAATGCTTTCTGTTATGCTTCCGATAACAGGGATATTAACAGGAATGTAATAAAAAGATAAGAAAGGAAGAGGTGCTATGCAAACAATTAAAAAACTATTTTTTAGCACAACTTCAATGGCTGTACTGCTTATTACATTAGTTATAGTGGCTGTTAATATGAGTGTTAGTAATATTTCACAAGATGTTGTAGAACAACAAAAAATCTTGCTTGAAAATGCAGTTACAAGAAGTGCAGTACAGTGTTATGCTATTGAAGGAGTTTATCCTAGCGATTTAAATTATTTAAAAGATAACTATAATTTAGTTTATGATGAGGAGCAATATGTTGTCCACTATGAATTTATAGGTGGGAATTTGCTTCCGCAAATGTCGGTTTTTTATATAGGTGATTAATATTAATGAATAAAATATAGAAAGGGAGGATGTAAATGAAAGAAACAAAAGGTAAACTTTCGATAGTTTTTACGCTTATGCTATTTGCAGTATACACTTTTAGTGCTTTGTTTTTAGCTATAATCGGCGTTGATGTTTATGAAAAAAATGTTGAATCCTCCGAAAAAAATTATAATGTGAGAACATCGGTGCTTTATTTAACGGAGAAAATTAGGCAAAATGAAATGCAAGAATCCGTAAGAATAGATAACACCTCATCTTCTCAGGCAATAGTGCTATCCCAAGAAATAAATGAAAATATTTATGAAACTTGGATTTATATTGAAAATGGATACTTATGCGAAGTGCTAGTTCCAGAAAATTTTGAAGTTATAGAAAATATAGGGCAAAAAATAATGCCAATAAATCAGCTAGAATTTAGTATAAATGAAAATGGCTTATTAAGTTTAAATGTTGTTGATGAAAATGGCGAAAATTATAAAGCTTCAATATTTTTAGAATCTTATGAAAATGGAGGTGTCTAAGAGTATGGGAGAGAAAAAAGGTAATTTCTTTTTAGTTGAGCTTGTTATAAATTGTTTAATATTTACTATTTGCGCTGCTGTTTGCCTTAATTTATTTGTAAGAGGCTTTCAGGAAAGTAAAGAAAGCCAAGATTTATCAATGGCAACATTAGCTGCTCAAAATATAGCAGAAGTATTAAAAGCTACAAATGCAAATGAAAAGGAAATGGCAGAAGCGATTATAGTAAGTTCTGAAAATATAATTTATTATAATGAAAACTGGGAAAACATACAAAATCAAGAGGGTTCCATGTTTACAGCTTCAATAAATACTTTAAAAGATGAAGAGTTTATGTCTTCAGTTATAGAAATTAGCGATAAAAATGGAAATTTTATTTACTCTTTAGAGGTTGCAAAATACATAGGTGGTATGGAGGTAAGTGATAATGAATAGTAGTAAGCATTCATCTACAAGCCTTGGAGTAACATCACTTATAACCTTTTTTACAATATTAGTTTTAGTATCATTCTCGTTACTCGTTACAAGTACAGCGAGAAACGATGCACAGCTTTCTGATAGGGCTTCCGCCTCAGTTACAGAGTATTATGCAGCAGATGTTATTGCAGAAGAAAAACTAATGCAACTTCACACTCTATTAATTTCAACACAAAGTGAGGATTTAGCGAGTGTGTTGAGTGAAAATTCTTTTAATGTAGTGCAGGATGATGATTATAATGGGATGGTAATAGAATATACCATTTCAATAAATGATAAAAAAGATTTAAAAGTGAAGATAGGTTTTAACGTTAATCAGCCAGAAATAATAGAGAGATTAAGCTGGCAAACTATAATTATTTAATTTAGAAATGGAGAGCTAATATAATGGAAAATATAAATAACATAAGTAGTGATTTAAACACAGATATAAAAGCACTTTTAAAGTATGCAGTTGATAGAGGGGCAGTGGATATATTTTTAATCACTGGTCGTCCTGCAAGCTTTAAAGTGAAACAGCAAATTGAAACAGTGAGTGATACAAGGCTAATGCCAAATGTTACTGATGATTTAATAAAGCAGATTTATGATTTGGCGAATAGAGATATAAATATAGTTAAAGAAAGAGGAGACGATGACTTTTCTTTTGCAGTAGCTAATATATCTCGTTTTAGAATTAACACATATAAACAAAGAGGCTCTATTGCAGCGGTTATAAGGGTTATTCCGTTTTCACTGCCAACAGCAGAGGAATATCATATTCCAAAGGATATCTTAGATCTTGGTAGCACAAAAAGAGGTCTTGTTTTAGTAACAGGATCATCTGCAAGTGGTAAAACAACAACACTTACTTGTATTTTAGATGAAATTAATAAAACATCGCCATCTCATATTATAACACTTGAAGATCCTATTGAATTTTTACACGCTCATAAGCAAAGTATTGTAAGCCAAAGGGAAATATCTCTTGATACAGGAAGCTATCCTGTGGCTTTAAGAGCGGCACTTCGTCAAAGTCCTGATGTAATACTAATAGGGGAATTACGTGATGCAGAGGCTATTAATATCTCGCTAACAGCAGCAGAAACAGGACACTTAGTTCTTTCAGCTCTTCATACATTAGGAGCTGCAAACTCTATAGATAGATTAGTAGACACATTCCCACCAAACCAACAAGACCAAATTAGAATGCAGCTTTCAATGGTACTGCAAACTGTTGTGTGTCAGCAACTTGTTTTAACAAAAACAGGGGAAATTGTTCCAGTATTTGAAGTTATGCATTGTAATAATGCTATTAGAACTTTAATTCGTGAGGGTAGAACTCATCAAATTAACCATATTATCCAATCTTCATCATCAGAAGGTATGATTAGTATGGATAATAGCATTGCAAATCTTTATAAAGAGGGTAAAATTGATAAAGAAACAGCTTTAAAACACAGTCTTGTTCCAGCTTATCTATTAAGACAAATAGGAGAAGAGCCAAAAACAACAGGGCTTAGAAGATAATAAAAATAAAACGATGTGAGGTATTTCACATCGTTTTTTATTGTATATATTATTTGTATGGGATTTTTATATCGGTTTGATATAAAATATAATCTAAAAATAGTCTATTGGACTGTTTTTAGAGCGAGATGTTCTCGTCCAACCCCTAACGAAAAAAATAGCCCATTCTTACGAATGAACTATTCTTTGGTTGGGGTAGATGGATTCGAACCAACGAAATGACGGAGTCAAAGTCCGTTGCCTTACCGCTTGGCGATACCCCAATATTTGATTTATAAAGTTTGTGGGGTGAATGATGGGATTCGAACCCACGATCTCCAGTGCCACAAACTGGCGCTTTAACCGACTAAGCTACACTCACCGTGTATTATAATAAATCTTTTTAACAATTTGGTGCGCTTGAAGGGACTCGAACCCCTGGCCCACTGCTTAGAAGGCAGTTGCTCTATCCACCTGAGCTACAAGCGCTAATCTCATTGCTTGAAAATAATAACATATAAATGATAACTTGTCAAGAGTATTTTTGAAAATAATTCATAAAATTAGAAAAAAGTATTAAATTGTAAAAACTAGATTAGAAGTTTAAGTATTAGCTAAAAAGAGAATACTTAAATTAAAATTATAAAAGTGAGATATTTATATGACTAAAAAAGAAAAACAAGATTTAATAAAAAAAATAATAAAATATACAGATGAAAATACAGATGAAGAGCATTTTATTCATCAGCTAATGTGTGATAACTCTTTTTATAATATAGAAAAAGAGGAAGAACTTACTAATTCGCAAAAAGCAGCCGATAAAATAGCAAAATTTGCAGGCTCTTGGCTTTTTATTCTATGTTTTAGTTTGGGGCTTGTTGCTTGGATTGTTTTTAATATATATCTTACTACTAATAGTAAGGCTTTTGATCCATATCCTTTTGTGTTATTAAATTTAGTTTTATCTTGTATAGCGGCTATTCAAGCTCCCCTTGTTATGATGAGTCAGAATAGGCAAGAAGAAAAAGATAGGCAAAGAGCAAAAGAAGAATACAAAATAAATTTAAAGAGCGAGATAATTATTGAGGATATGCATTATAAATTAGATAAAATATTAGAAAATCAAAATGAAATATTAAAGATGAAAAACAAAGAGTAAACTAATAAAATATAAAAGTATATAAAAAGTTAATTTTTTAACATTAAAAATTGCTTGATTTTAATTAAATAAAGGTATATAATAAGGCGATGAAATATATAAATAAGGAAAAAGGAGAAAATAAAATGACAAATATTTGGCATGATATATCACCTAAGAGAATTACAGCAGAAGATTTTATTGCTGTTATTGAAATCGAGCAAGGCTCAAAAAATAAATATGAATTAGATAAAGAAACAGGACATATTATTCTTGATAGAATTCTTCACACTTCAACTCACTATCCAGCAAACTATGGATTTATTCCAAGAACATATGCTGATGATAATGATCCATTAGATGTTTTAGTTTTATGTAGCGAGAAAATAATTCCATTAAGTTTAGTGAGGGTTTACCCAATCGGCGTTATAACAATGCTTGATGGCGGAAAATTAGATGAAAAAATAATTGCAATTCCTTTTGAAGATCCTTCATATAATACTTATAAAGATATAGAAGATCTTCCTTCTCACGTATTTACAGAAATGAGTCACTTCTTCTCAGTTTATAAAAACTTAGAGAAAAAAGACACTGTTGTAAATGAAGTTAAGGGTGCTGAAGCTGCAAGGGAAATTATTCAAAAATGTTGCGAAAATTATCTTGATAAATTTTGCAAATGAGAGAAAGAGGCTAAAAAGCCTTTAAAAAAACAAAAAAATAGTAAAACTAAAAAACACTCGAATTAGAGTGTTTTTTGTTTTTTCTTTTCTAATTTTTTATATTCACTGCAAACAGGAGTTAAATTGCAATTTTCACAAAAAGCTTTTCGCGCTGTGCAAACAGCCCTTCCGTGCTCAACAAACCTATGGCATAAATCATTTTGCTTACTAGGCTCAACCACTTTTTTTAGAGCTATTTCCACTTTATGTGGATCGGCTGATTTAATAAATCCTAATCTATTTGAAATTCTAATGCAGTGAGTGTCGGCAACTATGGCAGGCTTATTAAAAACATCTCCCACAATTAAATTAGCACTCTTTCTGCCAACACCTGGGAGTTTTAAAAGCTGGTCTAAATCATCGGGTACTATATAATTAAATTCATCTCGAAGCATCATCATAGCACCTTTTATATCTTTGGATTTACTTTTTCCAAGGCCACAAGGTTTTATTATTTTTTCTATATCTTTAACATCTGCATCTGCTAAAGCATCAACAGTGGGAAAAGTTTTAAATAAGGTGGGGGTTGTAGCATTCACTCTCAAATCAGTACACTGGGCAGAAAGGCGAACTGCAACAAGGAGCTGCCAAGCGCCCTCGTTGTCTAAAAAACAACTTGCCACAGGATAAGTTTCTTCTAAAAGGGCAACAATTTCTGCTGCTTGCTTTTTTGTTTTCATATAAATAAGTGTTCCTTTCAAAATTCTAATAATTCTTTTTTATTATAAATTATTTTATCATAAAAAACTAGTTTGTGCAAAATTATTAAATATTGTTTTTTTAAAAATGATAGAGTATAATTTAATATATAATTAAAAATTAAAGGAGAAAAGTTTTATGGCATTTTTATATACAACTCTTTATTCAAATGTTTTAGAGCAAAATATGCATTTAGATTTATTTATCCCAAGCGATTTATCAAATACAGGTAAAAGAAAACCAAGAGGGCTTATTTATTTTCTTCACGGCCTTGGCTCGAGTGAAAGAGAATTTCGTGAATACACAGCTGTTAATAGATATGCAAGAGAGAATCATCTAGCAGTGGCATTTGTATCAGCACCATTTGGATTTTATAGTGATATGAAATACGGTTTTAAATATTTAACGTATTTAACTCAGGAGCTACCACAGCTTTTAAAAACTCTTTATAATTTATCTTATCCAAGAGAGAAAACAATGGTAGCAGGGCTTTCAATGGGCGGATATGGAGCATTAAAACTTGGGCTTACTCGTCCTGATATATATGGAGTTATAGCAGCTTTTTCAGGAGCTTGTGATATAATGGCTATGAAAGAAAGTATTTTAGAAAGTGAAGATGAAGCAGTTATAGAAGAAGCAAGAAAAATGTTTGCGCCTGTTTTTGGTGATGATTTTGATATTAAAGAAACAGATGATTTATTTTATCTTGCAAAAAAGGTTTCAGAAATGCCAAAAGAAAAACAGCCAAGAATATATACAGCTTGCGGAATTCAAGATGATTTATATTTTTTATACGATCAGAATGTTAAGTTTCGCGATTATTTAAATACTTTAGATTTAAAAGAATTTAAATATATGGAATGGAATGGAGTTCACGATTATGCATTTTGGGATAGGGCTATGATGCATGCGATAGGATTCTTTTTAAACAATAAATATGATGAAAAGAAGATAAAGCTGTGGAGATAGTTTTATCTAAATAAAGGAAGAAAGAATGAATAAACCTTTAGCAAGTCTTTTAAGACCTGAAAATTTAGATGATGTTTGTGGACAAAAGCATCTACTTAGTAAAGATGCCGTTTTTAGAAGAGCTATAGAAAATGGTGTTTATCAAAATATGATTTTTTATGGGCCATCTGGAATAGGTAAAACAACTGTTGCCACAATAATTGCAAAAATGGCAAATAAAAGGCTGTTTAAATTAAATGGAACACAGGCCTCTACTGCTGATATAAAAGATGTTATATCGCAAATAGACACACTCGGAAGCGAAAATGGGATTTTATTATACCTTGATGAAATTCAATATTTAAATAAAAAACAACAGCAGTCGCTTTTAGAAGTTTTAGAAGATGGAACAGTTACACTAATAGCCTCAACTACTGAAAATCCGTATTTTGCAATTTTTAATGCAATACTTTCAAGAAGTACTATTTTTGAATTCAAACCCCTTTCGGTTGAAGATATAAAAGAGGGGCTTTTAAAAGGGCTTACTAAAATGAAAACTAAATCTAAAGTTTCAGATGAAGTTTTAGAAGTTGTAGCAAGAGGGTGCGGCGCCGATTTAAGAAAAGCTTTTAATGCACTTGAATTATTAATAGCTGCTGCTGGAAATAAAAAAGTTACAAAAGAGATGGCAAAACAGGTAGTGCAAAGATCTTCAAATAGATTTGATAATCATGCAGATGAGCATTATAATCTTCTTTCAGCTCTTCAAAAATCAATAAGAGGCTCAGATGCAAATGCCGCTGTTTATTATCTTGCAAGGCTGCTTGATGCAGATGCTATGATATCAGCAATAAGAAGAATTTTAATTATAGCTGTAGAGGATATAGGTCTTGCTTATCCATCGGCAATTCCAATAGTGAAGGCGTGCTGTGATATAGCACTTCAAACAGGACTCCCAGAAGCAAAACTAGCACTTTCTGATGCAGTTATATTACTGGCTACTTCACCAAAGAGCAATTCAGGATATCTAGCTATAAAAAGAGCAGAGTTTGATTTAAAAGAAAAAGGTTTTGCAGATGTTCCTGTCTATTTAAAAGATTCAAATGCTATAGGACAAAAATCATTAAAAGAAAATGAGAGGTATAAATATCCTCATGATTATGAAAATCACTGGATAAATCAGGAGTATCTTCCAAAGGAATTACAAGGAAGTGTTTATTATGAATTTGCAGAAAATAAAATAGAACAAACCGCAAAAATATATTGGGATAAAATTAAAAGAATAAAATAAAAAAAGGCTGATTTCAGCCTTTTTTTAATTTTAGTTTTAATTGCAAATTATAGTTTAAAATGATATACTATTTCTAGTTTTGTAAAATAAAGGTAAGTTTTGCGTCTTTCTAATTTTATCTAAATAAAAAACATGCAAGTTTCAAAGAAGGGAACAGTTGTAAAAATGAATATTAAAAAATTTAAAGGGTATCAATTTTTAATAATAGGATTTATAATTTGCCTTATGCTTATTGGTAGGCAAGGGTATGATAAATATTATAGAAATTTTACACAAGAAGATTTTAGAATTACTTATAAAGAAGAGTATTTTGAAGATGCAGCTGCATTCACAGTTGAAAACGAAAATGGAGACATTAAAGTTTTTTTAAAAAATTATATAAGTTTGCAAGAAGGCTCTTATAATATAGAACTTCAGTATTATGCAGAAGATGATAATACGAATTTTCAAATTTTTGCAGGAGATTATCCAGCAGAGGATAACACAGGAATAAAAATCTTTATAAATGAAGATTTAAAAAGCGAAAACTCTAAAATAACGGCAAGTTTTACTTTAGATAAAGAGATAGATAATTTATATATAGTAGCGCAAACTACAGATGAAAATTTTACTATAGGTAGGCTAACTATGACTAGTGAAATGCCTATTTACAATGATACATATTACTGGTGTTTTTTGGTTATAATAATTTCATTACTTGCTGTTTTTATTTCAAATAATGATTTTGAATTTATAAAACCGAGCCGTTTTAATAATCAAACAGTCTCATCGAAAAACACCTTTTTAATAATGCTTCTTATAATGGGAGGGGCAGTTTTTATAGCATCTATTCCACTTTTTTCAGAAGGATTAATATGGGGGCACGACACGTTTTTTCACTTAGCTAGAATTGAGGGGATAGAAAGAGCTCTTTTAAGTGGGCAGTTCCCAGTAAGGGTGCATGGTGGACTTTTAAATGACTATGGCTATCCAAATTCATTGTTTTACCCAGAACTATTATTATATATCCCAGCTGTACTCACTATACTAGGCGTTAGTATGTTTGCAGCATTTAAATCGTATATTGTTATTTTAAATATCCTAACTATTATAATTGCTTATATATCCTTTAAAAAGATGATTAATAATAGGTATATAGCTCTTGCAGTGAGTGTTATTTATCTATTAAGTCCATATAGATTAATTTGTCTTTATCATAGGATGGCAGTAGGTGAAGCTACAGCATTTACATTTATCCCACTTGTTATATATGGACTATATGCAATTATATTAAAAAATAAAAAAGACTGGTGGTATCTAGTGATAGGCGCTACTGGTGTATTGCAATCACATTTTATAACAACTGAAGTAATTGCAATTTTAGCTATTATAGTAGTTTTATGTTCTTTAAAAGAATTATTTACTAAAGAAAAGAGATTTTTATATTTAATATATGCAGCTGTATTAACCGTTTTATTAAATATTTGGTTTTTGGGACCTATGCTTTTAATGATGATGCAGCTTGGTCTTGCAGTATTAGGTACAGGGCAAGGTGTGTTTGGCTTTTCTACATACGAAGTTGATAGATTGCTAGGTGTTTCTACAGTAACGACATCAGGGCTGAAAAATATTTATCCCATAGGCTGGGTAGTGATATTTGCTCTTGTTTTTTATATTCTTTATCGACTAGCTGTAAAAGTGAAAGAAGAAGATAGAAAAATTATAAAATTTACTGATATGATAGCTAAATTGTCGGTGGTTTTACTAATAGCTACAACAGCATTCTTCCCATGGGAGGTTATCACTAGCATTCCTCTTATAGGGCGAATGATAGATGTTATTCAATTTTCACATAGATTATCAACAGTGATAACGGCAATGTCGATGTTTGTAGTAGGAATAACTATATACTTATGGTTTAAAAATAATAAAAATTCCCAAATCGTAGCTTGTATTGGAACTGTAATTATACTAGTTATTACAACAATGTTAATGTATGAAACATCAATCACTAATGCTACTTATGTTGAAAACAAGGATTTGTTTGAAAATCATATTGATAATACCTCTTCTATAGGTCAGGGTGAATATTTAATTGAGGGCTCAAACACTGATATTATGGTGGGAGAAAAGTCGGTAATTCTAAGTGATAATGAAACATTTAATGTAACGAATAAAGATGTTTTTGGAACAAAAACAAGTTTTTCATATACTATTGATTTATCTAAAGGAAATAATATGATATATATCCCAGTAAGCTACATTCCAAACTATGAGGTACTCGTAAATGGAAATGAAGTGCCAATATCTAAAGGGGAAGTTGGGAAAGTTGTTTTTGAGGCGCCTGTGGAGGAAGGAGATGTAACTGTTATATATAAATCTCCTTTAACATTCCGTGTTTTTGAAGCGATTAGTTTAATAAGTTTTATCGCTTTCATTAATAAAAATAAAATATCTAAAAAATTAAAATTAGATTTATAATTAAACAATAATAAAATAAATAAAAGGGATATTATCAAAATGAAATTTAAAAAGTTTAAAGGGCTTACAATTTTATTAATAGGATTTCTAGTTTGCCTTATGCTTATTGGTAGGCAAGGGTATGATAAATATTATAGAAATTTTACACAAGAAGATTTTAGAATTACTTATAAAGAAGAGTATTTTGAAGATGCAGCTGCATTCACAGTTGAAAACGAAAATGGAGACATTAAAGTTTTTTTAAAAAATTATATAAGTTTGCAAGAAGGCTCTTATAATATAGAACTTCAGTATTATGCAGAAGATGATAATACGAATTTTCAAATTTTTGCAGGAGATTATCCAGCAGAGGATAACACAGGAATAAAAATCTTTATAAATGAAGATTTAAAAAGCGAAAACTCTAAAATAACGGCAAGTTTTACTTTAGATAAAGAGATAGATAATTTATATATAGTAGCGCAAACTACAGATGAAAATTTTACTATAGGTAGGCTAACTATGACTAGTGAAATGCCTATTTACAATGATACATATTACTGGTGTTTTTTGGTTATAATAATTTCATTACTTGCTGTTTTTATTTCAAATAATGATTTTGAATTTATAAAACCGAGCCGTTTTAATAATCAAACAGTCTCATCGAAAAACACCTTTTTAATAATGCTTCTTATAATGGGAGGGGCAGTTTTTATAGCATCTATTCCACTTTTTTCAGAAGGATTAATATGGGGACATGATTCGTTTTTTCATCTCTCAAGAATTGAAGGGATAGAAAGAGCCCTTTTAAGTGGCCAATTCCCAGTAAGGGTGCACGGTGGAATTTTAAATGATTATGGATATCCGAATTCTTTGTTTTATCCAGAAATATTACTATACTTTCCGGCTTTTTTAACAAGCATAGGTATTAGCATATTTGCAGCTTTTAAATCATATATCGCAGTTTTAAATATTATAACTATTATTATTGCTTATATATCTTTTAAAAAGATGATTAATAATAGGTATATAGCCCTTGCGGTGAGTGTTGTTTATTTATTAAGTCCATATAGATTAATTTGCCTGTATTATAGAATAGCGATTGGCGAGGTGACCGCATTTGCATTTATTCCACTTGTTATATATGGGTTATATGCAATTATATTAAAAAATAAAAAAGACTGGTGGTATTTAGCTTTAGGTGCAACTGGAGTATTACAGTCTCATATAATAACAACTGAAATAATTGCAATTTTAGCAGTTATAGTAGTTTTATGTTCTTTCAAGGAATTATTAACTAAAGAAAAAAGAATTTTGTATTTAATATATGCAGCTGTATTAACTATTTTATTAAATATTTGGTTTTTGGGGCCTATGCTTTTAATGATGATGCAGCTTGGGCTTGCGGTAGTTAGTAAAGATCAAGGATTTAGCGGTTCTTCAACATTTGAGATTGATAGATTATTAAGTATATCAGAAGTTACAACAACAGGGCATAATAATCTTTATCCAATTGGATGGATAACAATATTTACTCTTGTTTTTTATATTCTTTATCGACTAGCTGTAAAAAGGGATGAAGAAGATAGAGAGATTATAAAATTTACTGATATGATAGCTTATTTATCAGTGATTTTACTAGTTGCTGTAACCTTATTTTTCCCTTGGGAAATGATAGTTAAAATACCGCTTATTGGACAAATGATAGATACTATTCAGTTTCCTTATAGATTCACAACAGCTATAACAGCAATGTCGATGTTTATACTTGGAGTTACTATATATTTATGGTTTAAAAATAATAAAAATTCCCAAATTGTAGCTTGTATTGGAACTGTAATTATACTAGTTATTACAACAATGTTGTTGTATGAAACATCACTAATGAATTATTATATTGATAATAAAGATCATTTTGAAAATAATATCGATAATATATATTCTATAAGTAATGGCGAATATTTAATTGAGGGCTCAAACACTGATATTATGGTGGGAGAAAAGTCGGTAATTCTAAGTGATAATGAAACATTTAATGTAACGAATAAAGATGTTTTTGGAACAAAAACAAGTTTTTCATATACTATTGATTTATCTAAAGGAAATAATATGATATATATCCCAGTAAGCTACATTCCAAACTATGAGGTACTCGTAAATGGAAATGAAGTGCCAATATCTAAAGGGGAAGTTGGGAAAGTTGTTTTTGAGGCGCCTGTGGAGGAAGGAGATGTAACTGTTATATATAAATCTCCTTTAACATTCCGTGTTTTTGAAGCGATTAGTTTAATAAGTTTTATCGCTTTCATTAATAAAAATAAAATATCTAAAAAATTAAAATTAGATTTATAAGAAAAAAACACAGCTGCAAAGCTGTGTTTTTTATTACAAATTGTAATATTTTAATATAAAATGTCGAATTGTATAATATGTAAGTTAGTCATCAGAATCAATATCATCAAAAGAAGAATCGTCTCCAAGGTCTAAAGTTATAGTATCTTCTAAAACATCCACTGGCTGATTTATAGGCTCCTGGGTAATAATAGGCTCTTTATATCTTGCAACTGATGGAGTGAAAGATGATATAACTATCATATCTTTTGTATTCATTAATTTTTGTGCTTCTTCTTCGCTATCAACAGAAAATACACCTCTTATAATTCCGAGCATATATGCATATTTTACTAAATGGCTCTCAGGGCCATTTCGATATAAAACAAAGTGAGGACGGCAAATAGAATTGTTCATTAAATTTCCTGCTGTAAATTTATCAAAGGCACTTAAATGAATAAAAGCTTTAGATGGCGCTGAAATTATTCCGCGATACATATTTTTGGCAAATCTTTTAAACCAAGCAAGCATACCTGAGTGAAAACTTACAACTCCAATGTTAATGTATTCATAGTTAGAAATTGCCTCTGCTACTAAATTACAAAGTCTTTCATTATTGTGTCCGGATCTTAAATCTAAAAGTAGAGGAGATTGTCCTTTTACTAAATCTAAAAGTTCCTCAAGAGATAAAAGATTAAATTCCTGAAGTTCTAAAAGAGTCATATCAGAAACTGTTTTATCAACATTAAATCTTTTAAGTAAATTTTCATCATTAAAAATGATTACTTTAGCATCTTTTGTAAGCCTTACAGGGATTTTTAAACCAATACCCATATCAAGACATTTTTGTATGCTTTCTTTAGAGTTTTCAGTGTCATCATTTGATAATGTTGCATTATCTGCAAAATAAAACCCGTAAAACTCATCTTTTAATTTTTGTGCCGTATTACCTGGTAAGAATGTAAAAAACATAAACGTTACACAAATTAAAATAATAGCTGAAATAATAGCCATAAAATTCCTCCAAAAATAAAATAATTATTAATATAAAATGTATTGCATATCCACTATTTTAGCTTTAAATCTTAATTAAGTCAAGGAATATAAATAATAAAAGATAAAAATAATTGCATATTTCACAAAACTATAACTTATAGGGTTTATTATTATGTTATGATAAAACTTAAAATATGAAAGCGGGGCTTATTATGAAAGTATTAGTAGTAGACGATGAACCTAGAATAAGAGAGTTTGTAGAACAGTATTTAACAATCGCAGGCTATGATGTTGATGGAGCAAAAGACGGTGTTGAGGCTCTAACTAAGATAGCAAAAGGCGATATTGATTTATGTATATTAGATGTTATGATGCCATTTATGGATGGTATTACTTGTCTTAAAGAAATGAGAAGTAGAGGATTTAAAACTCCTGTTATTATTCTTTCTGCAAAAGGCGAGGAATATGATAAAATAACAGGATTTGATGCAGGAAGCGATGACTATATAGTAAAACCTTTTTCTCCAAAAGAGATGGTTGCAAGAGTAAAAGCAGTTTTAGGAAGAGTAAATCCTGATTTAACAGAAACTAAAGAAAGATACATCTTTTCAGATTTAGTTATAGATGTTCCAAGTCATAGTGTTAAAATCAAAAATGAGGTTGTAAATGTTACTCCAAAAGAGTTTGATTTATTAGTTTGCCTTGTGCAAAATAAAGGTGTGGCACTTAGCCGTGAGAGAATTCTATCAAAAGTTTGGAATTATGATTACTTTGGAGAAGATAGAACAGTTGATACACATATAAAAATGCTAAGAAGTCATTTAAAAGATTATAGAGACTGTATTGTAACAGTTTGGGGTGTGGGGTATAAATTTGAGCCTAAGGAATAGCCGAAAATGAGAAGTTTAAAATCTAAATTAACAGTTGCATTTATTATAGTGTGTTTTACTGTTATAATTTTAATTTGGGCAATGCTCTCATTATCATTCAGCAGCACTTACTATGCATCAACACAAATTGAGCTTGCAAATACTCTAGAAAAAACTGTTGATTCTTTAAATGATAGCGAACATAGTTTTGAGGATGAGACTATTGATGAAATAGCAACATATATGTCGCAAGGATTTTGTATTGAAGTTGCGGATTCAGATGGTGTTGGTGTATTGCTTCTTGAGGGGATAGGCGATGCTTGTCAATTACATGGAGCAAAAGATGATGATCCATTTTCAGATCAAAGAAGATTAAACACTGATATATCAAAAGAGATAAGAGGTATTGTTTTATCAGATGAAGCTTATAATGATGATTTAGTGGATGATTATGGAAACACTCAGCTTTTAAGAGGCAAATTAACGGATGAGAATTATACTGTTATTGTTTCCACTAATCTCGCTAGAACAGATTCTATAATTTCTATTGTTTCAAATCAGATAAGTATGGCAACCTTTTTTGCTATAATATTAGCATTTATTATGTCTTCTGCAATAGCTACAAATTTTACAAAACCAATAGCTGTTTTATCAAAAGCAACAAAAGAGATAGCAAAAGGTAATTATAGAGTAAAACTTAAAATACAAGAAGGCAAAGAAGATGAAATAGTTCAGCTTGCAAAAGAGTTTAACACGATGGTTGAGGAAATTGAAAGTACTCAGGAGATGCAAAAAGAATTAATAGCAAATATTTCTCACGATTTAAGAACACCTCTAACGATTATAAAAGGCTATGCTGAGAGTATAAAAGATATAACGGGCGATAATAAAGATATGAGAGAAAATCAGCTTGCAACTATTATAGATGAGACGGATAGGCTTTCATTGATGGTAGGTTCAGTTTTAGAATATGCAAAACTAAATCAAAAAACATATAAACTGAATATTGTGCAGTATGATATAGTGGAAATGATAACAGATATAGTTGATATCTATTCATATAGAGCCAAAACAGAAGGAAAAGATATTTCATATGAGGGAGTTGAATCAGCATTTATATTTGCAGATGCAGGACTTATTGAAAGAGTTCTTCATAATTTTATATCTAATGCCCTTTTACACACAAAAGATGGAGAAAATATAGTAACATCTGTAACTGTTTTAGATGGCGGAAAGATAAAAATATCTGTAAGAGATTTTGGACAAGGAATAGAAAAAGAAGATATAAAACATATTTTTGATAGATATTATAGATCAAGAAAAGATACAGGAAAGCAAGGAACTGGCCTTGGGCTTACAATAGTAAAATCAATACTTGAAAACCATGGTTTTGAATACGGAGTTACTAGCGAAGTAGGTAAAGGAAGTGAGTTTTACTTTATAGTGTAACTTTTATCACAAAAATCTTGATTAAAATACACTTTTTTGGTATAATATCAAAGACGTTTAAGATTTAATATAAAGGAGAAAATCAAAATGGTTGTAACAAGACAAACAAATTTAGGTGAAGTATTAGCAGCGGATAGAACAACAGCAGTATATTTTATGGAAATTGGAATGCACTGCCTTGGATGTCCAGCATCAAGCATGGAAAATATCGAGCAAGCTTGTATGGTGCACGGTGTTGATGCTGATGCATTAATTGAAAAATTAAATGCTCACTTTCAAAAGGCATAAATAGCATATGATAAAAGATAAAAGCATAGGCAGTCGTTTACTAATGGCTGCTTCTTTTATTGAAAATGGAGATACTGTTTGCGATGTAGGTTGCGATCATGGAAAACTAGCGCTTCATTTAATAAAAGAAAATAAAGCAAAAAAAATATATGCCACAGATATAAATAAAATGCCACTTCAAAAAGCTATAGAACTATTTAAAGAGAATAGTATAAGCGATAGGGCAGAATTTTATTTAACTGATGGATTAAAAGATATAAAAAATACTGAAAATATAAGCCATATAGTAATAGCTGGCCTTGGCGGTAATACAATGGCAGATGTTATAAATGCAGCGCCTTTTATTAAAAAACAAAAGACAAGCCTTGTTTTACTTCCAGCACAAAGTGCGAGTAAAATAAGGGAGTATTTGTATTTAAATGGATTTTCAATAAAAGAAGAAAAAACAGTTTGCGAGAATAATAAATTTTATAGTTGTATATCAGCTGTATACACAAAAGATGTAAAAACATTTTCAGTGTATGATTTATTTATTGGTAAAATAGATTATAAAAATACTCAAAGTGATATAGGGTATTTTAAAATGGTATTATCACAGCTTGAAAAAATGCAAAAAGGCTGTATAATAAGAGAAGGTAGAGAAGATGAAGATATGCAAAGTGCTATACTAAAAATAAAAAATCTCTTATCTGAATAAATTTAAAGGGGACTAAAATGGCTTTAGATGCTATTACGATATCACTACTTTCAAATGAATTAAATTCTAATTTAGATAACTCTAGAATAGATAAAATACACCAACCATCTAAAGATGAAATAGTTTTACATCTTAGAAAAAGAGATGGCAATTTAAAACTTTTAATTTCAGCTAGAAGTGGCTCTGCGAGAATATGCCTTACAAAGGAAGTGTTTGAAAATCCAAAAACACCTCCTTCTTTTTGTATGCTCCTTAGAAAATATCTAGGTGGTGCAAGATTTATATCATCTAATTTTATAAAAGGTGAGAGGATAATAATGTTATCCTTTTTAGCTACGAGTGAAATAGGTGATTTAGTTAATATTGATATGGCAATAGAATTAATGGGCAGATATGCAAATATTGTTTTAATTAATGATGAGGGAAAAATAATAGATGCAATGAAAAGAGTTGATGCAGATGCATCAAGTATTCGTCAGCTTTTGCCAGGAATTATATATAAACTTCCTCCAAATAGAGAAAATCCAAGGCTTATTGAGGAAACAAAAGAAGTTATAAAAAAAGTTGTTTCATATGAGGGGCTTGTAGCGGATAGCTTTATGAAAAACACTCAAGGGCTTGGGGCTGTTATAGCAAGAGAAATTTCGCATATTGCATCTTTAGAGACAGTTTATGCGGATAGCCTTGATATAAGCCAGAAAATGAAGCTTGATTTTGCAACAGAAAAGGTTGTGAATTATTATAATAATCCAGTGTTTACCACTGTTTTTGATGAAAATGAAAAACCTATAGAATTTAGTTTTATGCCTCTTACACAGTATGGTGATTTAAAACAAGTTCATTATAAGACACTTAGTGAATTATTAGATGAATACTATGCAAAAAAAGACAAACAAGAAAGATTAAGGCAAAAAGGAAAAGATTTATATAGACTTGTTTCAAATTTATTAGAAAGAAATATAAGGAAATCTAATTTAAGAAGAGAAGATTTAATTAAAAGCGAAAATAGCGAGCCGCTAAAAATTAAGGGTGAATTATTAACGGCTAACTTATATAAACTTGAAAAGGGTATGAGCAGTGTTAAAGTTTTAAATTATTATGATAACACTGAAATTACTATAAAGCTTGATCCAAGACTTACAGGCAATGAAAATGCCCAAAAGTATTTTAAAGATTATAAAAAGAAGCAAACAGCAGTTAAGATTCTCAAAAATTTAATAATTCAAGATGAAATAGAATTTGAATATTTAAAAAGTATAGAATATGCTATTTCTAATGCAGATAATGAGCAGGAACTTATGAATATTCGAAATGAATTATACACAGCAAGATATATAAAATATTTTAAAACAAAAACTAAAAAAGAAAAACCACAAGATTTTATAAAATATGTATCTTCAGATGGATTTTTGATTTTAGTGGGCAGAAATAATTTACAAAATGATAAACTAACAATGAAAACAGCAAGAGGAAAAGATTTATGGTTTCATACAAAAAATGCGCCAGGAAGCCATGTTGTTATAATGAGTGAGGGTAAAGATATTCCCCTAAAAACTCAAAATGAAGCGGCTATGCTTGCAGTTTTTCATTCGAGTCAAAAAGAATCATCTAAAGTAGCAGTTGATTATACATTTGTAAAAAATATTAAAAAAACAAACGATTTAAAGCCGGGTATGGTTATTTATGATACAAATGAAACAGCATATGTAACTCCAGAGCTTGATGTGATAAATAATTTAGAGAGGTTGTAAAATGCTTAAAGATAAAATTATAAATTTATTTTATATAGTTTTTTTAGCTATGTATGGCCTTGTTACCTTTAATACAATATTTAATAATTTTCACTATGATTATAAATGGTATATTGTTTTGCCAGTAGCCTTTATTTGGCTTGGAGTGATTTTTTTAATCTATAAATTACTCGCAAAACATGAAAACTGGCTAGAGGAAAATACACTAAAAGGGTTTTTGATATTTTTTGTTTTTTTAATAATATCTCAGTTATTAGATTTTTATTTTTTTGGAGCTTATCCATCAGTGGATTTAGTTCCTGTTTATCAAGGCGCTTATGATTACACTATTTCAGGGCAAATAGTTGATCCTACTCTTGATTACTTTTATAAATATCCTAATAATATGCCACTCGCAATTATTTTACAGTTTATATTCCGTGTGTTTTATAAATTCGGGTTTACAGAGTTTTATTATATTGGAGTTATATCAAATGCTATAATGCTGCAATTAACTTATATATTCTTATTTTTATTAGTAAAAGAATTAGTTAATACAAAATTTGCGTTTTTTTCAATAATACTATTAATGTTTTGTTTACCACTTCATACATATATAGCAATTTATTACACCGATACATTTTCAATGATGTTTCCACTAGCAGGACTTTACTTCTTTGTAAAATTAATGAAATCAAAAGAGACAAAGTATATGATTTTAAATACTATATTACTTAGCTTTTTTATAGGATTTGGAACAAAGATAAAATATTCGGTTATAATAGCATTTGTTGCATTAGTTATAGTTTTAGTTTTAAATAGTGAGATAAAAAAGCTTGTAGCTGTTGCTATTTCATTTACTGTGATATATTCAGCAGTAGTGTTTTCATTTAATAGCTTTATGTATAATAATATTTTAGATGAAGAGCTGGCTTATGATTTAAAAACTCCAATGCTTAATTGGGTGGCTATGTCGCTCGTTGGAGATGGCTCACACAATACCGAAACAAACTATTATATCTGGGCAAGAGATACTCAAGAGGAAAAACAAGAAGCCGCAATAGAGCTTATAACATTAAGGCTTGAAGAAAAAGGATTTTTTGGATACTTAGAATTTTTAAATCAAAAAGCAATAACTAGTTTTGGCTCAGGAGAATTTAAATATAAAATAGATGTTGCGCCAAAACCAGTGAGAGATACTGAAATTTTTAGAATATTAAATGAAGGCTCGCCATACAATGAAGCTTTTGATAATATACTGCAAGGATTTCATATATTAGTTTTAGTAGGTATGCTTTCCTCGGCTTACATATCTATGAAAAACAAAAACCATAAATTCTTACCACTTCAAATATCAGCTTTTGGCCTTTTACTATTCCTACTTTTATGGGAAGCGAATAGTAGATATTTAATGAATTATTATCCTATTTTAATAGTGAG
Organism: uncultured Oscillospiraceae bacterium; assembly: GCA_964369205.1. Lineage (GTDB taxonomy): Bacteria > Bacillota > Clostridia > Oscillospirales > Ruminococcaceae > RGIG3102. Next base: position 342 of record CAYJEK010000013.1, on the reverse strand, counting down.
TGGAATTTTGGCAACATTTTACTTTTCTTTTAATAGAGAAATTAATGTATATAAAATAAGAAGAAGATAAATTTTAATAATATAGTATATATGTTTTATTTTAGTTAATAGTTTATATATACTATATTTTTTATATTATGATATAATACCTAGGCTTAATAGTTAGAAAAACTAAATATTATATTAAATTAGTGCAATATGCACAGTAAAGTGATTTATAGGGATAGAAAAACTTAGTTAATCCTATAAAAATAAAATAATTAGTTAAAAGGCTTGTATTTTCTATGAAAATGTAGTAAAATACTTAGGCGACTGCAAAGAAAAGCGTTGATACGGGAGGTT
>CAYJEK010000012.1:22345-37784 GCA_964369205.1 uncultured Oscillospiraceae bacterium | reverse complement strand
TAAAAAGACAAAGGAATGGCGAAAGCCATTCCTTTGATTTATATAAAAGCTCCGCTTTTGAAGTGAGAATAATAGTTCTTTTGATAGCAAAAGAACCAAAACTACCGCTTTTTCAGCACGACGCGGAGTAAAAGGCTCTTTATCTCTTTCGTAAATATTAAACCTTCGCAACCTTTACTTCGTAAATGCTCGGCTTTGCTTTTCATTTTATGAAAAGCACCATATTTACTGCTTAATCCTGTATTTTCTTCCTCTTTGCTCTTTGCTAACACTATAAAAAGAAACAAGTGGCATCGAGCCACTTGTTTCTTTATTAGTATCTGTCTATACCCACTATTTTTTATTTCTTTTTATACTTGTTTTTTTGCCTACAAATAAGATAAAGTAAAAACTAAGGCAAAGGATGATGATTTTTGCCACTATACTAAAGCAGATGCTATAAAAGAACTCTAACGGGAACATATTTATCATTGTGCTAATGCTCGCGTCGAGTAGCCATAAATCATTAGTAAAAAATACATGGTGAAAATTAGTCCAAAACCAATTAAAATTTATAGTAAAAATAAATCCTAAAAGGGCTATTGTAATAAATGTAAAAGCTAAAGAAAATTCATATCCTTTAAATAATCGGCGAATAAAATTCTTTTTATCTAGGTAAAACAAAAAGGCACTTCCCAAAATAGACAAAACAAATAAAGCGATATTTAAAATTAAAAAGTTTTGATATAAATCTCTTACATCTATCATATGCATAGTTTCTCTATTATCAAAAACATTAACCTCTTCGCCAAATTCAACCACCTGTAAATCCAAGGTTTTTTCTTTTGAGAAATCATTTAGATAATCAATAAGCACCACAGTAGTTTTTTCTAAATCCTCAAGCGACATACCTGTATACTGTGTGGTGTTATTTTCCTCGTATTGCTCTAAATAAAAACTAATATCGTTACTAGAATAAAAAATTGCGCCAAGAATAAAAGTAAGGCAGATAAAAATGCCTAGAATTCTATAAAAAAGTTTAACCATTACAATACACTGAATTCCTTATCAACAGATTTTAATAATTCTATAATTTGTAGTTGCTGTGGGCAATGTCCTTCACACTGTCCGCATTCAATACAGGCGGATGGAGGTGCATCAAAAGCCTCAATTTCTCCTTTAGTTCGCATTTTATTTTGGAAAAGTTTATAATCATTATATGTTGTGAATACACCTGGAATATTTATGCCAGCAGGACATGGAAGGCAGTATTCGCATTTTGTGCAAGTGATAGAAACAAAATTCTTAATTTCATTCATAACATCTTGAATTAATTTTTCTCTTTTTGCATCGTTTGGAATTGGATTTTTAGCTGTTTTTATATTTTCTTCTATCTGCTCAAAGTTGCTCATCCCGCTAAGAGATAAAAATACTCCTTTAGTGTCAAAGCAGTAAGAAAGAGCAAGTGCAGATGCCGAATATTTATCGCTATAAGCATTTTTAATTAATTCTAGTCCGTTTGGAACATTTTTTGCTAAAAAGCCACCGCGAATAGGTTCCATAACAATAATTGGAACATTATATTTATTGGCAACGTCTATAAGCATTTGAGCATCTTGATCTAAAACATCATAGTAGTTTATTTGAAGTTGAACGAAATCCCAGTCGGTGTAAGATATAATTTCTTCAAGTTCTGTGGCTGGGGCATGAAAAGAAAAGCCAAGATTTGTAATTTTTCCTTGTGCCTTTTGCTCTTTTAGATATTCCACTACGCCATCATTAACAGCTTTATTAAATTTTTTAATATCCACTGCATGAACTAAATAGTAATCAAAGTATTCAGTTTGGCATTTTTTCAGTTGATTTTCAAAAATGCTAATAGCATCTTCTTTTTTATCAACCTTCCAAACAGGCATTTTTGTCGTTAGAAAATAGGATTCTCTATCATGTTTTGCAAGGGCAGTGCCTATAAAATTCTCGCTCTCGCCCCCGTGATAAGGATCTGCAGTATCAAAATAATTAACGCCATTTTCTAAAGCATAATCAACCATTTTTTGTCCATGCTCATAATCGATTTTGCCGTTTTCTAAAGTTGGAAGGCGCATAAGTCCAAAGCCTAGTGGTGAAGTTATTTTTTTCATAATAGTTGCTGTTCCTTTCATAGTTTGAAAATTTGTATTAAAATCAAACATTTTTTAAAATATAATTTTACATATATAATTATAACTTTAAAAACTTTAAATTTCAATTATAAATTTCAGTTTTAAAAAAAGTATGAAAATTTAGCCATTTATTTGATTTTTCCTATAAATAAATGTATAATAATAAGATAAAATGTAAAAAAATAAATTTTGAAAATTTTTATATATAAATACTAAAAAGAAAGTGGGGAATAGTTATGATAAAAGTTGCACCTTCAATATTATCAGCAGATTTTGCAAACCTTGCAAGAGATTGTAAAAAGGTTATGGACAATGGAGCGGATTTACTTCATATTGATGTTATGGACGGAGTGTTTGTTCCAAATATCTCAATAGGAATTCCCGTAGTTAATTCTTTAAGAAAAGAAAGTGATGCATTTTTTGATGTTCATTTAATGATGATAAAGCCTCATTTATATGTTAAAGAATTTATAAAAGCAGGAGCTGATTTAATATCTTTTCATATCGAAAGCGAGAGCGATGTAAAAGAAACGATAAAATTAATTAAAGAAGAGGGTAAAAAAGCAGGCCTTGTTATAAAACCTGCAACAGATGTAAAAGAAGTTTTTAAATATTTAAAAGATATAGATTTAGTTTTAATTATGTCAGTAGAGCCAGGGTTTGGCGGTCAGAGTTTTATGCCGATAGCATTAGATAAAATTAAGGAGTTAAAAATAGAAAAAGAAAAACAAAACTTAAATGATTTAATTATAGAAGTTGATGGCGGAATAAATGGAGAAACCGCTATTTTATGTAAAGAAGCAGGGGCGAATATGCTAGTTGCTGGAAGTTATGTTTTTAATAATCAAGATATTAAAAAAGCAATCGCATCATTAAAATAAAAGAAAAAGAGAAAAATTATAAATGAGTACAACAATTAAAAAAGAAAATATAAATAAAAAACACTATGATGCTATGTTAATAGCTGTTATGCCCTTAATTGTGGCATCTGCCATTATGTATGGGGCAAGAGTTATTTTATTATCAGCAATAGCAATGATAACTGCAAGGGTTATTGATGTTTTAGCTACAATGATTTTTAAAATGGAATTAGATACGGCTGATAAGAGTAGTGTTGTGGCGGCTTTAGTTTTCACATTAATGCTGCCTGTTAGTATTCCAATTTATATAGTGGTGGTAACTATAATTGTTACTATTTTTATAGGCAAATATGCTTTTGGCGGAAGTGGGGCTTATCCTTTTAGTCTGCCAGCGCTAGCTATCTGCCTTGCAGCGGTAAACTGGCCTAGTGAGGTTTTTAAAGTGGTTGAGCCTTTTTCAGAAGTTTCGTTTTTTTCAGGTGCTTCTTTAGAATTTTCAACACATACAACAGTTATAAAACAAGGTGGCCTTCCAAACGTTGCTTTTATAGATTTAATTTTAGGCAATTATGCTTCTAGTATGGGAACATCATTTGTTTTAATAATAGTAGCAGTAGGCATTTATTTAATTACAACAAAGAGAATATCATTTCAAATACCATTTTGCTTCTTATTAAGCTATAGTATTTTTGCTTTAATATTCCCTAGAATATATGGAATTTCAATAATAGATAATTTAACTCTTGAAGTGCTAACGAGCGGATGTATATTTTATGCATTTTTTGTTGTGAGTGAGCCAGCTCTTACTCCAAAAGGAAAAAATGCACAGATTATATACGGAGTTTTAGCAGGAGTTTTAGGAGTTCTTTTCACTTATTTTGGAGAATTTGAGATAGGAGTTTGCTTTGCAATTCTTATTCTTAATGCAATGCAAAGAAGCATAGAAGAAGGCGCTTTAATGCTTGAGTTATTTATGAGTAATAAAAAATCAAAACCAAAAAATATTAAAGCGAAAACAGTAGTGCCAGCTGATAGTAAAAAAGATGAGCCAAAAGAAGAAAAACCAATTGAAGAAAAACCACAAAAAACACAAAAAGAAATAATAGAAGAAAACTTATCTCCTATAGAATTAATTAAAAAAGCAGAGGATGATATAGATGAAGTTATCTTCTCAACACAAACCTTTAGCATGCAAGAATTATTAGATGAGACAAGGAAGGCAAAAGCTAAAAAAACTGTGGTAGAGGAAAAACCAAAAAAAGAGAGCGATAAAAAACCTCCTCAAAAGAAAAAGAGAAGCAAGAATAATAAAAATAATAAAAAACCGCCTCAAAATAAACCACAAAACAAAAAAAATGAAAACGAGAAAAACGATACATCTAATTAATAGAAATATTTTTTAAATGCTTAGAAAGGCAGACTTTAAAAGATGAAACAAAAAAATATTCTACTTGCGAAAAGCAACTGGGACGATTATAAAAGAAGAAGAAAAGTGTTTTTAACAAATCCTGTGTTTATAAAAGGATTAGCGCTTGCACCTATAGTAGTGGCTGCTACTACTGCTATGAATAGCCTTATATTATCTTTGGCTGTTTTAATGCTTTTAACTCCAACTAGGATGGTAACTTCTTTTATTACAAGAAGGATGAGTGTTCCTTTTAAAACATTCTTTTATCCGCTAACATCGGCTATTATATTTGGCTTTGTTTACTATATGCTTTTTATAGTATTTGGTTCAAGAATACTATCTCTTAGCATATATCTTCCAATACTAATAGTTGATCCATTGATAGTTAAAAACTTTGAAAAGACTAGAAAAGAATCATTTACCTATTCTATTATAAATGGGTTAAGAAACACAGCAGGCTTTGTAGTGGCTTGTATGCTAGTGGGGACAATTCGAGAATTTTTATCATTTGGAACAATTTTTAATTTTGAAATTATAAGTATTTCTCTATTCCCAGTAGCGAGTGAGAGTTTTGGAGGATTTTTAATAGTTGGAATTATTTGTGCTATTTGGGCAAATGAAGTAAAAAAACATCAAGAGAAAATTCTAAATCATAAGGAGGCACAAAATGCTTAATACAGTAATTAACTTTTTTATGCTAACCCTCCTTGCCATAACAGCTCAAAATGCAATCTTTGCAAGAGGTCTTGGTGTATCAGAAGGCCTTAGAATGCTAAAAGATGATAGAAAAAACACATGGTATTTTGGCATATCACTTTTCTTTTTTCAATTAATGGCTATATTTTTAGTTTACTTAATTATGCCAGTTATAGATAACACTATGCTAGTGAGCTATAGATTATTTATTATGCCAGTTTTAATAGTGGCATCTTGCGCTATAAGCTATTTATCAACAATTTTTTTATTAGCGATGTATCTTCAAAGAAGAAAATTTGCAAAAATAGTCTCATCCCTTACCTCAGCTAGCATAAATTCTGCTATTGTTGGGACAATACTTTTAATAAATGCCCAAAATTTAACCCTAATTCAGGCTATCGGATTTGGGATAGGAAGTAGTATTGGTTATCTTTTAGCAATACTACTAATAGGCGAAAAAGATTTAAGAATTAAAAATGAAAAAGTTCCAGAGGCTTTTCGCGGGCTTCCGGTGGATTTAATTTATATTGCAATAATAGCGCTTGCTATATATGGAATTGCAGGAGACGGATTTATTATTTAAAAAGAGAGGTTAGGTAAAATGGCGAAAAAGGAAAAGGCTATAAAAATTAAAAGATATAAAAATTCTATGAACTCATCAAAATCTACAAAAGTTAAAAGTGTTTTAAAAAAAGGTTTGGCGGGGGCACTTTTAATCGCGCTTATTGTGGGTGCGGGCTATTTTATCGGAAGACCAGTTGTTAATTTTATAGTAAATATTGGAGAAAATGAAAATAATTCTAGTATTACAGAAGAAAACACAAATAACGAAAATAATAATGATGAAACTCAAACAACTCAAAATACAGAAAATTTAGACAATGAGGAAGAGGCTATTACTATAACAGAAGTTGATAATAAAGTTTACTACAATGCAAATATTAATGAATTATCAAGCGAAGATGCCATTTTAAGCCTTGTAGACACTTTAAAAGCAAAAGGTGTAACTCATTGTATAGTGCCAATTAAAGATGCAAATGGGTATGTTTACTTTGATTCTGAAAATGAATATGCAAATCAAGCAAAAAATCAAATTTTATTAAACCCAGATGACGTTATAGCAACTCTTGCAAAAAATAATATAACAACTGTTGCAGGAATTAGTGTTTTTAAAGATAATTTAATCACAGTTATAAATAGAGATACTTCGATTTTTTATTTAAATACTGATGCAAGATGGCTGGATAATGAATTATCAGCTGGCGGTAAGGCTTGGGCAAATCCTGCAAATGAAGATACAAGAAATTATATAATGGATTTAACAAAAGAAGTTATTGAATATGGCTTTTTAGAAATACTATTTTTAGACTATCAAATTCCACACTCAGGATACCTTGTGGGAATGGATTTTAAAGTAAGCGAGAGTGAACTTCAAAACTATATGAGTGATTTTGCAAATAGTTTAATAGAAGAAGCCGCTAAAAACAATGTAGACACTATTTTTGGTGTGGATTTAGCTAGTGTAAAATCGAATGATTATTCAAGATATACAAATAATCCAATGGAAATGTTTACTACAGAGATACTATTTTTAGCTAGAACTGAAAGTGTTTTATTAGAAGAAGATGCAGCTTTTATTAATAATTTAAGTAGCCAATATAATATTGATACTGGGCTTTGGATAATGGATATTGCAAGCGATCAAACTATTAATGGTGTAACTAATTTTGTAAAAAGATAATAAAGAAAAGGCATTAAAATGGAATATCAAAAAGAATATTTAAAAAATGGCACCTGTGTTGCGATTAATAAAACTCATAGATTTGGAACAGATGCCTTTCTTTTAAGTCATTTTTGCCAATTAAAATATGCACAAACTGCCCTTGATATCGGAACAGGGTGTGGAATAATTCCGCTTAGATGGAAGGATAATGGACACAAAGGAAAAGCTTATGGGCTTGAAATTGATAAAGATGGAACAGAACTTTTAAATATATCTATAAAAGAAAATAAAATAGAAAATTTAATAGCCATAAATGCTGATATAAGAAATTTTAAAACAGATGAATTGTTCGATGTTATATCCTGCAATCCCCCATATTTTACAAGCGGAAAACCAAAGGATGATATAAAAAAAGCAAGTTTTCGTCATCAATTATCACTCACTGATTTTGATGTGGCAAAGGCAGCATTTTCGCTTTTAAAAGACAATGGAAGGCTTTGCATCTGCCAAAGACCTGAAAATCTTGCGCAAATTATATATGATTTTAAAAGGAACAAATTAGAGCCTAAAAGGATTAGATTTGTTCGCCATAGAAAAGATAGTAAGAGTCCGTGGCTTGTTTTAATAGATGCTCGAAAAAATGGTGGTGTAGGGCTTTCTATATTGCCAGATTTAATAATGGAAAATGATGATGGAACTTTCACTGATGAAATTTTAAAAATTTATAATAAAATTTAGGAGATATAAATGGCGGGAATATTGTATGTGGTGGCAACACCAATAGGAAATCTTTCAGATATAACAGATAGAATGAAAAAGATTTTTAATGAAGTTGATTTTATTGCCGCTGAGGATACAAGAGTAACGGTTAAATTATTAAATCATTTAGAAATAAAAAAGCCGATGATAAGCTATTATGAGCATAATTTAAAATCTAAGGGCGATTATATAATAAAAAGAATTTTAGATGGTGAAAACTGTGCTGTTTGTAGTGATGCAGGAACTCCTTGTATTAGTGATCCGGGCGAAATTTTAGTAAAGCAGGCACACGAAAGTAATATTAAAGTAGTGCCAATTCCAGGCGCTTCTGCAGCAGTAGCCGCTTTAAGTGTTTCAGGACAAGACACGGGAAGATTTTGTTTTGAGGGCTTTGTGTCTACTTCAAAAAAGCAAAGAATAGAGCATCTTAATTTTTTAAAAGAGGAAAGACGAACAATGATTTTTTATGAGGCACCGCACAAACTGCTTGCCACTTTAAAAGATTTTTGCGAATATTTTGGAGAAGAGAGAAGTATAACAATAGCTCGCCAATTAACAAAAATTCACGAGGAAGTAAAAATTTATAGCATGAAAGATGCTTATAATTTTTATAAAGAGAATAATCCTAAGGGAGAATTTGTTTTAGTAGTTGAGGGAAATAAGAATATAGCTACAAAAGTAGAGAAAACTATAGAAGAATTAGCAAGGGAATGTCTTGACATTTCAGTGAATGAGAATATATCTATAAGCGAAGCGGCAAAAAAAGCGAGTGCAAAAACAAAATTTTCAAAAAGTATGGTTTATAAACTAGCGCAAGAATTAAAACAAGAAAATTAAAGATAGGAATTTATAATTTGAAGTATTTAATAGTGAGTGATACTCACGGAAATATTAATTATCTAAGAAGGATTATAGAAAAAGAAAAGGATATAAAAGATATAATTTTTTTAGGTGATGGAGTTAATGATATATTAGTGATAAAAGCAGAGATGCCGCATTTAAATATAACTTATGTAGCGGGAAATGTTGATGAAAATAAATCTATAAAAACAACGGATTTATTACATATAAAAAATCATAAGGTTTTTGTGTGTCACGGTGATGGCTACTATGTTAAAATGAGCCTTCTGCCGCTAAGAAAAGAATGCATAACTAAAGGGTATGATATAGCACTTTATGGGCATACTCATTCGCAGTATTATGAATACTATAATGGGCTTTATATGTTTTGCCCGGGGAGTGTAAAGCCCTCAGATAATCCGTTTAGCTGCTATGGCATTATAGATTTTTCAGGCGATAGGCCTGAGTTTTATCACAAGGAGATATAGAATATCCTTGATATACAATAAGATTTTTGCTATAATTTATAGTAGGATATAATAAAAATATAGGAGAGAATTTATGATTATTAGAGAAATTAAAAATAAAGAGGTTAATGCTGTTAAGGATTTTATGGTAGATTCTTTTTTAGATACTGAAATTTTTTCCTATATAGTGAAAGAGGAAAAAAGAAGAAAAGCCTTTTTGGATATATTAATGAAAAACACCCTTAAAGAAGGGATTAGAAACGGAAAGGTTTATATAACAGATGATGCAAAAGCTGTAGCTATCTGGGTAAAATCTTCTGCCAATAGCGATGTATTCACTTTAATTGATAATGCTATTTTAAATTTATATTTAACAAAAGAAGAAAAATCTAGATTTTTAGAGTATGTTGATTATAAATTATCAACAAGAGAGATGGTTGTGGATGCTGAATACTGGCTACTTTCTTTAATTTGTGTTGATAAGAATTATCAGCAAAAAGGATATGGAACAGCTCTTTTAAAACACGGTGCCAATATAACAAAGAGAACTCGACTTGCTTGCTTTTTAGAAACTCATTCAAAAGAAGGGACAAACCTTTATAAAAAAATAGGATACAAGATAGTGAGCGAGACAACTGTGCCAAACACTATTATGACAAACTATGTTATGAAATTAAAATAAGAAATTAAAAATATATTTTAAACATTAAAAAAGACGGATAGTATAACAACCCTAGTTGTTTTTATGCCGTCTTTTATTCTTATCATTTTAATAATAGGTAAAGGAATACTGATATTCCATTGGTAGAAGTTTCCCGCAATGAATGGGAATGGGTAGATGACACTGATAATGGCGGATTTACAAAGAAAATATTTGATAATTGGTTTTACTATGAAGCATGGTTTTAAAATAATGTAATGATTATTAAAGAGGGATTGGATATAATACTAAATTGGGTTAAGATTTTATTAATTAATAATTATAGTGGAAAATATATAAGGAGGGTATAAAGTATGGATATAAATTTATTATCTAATAAATATAAAATTCGAAAAATAACAGAAGATGATATAAAAGAAGTATTAAATCTTTGCAGAAATAATCATTTATATTATCAGTATTGTCCGCCAAGCCCCTCCACTACAAGCATCTTAAATGATTTAAAAACTCTACCACCCAATAAAGAATATAAAGATAAATACTATATTGGGTTTTATGAAGGGGAGAAAATAATTGCATTAATGGATTTAATATATAAATACCCGAACGATGAAACTGCATTTATTGGATTTTTTATGGTGGATAGTAAATTACAAGGAAAAGGCGTAGGGACAAGCATTATTGTTGATAGTTTAAAATATTTAGAATCAATTAATTTTAAAAAAGTGAGACTAGGATATGTTAAAGGGAATAATCAAGCAAAATCCTTTTGGAATAAAAATCAATTTTTACAAACAGGAATTGAAAAAACACAGGAAAGATACACTATTGTAATTATGGAGAGAGTTTTTTAAGATGCTCCGAAAATTAGAATGTAAAAAATAAGAAAGCGGTAAATAATATGAAAATTATAATTTCTCCAGCAAAAAAAATGAATATAGATACTGATACTCTTGATTTTATAAAAACTCCATATTTTATAAATAAGGCAAAGGAAATTAAAGATATCCTTTTAGGATTTTCATATGAGGAAATAAAAAAAGTGTGGAACTGTAATGATGAAATAGCAAAATTAAATTATCATCGTTTACATAACTCTTCTTTAGAAAAAAATCTAACTCCTGCAATTTTAGCTTACGAGGGCATACAGTATAAATATATGGCGGCGAGTATTTTTGATAATAATCAGTTTAATTATCTTGAGGAGAATTTATATATCCTATCGGGTATGTATGGAGCACTTTCAGCTTTTTGCGGTGTTGTGCCATACCGCCTTGAAATGGGAGCAAGATTAAAAATTAATGATAGTAAAAATTTGTATGAATTTTGGGGAAGCGATATAGCAAAATTTATTGAAAAAGATACCGGAGTGATTTTAAATCTTGCAAGTGATGAGTATTCAAAAGCTGTAAAAAAGCATCTTGATAAAAGTGTAAAATTTATAACTGTGAATTTTTGTGAAGAAAAAGATAATAAACTTATCCAAAAAGCAACTCTTTGCAAAATGGCAAGAGGTGAGATGGTTCGATTTATGGCAGAAAATAATATAACTGATATAGAAAGTATTAAAGAGTTTAAAGGGCAAGGTTTTCTTTTTTCAAAAGAGAATTCAAGCGATAATATTTTAACCTTTATAAAAAAAAATAAATGATATAAGAAAGCTGGATGATGCTTAAATTAACAAACGATTCCACTGAAAATTTGCAAGGAAAAACAAAAGCTATAGCCCCTTTTATGAAAAGATTTTCTGGGATACTTCTGCTATGGGTGTAGGGGATTTTAGTGAAATACTGCTATTATTTTCCTTTTAAAATAGGAGTTTATAAAAGAAAAAGGAATGGCCTTCGTCATTCCTTCGTCATTTCTTTTTCTTTTTTATTTATAAAGTTTTTTATTATTTGGACAAATTTTAAAAATCACTATCAAACTCTCATAAAAATAAAAATATAATATAGTAAAATAGAAAACGATGATAAGTAATAAAATATAATTAATTTTTTATTTAAATCTTTTAAAAATAAGATATGCACAATAAAAAAGTAGACTGCAAAATAGAGGATATCTAAAAAAGTAAAGGTGTATCTTTCGCCAACTAAAATAAACATATCATATAAATAAACTATTAAAAAAGGCGGAAGAATTAAAGAGACAAGGGCTATAAAATCTCGCGCTCTCACTTTGCTTTTTCCATTAGATAAATAAATTATATAATAAATAAAAAATCCTAAAACACCGCCTATAAAATTAAAAACAATATCATTTATATCACTCACTCCATTAGCTAGTATATATTGCATTGTTTCTATAATAATAGTGGCGGCTGCACTTAAAATGCTAGAGAAAATAAGATTTGGCTTTTTTGGAATTAATGCTGTTATCACTCCAAAGGGGATAAAAATAGCAATATTACTTTGGATATCCCAAAATTGATAGGTGCTCGGAAGCAGGGTGGTGCGTATCTGTCTTGTGGTGTTTGGCGAGAGTATACCGCTCGCATCACCAACACCAAAATTTATTAAAATATCGTTTATAAACATAAACCTTGTTATACATAGAATAACAAGCAAAATCATATATAAAAAGGCAACTAGCCTAAAATAGTTTTTTCTTCTAATTTGATAACTCATAATAATCCTTTACATATAAAAAAATCAGCTAATTATTATATTAGCTGATTTTTGTGTTTATAATTTGAATTTTAAACATTTTGCCAAGAAATATCACTTGGATTTGCTCTAAATGTTAGGATTTTTTTAATATCGCCTTCTTCTATAAATCCTTCGCTTGCAGCAACTTCTACTAAAGCATCAAGATTAGATAAAGAAACATTCTTAACATTTGCAGCACTTAATCTATCAAAGCCTTTTTGCATATTGTAAGTGAAGATTGAAACGATACCTAAAACTTCGCAGCCCGCTTCTCTTAAAACTTCAACAACATCTACACAGCTTCCGCCAGTTGAAATTAAATCTTCAACAACAACAACTTTTGTGCCTTTTTCAGCTTTACCTTCAATTTGATTTGTTCTGCCGTGGTCTTTTTTACTACCTCTAACATAGCCCATTGGTAAATCCATTTTATCAGCCACGATAGCCGCATGAGCAATACCAGCTGTTGATGTTCCAAAAACAGCTTCGCATGAAGGGAAGTTTTCTTTAATAAGAAGTGCTAAACCATCTTCAATATCATCTCTAACTTTTGGGAAAGATAGAGTTAGGCGGTTGTCGCAATACATAGGGCTTTTAATACCAGAAGCCCAAGTGAAAGGATCGTTTGGCTTTAAAAATACAGCCTTAATTTCAAGTAAATGCTTTGCAATTTTCTTTTCCATAATAAATTCTCCTATATAATTAAAATAATTTTGTTATTAATTAGTGATGTAAAATTTCTTTTGATTTTACATAAATTCAGCTAAGCATTTTTCATAAGCTTCAACTGGATTTTCAGCTTGAGTTATAGGGCGCCCAACAACTATGTAGTCGGTTCCTATTTCTTTTGCTTTTTGGGGTGTTGTAATTCTTACCTGATCTCCAACATCACCGCCAGCAAAACGAATACCAGGAGTAACTGTTAAAAATTCTTTGCTTGTAGCTTTTTTAACCATATCAGCTTCAAGAGGTGAGCAAACTATTCCATCAAGTCCTGCTTCTTTTGCATTTTTTGCATAGTGGATAATAGTTTCATTTATATCTTTATTAATTAATAATTGATTTTGCATAACTTCTTGGCTTGTTGAAGTTAATTGAGTTACAGCGATGACAAGCGGGCGAGTTCCATCTTCTCTTTTTACTCCCTCAAGAGCTGCCTTCATCATATCAATAGCGCCTGCAGCATGAACATTCACTATATCAACTCCTAAGTTTGATAAGCTTCTCATACCGCCTTTAACTGTGTTTGGGATATCGTGAAGTTTTAAATCTAAAAAGATTTTATGTCCTCTTTCTTTAATAGCTTTTACTATTGATGGCCCCTCTGCATAAAAAAGCTCCATACCAACTTTTACAAAAGGCTTTTTCCCCTCAAATTTATCTAAAAATTTAAGAGCAGTTTCTCCATCTTTAAAATCAAGTGCAATAATAACGTCTTTGTTCATATCTGATAACCATTCCTTTCAATTATAAAGCTTATATATTATAGGGCTGTTCCTATTATATCTGATAAATTTTCTATATTAAGTTCTTTCATAACTCTTGGTAAATCCTCGATAATTTCTTTTGAAGCATAAGGATTAACTAAGTTTTGTGCGCCTACTTGAACAGCAGTAGCGCCAGCCATCATCATTTCAACAACATCTTCTGCAGTGCTTACTCCACCAATACCAATAACAGGTATTTTAACAGCTTTTGCAACTTGATATACCATTCTTAGTGCCACTGGAAATATTGCAGGGCCTGAAAATCCGCCAACAGTGTTTGCTATTATTGGTTTTTTTGTTTTTAAATTAATTCTCATTCCAAGAAGAGTGTTAACAAGGCTAATTCCATCAGCGCCAGCTTCTTCGCAAGCTTTTGCAATAACTGCTATATCTGTAACATTAGGGGATAATTTTATATAAACAGGTTTTGTGGTAACGGCTTTAACAGCTTTTGTTATATCATAAACAAGTTTTGGATCAGCTCCAAAAGTTGCCCCGCCTTCGTGAACATTTGGGCAAGAAACATTTATTTCTAATATACCAACTTGCTCTTCTTTATCTAAAATTTTAGATACTTCAACATATTCTTCTAAAGAAAATCCGCAAACATTTGCCACAACTTTTTTAGAAAAGAATTCTTTTAATTCAGGAAGTTCTTTTTCTACAACTGCTTTAACTCCTGGGTTTTGAAGTCCAACTGAGTTTATCATTCCCATAGTGCATTCTGCAATACGAGGAGTATTGTTTCCAAAGCGAGGCTCAAGAGTTGTGCCTTTTATAGAAAAAGAGCCTAAAATATTTATATCATAAAAATCTCTATATTCTTTTCCATAGCCAAATGTTCCAGATGCAGGAATAACTGGGTTATCTAAAATAAGCCCTGAAAGATTAACTTTTGTGTTTACCATAATATTTCTCCTTTTTCTAAAACTGGCCCTTCTTTACATACTCTTTTATAACCTGTAACAGTTTTACAGCTACAGCCCATACATCCGCCAAATCCGCAGCCCATTCTCTCTTCAAAAGATAATTCACCATCACATAAAACATTATTGTATACAGCTTTTAGCATAGGCTCAGGCCCGCAGGTGTAAAAATAGTCGTAGTCTTTTAAATCTTTTATAATATCAGTAACAAAGCCTTTTGTTCCATAGCTTCCATCATTTGTTGAAACATAAACTTTGCAGCCTAGGTTTTTATATTCTTCTTCTAAAAAAATATCGTCTTTTGAAGTAAAACCTAAAACAACAGTTGGAGTTTTTCCATTTTTAATTAAATTTTTTGCAAGATTATATAAAGGAGGAGTTCCAACACCGCCACCTATTAATAAAGGAGAAGATGTTTCTTTATTTAAATTAAAGCCATTTCCAAGGCCTGTTAAAATATCAAGCTGTTTTCCAGCTTTCATTTCCATCATAACTTTTGTTCCAGCACCTACAACTTTGTAGATTATAGTGATAGTTTTATCATCATAATCACAAACTGAAATTGGTCGTCTTAAATAAAATCCATCAATTTCAATATTTATAAATTGGCCAGGAGCTGTGATATACTGAGTGTCGCCCTCTAAAGACATGCGAAAGGTGTCTTTTGCTATTTTTTCATTTGATAAAACAGTGTAAATATTCTTTTTATACATAAATCCTCCTTAAATGTTTGAATGCTAGCTTTTAAATAAGTGTGCCAGACTAAAATTTGCTTAAAATGAAGCGGAAAAGAGAAGTATCATGATGAGAATTTATCTCAAAT
>CAYJEK010000012.1:0-22245 GCA_964369205.1 uncultured Oscillospiraceae bacterium | reverse complement strand
TTCCCTAATGTCGTAAGACATTATGCCGACAAGATACCTTCCCTCGGCTAAAAAATTGCTAAGCAATTTTTTAGTCTGCATCAATAGTCGAAATTGGCATAGTGATTTCTTCTAAAACATCAAGTAGTACATCAACAGTTGATAAAGATGTAAACACACCAACATTATTTTCAACAGCATATCTTCTAATTAAGAAGCCATCGTTGCTTGAAGTGTTATCATCAACATCTTGGCTGTTTATAACATATGTTATATAACCTTTACTTAATGAATCTATAATATCATTACTACCGCTTGAAATTTTCTCTCTTGTTTTTGTTTTTATGCCATTTTCTTTTAAGAAGTTTGCAGTGCCGTGAGTGGCTTCGATATTAAAGCCTAGATTATAAAATCTTCTCACTCTTTCTAAAGCTTCTTTTTTATCTTTATCAGCTATTGTAACGAATACTGAGCCGTAGTTTTGAACTTTAAGACCTGAGGCTCTTAGCGCTTTATAGAAAGCTCTATTTAATGAATTATCATATCCAATAGCCTCACCAGTAGATTTCATTTCAGGAGATAGATATGCATCAAGTCCTCTTATTTTACTAAATGAGAATGTTGGTGCTTTAACATACCATCTCTCTTTTTCTTTATGGCAGTATGTGCCGTAGCCTAAAGATTCTAAAGAATGTCCTAGCATAACTTTTGTTGCAATATTTGCCATAGGAATTCCAGTAGCTTTTGATAGGAATGGTACTGTTCTTGAAGAACGAGGATTAACCTCGATTATAAATACATTATCATTTTCATCAACTATAAATTGGATGTTAAATAAGCCTTTAATTCCTATAGAAAGCCCTAATTTTACAGTGTATTCTATTATTTTATCTTTAACTGCTTGTGAAACTGTAAAGGTTGGGTAAACTGAAATACTATCACCTGAGTGAACACCAGTTCTTTCAACGTGCTCCATAATACCTGGGATAAATACATCTTTTCCATCGCAAATAGCATCTGTTTCAAGCTCTTTACCCATAATGTATTTATCAACTAAAACAGGCTGATTAACATCGATTTCAACGGCAGTTGAAAGATATTTGCGAAGGGCCAAATCATCTCTTACTATCTGCATAGCTCTTCCGCCTAAAACAAAGCTTGGGCGAACTAAAACAGGGTAGCCTATTTCATTTGCAACTTTTACACCATCTTCAATATTAGTAACAGCTTTTCCTTCTGGCTGAGGTATGCCAAGATTTGTCATTATTTTTTCAAAACTATCTCTGTTTTCAGCATTGTTAATAGCCTCAACATCTGTTCCGATTATATTAACTCCTAATTTTTCTAAAGAAGCAGCAAGGTTTATAGCAGTTTGTCCGCCAAGAGTTACAATAACTCCTTTTGGTTTTTCAAAATCTATAATATTCATAACATCTTCAACACATAGCGGCTCAAAGTATAGTTTATCAGAAGTTGTATAATCAGTTGAAACTGTTTCAGGGTTATTATTAATTATAATAGCCTCATATCCAGACTCTCTTATCGACCAAATAGCATGAACTGTTGAATAATCAAATTCTACACCCTGACCTATACGAATAGGGCCAGAACCTAAAACTATGATTTTTTCTTTTTCTGATACTATAGATTCATTTTCATCCTCATATGTTGCATAGAAATATGGAACATATGAATCAAATTCGCTAGCGCAAGTGTCTATCATTTTATAAACTGGGAATATAGCATTTTCTTTTCTTAATAAATATATTTCGCTCTCAGTTTTGTCCCAAATTTGCCCTATATATTTATCACTAATTCCCATTACTTTAGCATCTTTTAAAACTTCTAAATTTAGAGGATTTTCTTTTAAAACTTTTTCAAATTCAACTATATTTTTTAGTTTTTCTAAGAAGAAGATATCTATTTTTGTTTGGTTGTAAATAAGGTTTAATTCAAGTCCACGACGAATTAATTCAGCAATTGCAAATAATCTATCGTCTGTGCCGTCTTTAATATAAAAAAGCATATCATCATCTGGCATATCATCAAATTTCTTTGAGTGGATATGGCAAACTCCAGTTTCAAGAGAGCGAACAGCTTTTAAAAGGCTTTCTTCTATCGTTCTGCCAATACTCATAACTTCGCCCGTAGCTTTCATTTGAGTTGAAAGTTTGTTTGAAGCATCTTCAAATTTATCAAATGGGAATCTTGCAATTTTTGATACAACGTAATCTAAAGCTGGCTCAAAGCTTGCAGGCGTGTTTGCGATTTGGATTTCATCTAAATGCATACCTATAGCAATTTTTGCTGAAACTCTAGCTATTGGATATCCACTCGCTTTACTAGCAAGAGCAGAAGAGCGAGAAACCCTAGGATTTACTTCAATTAAATAGTAATTGAATGAGTGAGGATCTAAAGCAAACTGAACATTACAGCCACCCTCGATTTTTAATTCTCTTATAATTTTTAAAGCTGAGTCTCTTAAAATTTGATACTCTTTATTTGTTAGTGTTTGGCTAGGTGCAACAACGATACTATCGCCAGTATGTATGCCAACTGGATCGATATTCTCCATGTTACAAATTGTTATGGCTGTATCATTTGCATCTCTCATTACTTCATATTCTATTTCTTTATAGCCTTTAATTGATTTTTCAACTAAAACCTGTGTTACAGGAGATAAATCTAAAGCAGATGCAGAAACTGCTAGTAATTCCTCATCATTTTCTGCAAATCCGCCACCAGTACCGCCTAATGTGTATGCTGGGCGAAGAATAACAGGGTAGCCGATTTCTCTTGCTATTTTTAGAGCTTCTTGTGGAGTAGTAGCAATATCAGAAGGCATAACAGGCTCGCCTAGTTTTTCGCATAATTCTTTAAAAAGCTCTCTGTCTTCAGCTCTTTTAATACTATCAAAAGATGTTCCTAAAATTTCAACACCACATTCGTCTAAAATGCCTTTTTCAGCCAGCTGAACTGCTAAATTAAGACCAGTTTGTCCGCCAAGGCTTGGAAGAATAGCATCAGGACGCTCAAAACGGATGATTTTTGCTACATATTCTAAAGTTAGAGGCTCCATGTAAACTTTATGCGCTATGTTTGTATCTGTCATTATTGTTGCAGGGTTTGAGTTTATTAAAACAACTTCATATCCCTCTTCTTTTAAAGCAAGGCAGGCTTGTGTGCCAGCATAATCGAATTCTGCCGCTTGTCCTATTACTATAGGGCCAGAACCTATAACTAATATTTTTTTAATATCACTTCTTTTAGGCATCTATTTTGCCTCCTTTTCCATTAATTCTATAAATTCATCAAATAAATATTCGCTATCTTGAGGGCCAGGGGCACTCTCTGGGTGGTATTGCACTGAGAAGATTTTATCTTTTTTACATTCAACGCCCTCAGCTGTATTATCTAAAATATTTATATGAGTAAGTTCAAGGCCTGTATCTTTTATTGAAGAGGCATCAACTGCAAATGAATGGTTTTGGCTTGTGATTTCTATTTTACCTGTTTTTAAATTTTTAACAGGGTGATTTGCACCTCTGTGACCAAACTTCATTTTATATGTTTTTGCGCCGTATGCAAGGGAAACCATTTGATGTCCAAGACAAATTCCAAAAATCGGAAGTTTTCCTTTTAAAGCTTTAACTGTTTCAATAACTTCGGTTACCTCCTCAGGGTTACCAGGGCCGTTTGATAGAAAAACTCCATCTGGGCGCATTGCAAGGATAGTTTCAGCATCGGTGTTGTAAGGAACGATGATAACATTACATCCTTTTTTATTTAAACTTCTAACAATGTTTAGTTTAATTCCGCAATCTATAGCCACAACGTCGTATTTATGATTTGGTGTTCTTGAATACCAGATTTTTTTACAGCTAACTCTTTTAACTACATCTTTTGGAACAGTGTATTCTTTTATAGCCTTTAAAGCTTCTTCTAGGGGAGTAGTAGCGCTAGTTATCATAACCTTTTGGCTACCCTCATTTCTAATAATACGAGTTAATTTTCTTGTATCAATTCCAGAAATTGCAGGAACATTGTTTTCTTCTAAAACTTCGCTTAATGTTTTTGTATATCTAAAGTTTGATGGTATATCATTGTATTCACGAACGATAAGTCCGCCTATTGTTGGAACTCTTGTTTCATAGTCATCTTCATTCATCCCGTAGTTGCCTATCAAAGGATAAGTCATACAAGCCATTTGGCCTGTGTAAGATGGATCAGAGATAACCTCTTGATATCCTACCATAGAAGTGTTAAACACTATTTCATTAATAGCATCAGTATCAGCTCCAAAGCCATATCCATACATTTCTGTGCCATTTTCTAATACTATTTTTTTTGTGAATTCTTTTGCCATACTTTTTCTCCTTCAAATAAAGTTAGGATAACTTCGCCCTCTAATTCTTTTCCTTTAAAAGGTGTTGCTTTTCCTTTACTTAAAAATGTGTTTTCATCAACTACTGCTTTTGTATTTAAATCTAAAAGAACTAAATCTGCTTTATCGCCAATACAAATCCCGCTTTTTAGCCCGAAAATATTTCTTGGGTTAATACTCATTATTTCAATTAGTTTTTCTAAAGTTATGTGATTAGTTTTCACCATATATGTGTACATAGCAGAAAAACTAGTTTCAATTCCAACTACTCCAAAGGCACTTCCCATAAGTCCTTTTGATTTTTCTTCGCTAGAGTGCGGTGCATGGTCTGTTGCGATAACTTCTATTGTGCCATCTTTTACACCCTCTATTAAAGCATCTCTATCTTCAAGGCTTCTTATAGGTGGGTTCATTTTAAATCTGCCCTCTTCTTTTAAATCCATATCGCAAAAAGCAAGGTAGTGAGGTGCTGTCTCGCAGGAAACAGGCAGTCCTTCTTTTTTTGCTTTTCTTACTAAATCAACAGTCTCTTTTGTTGAAATATGGCAGATATGATAGCTTGCCCCTGTTTTTCGAACAAGGTTTATATCTCTTTCTACTTGTTTATATTCACTCGCTGAGGATATCCCTTTATGATTATTTAATTTTGCATATTCGCCCTCGTGGATATATCCGCCGTCTAAAAGTGATTCATCTTCGCAGTGTGCCACTATAAATTTATTTACCTCTTTTGCTTTTAGCATAGCGGCAGTCATCATTTCATCACTTTGCACACCTTTTCCATCATCAGAAAAAGCGAATGCATCATCTTTAAGGGAATAAAAATCAACAAGCTCTTTGCCTTTTTCTTCTTTTGTTATAGCAGCATAAGGCAAAACTTTTATAACTGCATCATTTTTTATAGCCTCTAATTGGATAGCTAAATTTTCTTTTGAATCTGGCACTGGATTTAAGTTTGGCATAGGGCAAACTAATGTAAATCCGCCTTTTGCAGCGGCAAGTGTTCCAGTTTTAATTGTTTCTTTGTATAAAAAACCAGGCTCCCTTAGATGCACATGTACATCAGCAAAGCCTGGTGAAATATAATAGTTTTCACAATTAATAACTTCGGCATTCTCAAAAGCGAAAATACCGTTTTCAATTTTTGTAATAAAGCCATTTTCCACTAGTAAATCTGTTTTTACAAATTTATTATCAAGGAAAACACTTGCATTTTTAAATAGAATACTATTCATTTTGTAAATCCTTTCTTTTATAAGATGGCACATAAAAACAGCACCACCTTATTTTCTCACACACACGTAAAATAATAAAGTAATTTCATTTACAATAATTATATAATTTTTTTAAAGCTTATAGTTTAACAATTTATAAACTTTACTAAATTTCACACACGAAATTTAAGTTTTTAAATCATTTTTCACTTTAAAGCTATAAATTTTTATAAATACTATTTTAAACTTCTTTCAACGACTGCCATTCTCACATAGACACCGTTTTCCATTTGTTTGAAAATCCTTGATTTTCTACATTCTACAACATCATCATTTATTTCAACATTTCTATTAAATGGTGCAGGATGCATTATAATAGCATTTTCTTTCATCTCTTCTACTCTTTTTGAGTTTAGGCCAAACTTTTCATTATAATCTTCTTTACTCATAACCATTTCGCCTTTGAGTCTTTCGTGCTGAATACGTAAAAGCATAATAACGTCCATAGTTTTTACTGCCGTATCAAAATCTATGTAGTTGTAGCCTTCTTCGCGAAATTCTTCAGGCCCTGAAACAAAAACTTCCATGCCAAGGCGTTGCATAACTTCTAAATTAGTGTGAGCAACTCTTGAGTGGGCAATATCGCCAACTATGCAAACTTTTAGTCCTTCAAAAGAAGAGAAGTTTTGCTTAATTGTCAGTAAGTCTAAAAGGCTTTGAGTTGGATGATTTCCTGTTCCATCGCCACCAGACATTATTGGCATATTAATCCCTGTAAGTTCTTTGTAATACTCATTTTCACTATGACGAATGATAGCTCCATCACAGCCAAGTGCCTCAAAGCATTTTACAGTATCATAAAAAGTTTCACCTTTTTTTAAAGAGGAAGTTTCGGCATTAAATGGCAGGATTTGTCCGCCAAGGCGCATAACTGCAACTGAGAAAGAGTTCATAGTTCTAGTGCTTGGCTCAAAAAAAAGGCTGGCTATAACTTTACCGTTTGCCACCTCACTCTTTGCCCCATCTGCAAATTGCTGGGCCCTATTTAATATCTCGTTAATTTCTTCAGTTGAAAGGCTGGAAAGTTCGAATAAATTCTTCATTTTAAATACCTCCACTTTAATGTTTTGTTTATATATTTTGCCTTTTGCAAAATATACTGTAAATTTTAAGAGAAATTATTTCACCTCAAAATTTACAATATTATATCAGTTTTTAAATAAAAAAGCAAGTGTTTTTTAAATATTAATTTGCCAATTTATTTCTTTTAAATTATTAGCTTTTAAAAATTCATTTGCTTTAATAAAATGATTATTTTTAAAAAATCCTCTATAGGAAGAAAGGGGGCTTGGGTGAGGGGAAGTGAGGATTAAATGGCTTTTATTTTTTATAAGCTTTTGCTTTTTAATAGCATGTGTACCCCATAAAATAAACACTAAGTTATCCCTTTTTTCATCAAGAATTTTTATCACTTCATCTGTAAATATTGCCCAACCTATATTTTTGTGGCTGTTTGGAGTATGAGCTTTCACTGTAAGGGTTGTGTTTAATAATAAAACACCCTCCTTTGCCCAAGAAGATAAATCGCCATAATCAGAAGGCATTTTAATATTAAATTCATCTTCTATTTCTTTATAGATATTTTTTAGTGAGGGTGGGAGTTTTATCCCTTCTTTTACAGAAAAAGAAAGTCCGTGAGCCTCGTTTTCATTATGATAGGGATCTTGACCTAAAATAACAACCTTTACACTTTTAAAATCAGTTAAATTAAAAGCAGTGAATAGGTTTTCATAATCTGGATATATAGTTTCTCTTTTATACTCTTCTAAAAGAAAATTATATAAATTTATCATATAATCCTTTTTGAATTCTTCTTTTAAGATTTCTTGCCAATTATTTTCTATTTTAAACATCTACATATACCAAATTTCTTTATTTGAAGTTGAAACAGCAATAGCGCCTGAGGATAAAATAGAGGTAACCTCGCTTTTATCAGTTACAAGTCCTCCGGCTATTATTTTTTTATTTTTAATGCTAGAAAGAGTTTTTACAACCTTTGGAATTATTCCTGGAAGGATTTCAATAAAATCAGCTTTTGTTTCCTTTATTTGATTTGTTGAATTTTTTAAAGCAAGAGAATCTAAAATAAATAGCCTTTGCACTGATATTAAATTAAGTTCTTTCGCTTTTTTTATAAGGCTTGGCTTTGTTGAAATTATGCCTTTTGCAAAGGTGTTTGTTTTTATATATTCTAAAGCAATGTCTTTATTAGAAAGTCCCTCGATTAAATCAATATGAACAAAAGGGATTTTATTAGCATCAGTTATTTTTTTAGTTATTTCATTTATATTTAAAATATTTCCGTATAAAATAAATATAACATTTACAGGAGAATTTAAAACCTCTTTTAAATCCTCGTCTGATTTAATTGCACCTATAATAGGGCAGTCGTATAATATATCTTGTAGCATAAAAATTAATTACTCCCTTTCTTTTTTAAAATAAAATACCAAGCACCAAGAGATGAAAAACTTAAAATACTAACGATTATACCAGTAGTTAGCATTGGAGTTTTATAACTTATGTTTATTTGATTGTCTCCCTTAGTTATAGGTACTGCAAGCTGAGAGTCAAAAACCTTTTCACCTAAAACTTCTTCATCATTTACAAGTATTTTTAAATGTTCACTATATGGAATAGACATAAATAATAACCCATCTTCTTTTGCTGTGATAGAGGCTTCTATAGAGCCTCTTTTGTAATTTGCATCGGCAGAATTTTCATTTAAATATTCTTGCATAGCTTTTAGAGCATCTAGATTAATTGTTGAGCCATCTTCATTATAAATATCTTCTTTATTAGAATAAGGCGTTAAAAGATTATAAAAATTAGATATAAATTCTTTTGTATTGCTAGATTCTATATCATACCCATCAGGTGAATAAGGCAAAACAAAGGATAAAGAGAGGGCATAAGGATTTTGATACACTATAAGTCCATTATAAGAAATATCAGTTTTTACATATCCGTGTGGGATATTATAGCTAGGATCTACTATTAAATATTTCACCCCTAAAACACTGTGGCTAAATATTGTGTGATCTTTTGCCACGATATACCCATTATAAAATTCATAAACATTAAGAGCGGAAAGGTGCATATTTGCATTGGTATCTTGAATTGAGCTGAAATGAGAAAGCCCATAGTAATTTAAAGCAAGGCTATCATTTAAACTTCTAAAAAAGTTTTTCTCCATTCTAAAATCATCACTTCCATCAAAAGTGTGAGTGGCATCAATTAAATATTCATTATCGCTAATAAAGTTTTTATATGTGTCTAGTGAGTATTTTTCAAATTGTCTGTGGGTATAATAGGTGTTTAAAAATAATTCACCAATTAAAATTAAAATCATAAAACCTACGGATAATTTTTTAAATTTATTAGAATAAGCAATTAAAACTATAAAAGCTATAGTGATAAAAGCCGTTGCTAAAAAGCGATTAGGAGTAAAAATTAAATCTTTTACAATGTATCTTACAGCTAGTAAAAAAATCATAGAAGATGTGATAATAGCTATTAGTTTTTTATTTATTTCTCCTTTAATAAAGGCATTTGCTCCTAAAAAGCATAGCCAGAATATAAATAAGAATGAGTGGCGATGTGAAAACCATACAGGCGCACGAAAGCCATGAAAAATAAACATTAAATCTGTAAAATACATAGAGAAAAACAAGAAAGTAAGCATTATAAATGAAAGTACTTTTTGTTTTGCATTAATGTTTTTTGCAAAGAAAAATGCAATAGCAAATATCAAAGTGATAATGCCAGAGTAAACATTTGGCAAATCATAAATTAGATTATCCCAGTTAAAAGCAAAAGGGAAAAGTCTTGTTAAAAATTCTATAGGCTGAAAATCAGTTGTAAATTGAAATGAAAAGCCACCAGAAATTCCTTTATTTTGATTTACATCAAATATTGCAGGAAATAAAAGCATAGCGCTCATAAGTCCGCCAAGAAGAGAAGCGAGAAAGAAATTTTTACAATGAATAAAAACATTTTTTAAATTTAAATTATTTTCTTGTAAAAGGCTATAAAAAAAGTATAGCACTATAAATATACAGGCCATATAAGCAATATAAAAGTTTGAAAAAATGGCAAGGAATAAAAATAAAGAATAAATAAAAGGACGTTTTGTTTTTATTAAAACATCAACACCATAGCATAAAAGAGGAAGCAAGATTAAAACATCGTGCCACATAAAATTTTGAAGATAAGCAAAAGCATATCCTGAAAATCCATAAGAAAGCGAAAAAAGAATAATTTTATCGCTGTTGGTTTCAAGCTTTTTTGAAATAAAGAAGGCCATTGCAGAGCACATTAAAACAATTTTCAAGCTGATAACAATGGTTGTAAGTTCTCCATAAAAAACAGGGGGAGTTAAAATATATAATAAGGTGAAAGGGCTAGAAGTGTAATAAGCAATAATCCCCGCCATACTTCCGCCAAGGCTTTTATATAAGCTGTAAAATAAACCATCACCTTCTAAAAAAGCATTTCTTATTTGAGTAAAAAAGGTTATATATTGGCCATTTAAATCTCCAGTTAAAAACGTGGAGTTGCCAAAAGGTGCTATATTAAAAACTATGCATATTAAAATCATTAAAAAAGAGCTTAGTAGCAGAGTTTTTACCACCACATTATCTAAAAATTTTTTATTCAAAATAAACCTCCGATTTATAAATATCAGTCAATTCATTATATATTAATTTGCTTTAAAAAACAAGTTGTATAAATGCTATATAAGTGAAAGTTTAGATAATATAAAAAGCTAGATACTGTTTTTTGTCCACTGCGGTGAGCCGTGCTGTTCTCGTCTAGAGCCCACGAAATAAAAAAGACGTATCCTAAGATACGTCTTTTTTATTGGTGCGCCCCAAGGGACGTCGCTACGCTCCCGTGCTCGCCTTGGTGCGGCTCACACTTCAAGCCTAAAAACAATGCACTGCATTGTTTTTTACGTCTTTCACCCTCACAGGGTTCGAGTCCCTTAAAAAACAAAATAAAATAAGAATTGCCATAAATGACAATTCTTATTTTACTGGTGCGCTTGAAGGGACTCGAACCCCTGACCTACTGGTTCGTAGCCAGTCACTCTATCCAGCTGAGCTACAAGCGCTTATTAGTGCAAGATTTATTCTACACATTATTAAGTGATTTGTCAAGCTAAAACTTGAAAAAATAATGAAAAATTAATATTTTGTATAAACTATTTGCATAATTTATACTTTTAGTACAAAAATATCCTTGTAAATAAATCAGTGGGTGATAGTTTGGGAATAAAATTTTAAGATACGAGGAAAGGAATAATTGTGTTTTATGAAAGCTACGGGAGTCGTTAGAAGAGTTGATGATTTGGGAAGAATAGTAATTCCAAAAGAAATTAGAAGAACGATGAGAATGAGAGAGGGGGATCCTCTTGAAATTTTTACAACCGGAAATGGGGAAATTGTCTTAAAAAAATATTCTATGATGGGCGACTTAACCACCATTAGCCAGAATTATGCTGATATATTAACTAAAACTTCGGGGATTAACTGTGTTATAACTGATCAAGATAGAATAATATCTGCAACAGGTAATAAGAAAAAAGAGATGATAAATCAAACCGTTTCCTATGAAATGGAAGAAATTTTGAATTCAAGGATGTCGTATTTTAGGCAGTTTAATGATGAGGCAGCAAAAGTTGTTGTTAATATGAGTGATGTAGTTTGTCTTGCGGCCGTTCCTATTATAGCTAGTGGTGATATAGCAGGGCTTATAATATTTATGGCAGAAAGTATGGAAGTGTTAAATGAAGTAAATAAAAAGCTTTTAATTTTAACGGCGAATTTATTAGTAAATTATCTTGAAAATTAAAAAACAAGGCTTTACTATTGTAAAGCCTTGTTTTTTTATATATGTTTTAAAATAATTGCTTTTATTTTTATTCCCTCATTTGAAAACATTGTTTCGTGTTCTGTTACAATATTGTTTTCCCAAGGATTTTGATGCAAATCATATGTTATAAATTCAGTTTCAAATCCTGCCTCTTTAAAATAATCAAGACTTTCAGTGAAAAGTTCATCATCGTCAGTCTTAAAATAAATTTTCCCTTCCTTTTTTAGAAAGTTTTTATACATTAAAAGCTGCTTTATGTGAGTTAAACGACGTTTTTTGTGCCTATCCTTTGGCCAAGGATTACAAAAATTTATATAGATAACTTCTGCTTTATCTTTTTCACTCACAGCCAAATCAATACGGCTTATATCAAAGGCTGTTATGCGAACATTATCAATGCTTTCATCTTTATATACTTTTTCAATATTTCTTTTAGTTAAAGCTAGCATTTCACTTTTTATATCAAAGGCTAAAAAGTTTATATTTTTATTTTGATAAGCCTTTTGAGATATAAAGCTGCCTTTTCCGCAGCCAAGCTCTATATGTAAAGGCTGACTTTCTTTAAAAACACTTTGCCAAGAACCAAAACACTCTATTGGATTTTTAATATATAACTCGCTCGCATCAAGTTCTGGCCTTGCCCAAGGCTTTCTTCTCATTCTCATTTAATTAATTCCCCTATTTCAAAAAAGATAAATATATGCTATAATGTTTAGTAGAGCATATATTATATTATAATATATTTAAAACGAAAAAAAATCAATAGGTTGTAAAAAAATATGAATAATAAAAAACCAATACAATTTTTAAATAGTCAATTAAAAGGGAGCTATAAATATATTATCGCTTCTGTATTTTTTATTGGAATAGGCTCATTCTTTTCATTTTTAGGGCCAAGGATTATAGGAATAACTGTTGATAGTGTAATAGGAGAAAATCCGTTTGAAATTCCAAAAATTATCTTAAATTATTTTGGCGAAAGTAATTTAAGAGAGTATTTATATAATAATATATACGTTATTATATTAATATTCTTATCAATAAGCAGTATAAATGCAATTTTTGAATTTTTTAGATTGTGGGCGGCAAAACATTTAAGCGAAAATTTAGCTTTTAATATTCGACAAAGTGTTTTTGAGGCTCTTCAAAAAGCGCCTTTTGCATACCATAAAAATATTCAAACAGGAGATATTATACAAAGATGTTCAAGTGATATTGAAACAGTTCGCTTATTTATAATCGAGGCAACAGATATAATTAGAATTCTTTTTAGATTAGGAATTGCATATGCATTTATGTTTATGATTTCAAGTGATTTAGCATTAATTTCATTTATAACAGTGCCACTAGTTTCATTTTTTTCTATAATATTTTACTCTAATATACAAAAAAGGTTTTTAATAGCTGATGAAGCCGAGGGAGAGCTGCAATCTCAGGTACAAGAAAATCTATCTGCGCCAAGGGTTGTAAGGGCTTTTGGAAAGCAAAGATATGAAAGAGACAATTTTAATGTTAAAAATGCTGATTTTTCAACTATGTGGATTAAAGTTGGTGATTTATTAGCTTGGTACTGGGCTATAGGAGATTTTTTAACAGTTTTACAAATTGTGTTTGTGTTAGTAGCGAGTATATTTTTTGCAGCGAATGGAAGTATTACAACGGGCGATGTTATATCATTTATGCTTTATAATGCAATGCTTTCTTGGCCGATAAGAAGTCTTGGAAGAATTATTGGGAATATGAGTAAGGCTGTTGTGGCGCTTTCAAGATTAGAGGAAGTGTATAGTGTTGATAGCGAAGATTATTCATCAGGAGAAAATATAAAGCTTAAAGGGAATATAGTTTTTAAAAATGTTGAATTTTCCTATGATGGAGAAAAGCTATTTGATGATTTAAGCTTTGAGATAAAAGAAGGGCAAACTGTGGCTCTTTTAGGAGCGGCAGGAAGCGGTAAAAGTACAATTTTAGCACTGCTTGCAAGGTTTTACAGGCCGGATAAGGGGAGTATAACAATAGATGGTGTGAATATAAATGATATTAATTTACACTCTTTAAGAAAACAACTTGGAATAGTTATGCAAGAGCCTTTTTTATTCTCAAGAACAATAAGAGAAAATATAGCAATAAGCGAAAAAGAAATAGATGATGAAAAGGTGAGAAAATCAGCTCAAATTGCTTGTGTTCACGAATCTATAGAAAACTTTGAAAATAAGTATGACACTATAGTGGGCGAAAAAGGGGTAACTCTTTCTGGAGGACAAAAACAAAGGGTGGCAATAGCTCGAACTATTTATACAGGAGCAAAAATCCTTTGCTTTGATGATAGTTTATCAGCAGTTGACTCGATAACAGACAGCAATATAAGAAAACAATTAAGGTTTCACACTGAAAATATAACAACTTTTATTATATCTCAAAGGGTTAACACTCTTATGCAATCAGATAAAATTTTAGTTTTGGATAAGGGGAAGATTGCTGAAGAAGGCACACACAAACAGCTCGTTGAAAAGAATGGTATATATAATAGTATAGTGAAAATACAAGAGGAAGTTATTGAGGATACAAGGAGGGAATATTTATGAATGTAGAAAATCATGAAGAGCATAAACTTGCCTCAAAATTTGAATATAAAGAGTGGGAAAGGCTTTTTAAATATGTAAAGCCTTATAAGAATCATTTAATTATGCTTTTAATAGCAGCGGTTTTAACAGCGTTTTTTGATTCTTTTTTTCCACGTATGACACAGTTTGCAATAGAAATATTTATTGATAATAAAACCACTACGGGAGTTTCTTTATTTGCTTTAGCATTTGTTTTTCTTGCTTTAATGCAAGGATTTTTCTCTATTATGTATGCTAAAAGAGGGATAACTATAGAGATGCTAGTTGGAAAAGATATGAGAGAAGATTTATTTTCTCATACCCAAACTTTATCTCTTGATTATTTTAATAGAACACCAGTAGGCTTTATATTAGCTAGAATAATGCAAGACACAAATAGCTTAGGTTCTTTATTTTCCTGGGTTATATCAGATTTTGTTTTTAATATATCATATATAACTTTTGCTTTAGTTAATATGTTTAGTATAAATGCAAATTTAGCCTTTGCAGTTATTTTAGTGCTGCCTATTACTTATAAAATAACAGATTATTTTCAAAAAAAATTACTAATTCAAAATAGGATAGTAAGAACTCAAAATTCTGTTATCACAGGGGCATACAATGAATATATCACAGGGGCAACAGCGATAAAAGAACTGGATATTAAAGATTCAATAAACAATTCTTTTAAAAAGCAAAATCAAGATTTAAAAGAAAAAAGCTTAGTTTTTAAAAGTATTGAAGCTATGTTTTTCCCTATTGTTATGATATTTTCAGGAATTATTATAAGTATTGTTTTAGGATATGGCTCACATCTTGTTTTTAATAGAAAGCTAGATGTTGCCGAGCTTTCAGTTTTCGTTAGCTATTCTTTAGTTTTAACGGATCCTATTGAAAAAATAATAAAAGCTTTTACAAGAGTTATATCTCTTCAAGCAAATGTTGAAAGAGTTAATAGATTAATAGACACAAAACCACTTGTAAAAGATAGAGAAGATGTTGTAGAACATTATGGGGATATATATAATCCAAAAACTGAGAGCTGGGAAGAAATAAAAGGCGATATTGAATTTTGTGATGTTTCCTTTAAATATCCAGGGACTAAAACTTATGTTTTAAAAAACTTTAATTTAAAAGTTCCAGCAGGCTCAAGTGTTGCAATTGTAGGGCATACGGGAGCTGGAAAAAGTACACTTGTTAATTTAGTTTGCAGATTTTTTGAGCCAACGAGTGGGAGCATTTTAATAGATGGAATAGATTATAAAGATAGAAGCTTATTATGGCTTCAAAATAATTTAAGCTATGTTTTGCAAACACCACACTTGTTTTCAGGTAGTATTGAGGATAATATTAGATACTCAAAACCAAAGGCGAGTTTTGAAGAAATTGAAAATGCATCAAAAAGAGCTTTTGCACATCCGTTTATAGAAAAGTTTAAAGATGGATATAAAACTCAAATAGGCGAGGGCGGAGATAAACTTTCTATAGGTCAAAAGCAGCTTGTGAGTATTGCAAGAGCTATTCTTGCAGATGGGAAAATACTTGTTATGGATGAAGCCACTAGCAGTGTTGACACTCACACAGAGCAGATGATAAATTCAATGTCGGGCGATTTAATGAAAAATAAAACCACTTTTATAATAGCTCACAGACTTTCCACTATAAAAAATGCTGATGTTATATTAGTTGTGGAAAATGGGAAGATAGTAGAAAGAGGAACACATAAAGAGCTTTTAAAAAGTGAGGGTGTTTACTATGAAATGTACACAGGCCAGTGGGAAGAAGAAAAACAAAGCGACTTTTTTAATAAGCTAAATAAACCTTTGCAAAATTAATAGTTTTTTGTTATAATAAGTCTTGAAAAAATACAATTTTGAAAGATAGGTTTATATTTATGGAATTTTTACAAATACTCGAAGGTTCACTGCATGATATTCTAGTTTCAGTGGTTGATTTATCAATAGTTGTTTTTGAAATTATCGGTGTTACTATTCTTATTATAGCAGGCGGTAGAGGTACTTACGATTACTTCACAAAAAATAATCAAGTAAGGCTTCGTCTTGCAAGAGGAATGGCTATGGGGCTTGAATTTAAGCTTGGTAGTGAGATTTTAAGAACAGTTATCGTTAGAGATTTTAGTGAAATACTATTAGTTGGTGCAATTATAGTTTTAAGAGGTGCGCTCACATTATTAATTCACTGGGAGATAAAAACAGAAGAAGACCATATGAAGCATGAGCATGAAGCGCTAGAAAGAGAATTCAGCTCTTCTCATTCGCATAAAAAAGATAAAATGGAAAACGAGTAATTAAAAGCAGCTTATAGCTGCTTTTAATATTTTAACAGTAGAAATGTTAATAAGGAGAATTAAAAAATGGAAAACATTCAAAATATTATAAAAGAAAAGCTTTTAGCTTTTGGAGTTTCAGATATTGGATTTTGCAAAACAGATGAAAGTATGGGTGGATTTAATAATGCAATTAGCATAGTGGTAAGGCTTTCTGAAGGGATTATGGAAGAAGTGGTGGATGAGCCAACACATACTTATTTTAATCATTATAGAACAGTGAATTTTTTTATCGATCAAGCATTGCTTCAAATAGGGCTTATACTTCAAAAACACGGGTATAAGTATCTTACGGTAGCCGCTAGCCAAAGCATTAATATAGAAGGGTGGAATTTTAAAGGCAGATTTTCGCATAAAGCGGTGGCAAGGCAGGCAGGCCTTGGAAGTATAGGCAATTCAAGTTTATTTTTGCATAGAGAATATGGGCCATACGTTCGCCTTGGAACAATTTTTACAAATGCTGATTTAGAAAGAGAAAAAGAAATAGAAGAAAATCCTTGCACAAATTGTAATATCTGTAGAGATGTCTGTCCCTCAGGCGCAATAACAGGCAAGAATTGGTATGAGGGCTGCGATAGAAGTGTTATTTTTAATGCTCAAAAATGCTCAGATCATATGAAAAAAGCATATAAGCATATAGGTAGAGGCGCTGTGTGTGGGCTGTGTATTAGCCATTGTCCTATTAAAATTAAAAGCTAAAATAAGCTTTACTCAGTTTTTTAATACTAGGTAAGAAATTCTATGTAGGTTTAAACAAAAACCTATTAGTATAATTATTAAAATCGACAAAAAGTAAATCTATATATTGAATTTTCACAAATATAATATAAAATAAAAATAACAAAAAATTATATTGAAGGAGTTATTATGACTAGATTAGAACATGCAAAAAAATATGAAGATTATATTATAAAACTAAGAAGACATTTTCACGAAAATCCAGAACTTTCAGGCAAAGAATTTAATACTGTTGCTAGAATTTTAAAAGAGCTTGAAGAAATGGGTGTTGAAGCTGTTGAAATTGAAAATGGTGGCGTATTTGCAACAATAAAAGGAAATAAAGAAGGAAAAACAGTTCTTCTTCGCGGTGATTGCGATGCACTTCCTGTTACAGAAACAGATAATAATCTAAAAAACCCAAGAACTTGTAAAAGTAAAGTTGAGGGTGCTATGCATGCATGTGGCCATGATGGACACACAGCTATGATGCTAGGTGCCGCAAAAATGCTAAAAGATTTAAAAGATGAAATTGAAGGAACTGTTCATATTTTCTTTGAAAGAGGAGAAGAAGGAACTCAAAATTATAGATACTTATTCCCATTCCTTGATAAAAATAATATTAAAATAGACACTGCTTTTGCTATTCATACACAAGCTGATGTTGATTCTGGAATTATCGGAATTAATGATGGCGGTATGATGGCAGGTGTTATGGGCTTTGATATCACTATTGAGGGAAGAGGCGGACACGGCTCACGTCCTGACCAATCAATAAATCCAATAGATGCTTTTGCTGCTATATATCAAGGCATGCAAGGGCTTCGTATGACACATATTGATCCTTATAAAGCACTAACATACTCTGTTGGGGTAGTTCAAAGTGGTGCTGTTTCAAATGTTATCCCGCAAACAATTAGATTTGCAGGAACAGCTAGAATTTATGATAGAGAAGTGGGCAAAAAATTCCACATAGATTTTAAGCACTTTGTAGAAAAAACTTGTGAGGCTTACAACTGCGTGCCAACATTTACAAGGTATAGCATTCCATCATTCCCGGTTTTAAATAATAAGGAATGTGCAGAGTTTGCAAGAAATGTTATAAATAATGAGTTTGGTGAAACTGTATCAATGCCAGTTGAGCCTTGGATGGCAAGCGAAAGCTTTTCAACTTATACATCTTTATTCCCAAGTGTTTTTGCATTTTTAGGAATTCGAAACGAAGAAGAAGGAATAGGTGCAGCTCATCATAATGAATACTTTGATTTAGATGAAAGTGTTTTACATAAAGGAAGCGCTAGCGCTGTAACGTATGCTATAGAATTCTTAAAATCTGATTTAAAACCAGAGTTTACACCTTTTGAAGGTGGACAAAGAGGAATGTTTGAAGAACTTGGCAGACAAGATTTTATTAAAGAATTATACGAATAATAAAAAGAAATTAAATATTAATTTATAAAAAAATAATAGCGGACTTATAATAAGGTCTGCTATTATTTTGCTTTTAATGGAAAGTATACTTGACATAAGATTGAAAATATGATAAGATGTAAATGTAAAGTATACTTTCCAAAAAGGGGGCTGATATTATTGAAGAATAGATTAGAAGAAATACGAAAATCTAAAGGTATTAAACAAGAGGATTTAGCGTTGGCGCTTGAAGTGTCAAGGCAGACAATAGGCTCGCTTGAAAATGGAAGATATAATCCGTCCATTATTTTAGCTTTTAAGATTGCAAGGTATTTTGATATGAGAATTGAAGAAATTTTTATTTACGAGGAGGAAATGTAATGAAAAATAAAAATGTAACTGCTGCAGTGGCACTAATTATTGGAGTGATAACATTTATATTTGCATATAGTATCGACACTTTTATGCCGGAATTAGCAAATGAAATTGGTGAATTAAAATGGATTTTAGTTGGAATTGCTTCAGGTATTATGGGGTATGCAGCATCTGTTTTATTAACTTTTAGAATGTATAAAAAAAATACACAACTTGCAAAGCAGGCAAAAATAAATGAAAATGATGAAAGATTTTTAGCAATTAGAAAAACAGCAACTTATTATTCTTGGTTTATTACATTATTTTCATTAATAATAATGACATTAATTTTCACTGTATTAAATTTAAAAGTTGCGGTTTGGATTACAATAGCGGTGCTATTTTTACATATCATTTCAGCTTGTGTTTTAATAGTAAAATTTGATAAAAAAATGTAAATTTAGAAAATTATATAAAAAAATCTGACACCACTAGTGTCAGATTTTTTGATTATTAAATATTAAAGTAGTCCTAAAGAAAGGCCAAATAAAAACATACCTATCATTAAAAATATAAAAATATATGTTAAAAAAACTGCTCTTGCAATTTTTCTTTTAATAATACTATTATTTTGAATAAAGCCTGTGTATAAAAGATAGAATAAGCCTATTAAAGGCACAAGTGAAAATAGTAAAATTATCACAATATCTAAAGTGTCGATATTATCCTCTTTTTCATAGACAAAATCTTTATTGATATTAGGGTTTTTATAGTAGTATGGAACGTGATTTCTATTGTTTTCAAAAATTTCTTCATTTACACTATCCGAATCATCACTTACAGGAATTTTAAAATCTGAGTGAGGGCTATTATTCTCCTCGTTTAAATCCTCAGAATCTATGTTTCGCATAATAGATGGATTTATATCTTCATCAGTAAATTCATCGCTTAAAAGAGGCATCGAATCACTTTGAATAGGGCACACTTCATCCTCGCTGCTATTTAAATCAATAGCAACAACATTTTTTGGAATTTCAATTTCCTTTGTGTCTTCTAAAGAAATATCATCTAAGAATTCTTCTTTTTTATCATCTTCTTGTAATAAAGAAGAGATTCTAGGCGAAGAGTCTGTTATTTCTTCATTTAAAAAATCTTGAAGAACAGAATTATTTTCATTGTTTTCTATCTCTTGAGTTTCAAGAGATAAATCTATAGAATTAGCATTTTGTTGCATATGGGTGGTGTTTTCTGTTATACTTTTACTAGGAAAAGTATCGTTTAGCTTGTTTCCGCATTTGTTGCAGAATAAAGCTGTATCATCAACAACATTGTTGCAATTATTACAAACCATTTTATTACACTCCTTCACATTTTATGTTTATTATAACATCTATATGTGAAAAAATAAAGATGTTATGTAAAATATATAAAATAAACGTAATACTATTAAATTATTTAAAAAGAAAAGTATAAAACTTGAAAGAAAGGTAGAAAATATATATGCTTACAAAAACACTTATAGCGGCAGTAGATTGCGATTTATATAATATGGATAATTCCCTTAGAGAACTTAGCGAATTATGCCTTGCAAATTCTTTAGAGGCGGTAATCGAGGTTACTCAAAAGAGGGATAAACCAGATAATAAATACTATTTTGGCGAAGGAAAACTTTTAGAAATTAAAGAGCTTTGTCAAAACAATGAAATAGAGGTAGTTGTTATTGATGATGAATTATCTCCAAGCCAAATAAAAAATGTAACTGATTTTTTAGATATCGAAGTTATAGATAGAACAATGCTTGTTTTGGAAATTTTTTCAAATAGAGCCACAACTAGTGAAGGAAAACTGCAAACAGAACTAGCCCTTCTTCGCTACCGTTTGCCACGTCTTCGTGGAATAGGCGCTTCTATGTCCCGCCAAGGTGGTGGGGCAGGTGGTGCTTCTGGTGCAAGAAGGGGTGGCGGTGAAACAAAACTTGAACTTAGCCAAAGGCATATTCAAAATAGAATTAGCTTAATTAAAGAAAAGCTTTCTGAAGTGGAAAAAAGAAGAGAGATGATAAACACACAAAGAAAGAAAAATGATGTGCCGATTATCGCGCTTACAGGCTACACAAATGTTGGAAAATCTAGCCTTTTAAATAAGCTTACAGATAGCGATATATTAGAAAAAGATATGCTTTTTGCAACCCTTGATCCAACGGCAAGAAAACTCACCCTTCCATCAGGGCAAAACTGCATTATTGTTGACACAGTTGGATTCGTCTCTCGTCTTCCGCATAAATTAATAGAGGCTTTTAAATCAACTTTAGAACAGGCAAAGTATGCAGATGTTATACTAAATGTGTGTGATATATCATCGCAAGATAGGGAAGAACAGCTTTTAATAACCAAAAAGACATTAGATGAAATCGGTTGTAATGATGAAAATATTATAACAGTTTATAATAAAGCGGATATACCTCACGAGGAGCTTTTTGTTGAGAGTAGTATAATAACGAGTACAAAAACAGGACATGGTCTTGAAAATTTACTTTTAGAAATAGATAAAAAGCTTTCAGATAGGATAATAGAGTTCACAGTAGAAATTCCATATAAAGAGGCAAATCTATCATCAATTATTAGAGCTAATGGACATATCTATAGCGAAGAATATGAAGCGGAATATATTACAATTAAAGGTAATATTGACAAAAAACTTTTCTATTTATTGGAAAAGTATCAAAAATAAGGACAAAATCCAATAAAATATAAGGTTTTTCTCTTTACAAATAGTTTAAAAAAATGTATAATATTTAAGTGTTATCTTGTGCACATATGAGCACAAAAATATAATCTACATTTAACTAAAATAATAGGAGACTCACTCACATGGATAATATCGATAAGAAGATACTTGAACTACTACAAAAAAATGGAAGAATAACTGTTAAAGAAATTACTCAAACGATTTCTCTTACAGCACCAGCTGTTAGCGAAAGAATTAGAAGGCTAGAAAAAGAAGGGATTATCGAAGGGTATACAGCTATTTTAAATCCTAAAAAACTAGGTAGAGCAATACATGCTATAATTAATGTTTCAATTCAGCCTCAAGACACAGAAAACTTACTAGAAATTGCAAAAGCAGAGCCTTTAGTTGTTGAATGTCATCATGTAACTGGTTCTTATAGCTATATGATAAAAGTTGATGCATATGAAATAAGTGATTTAGAAAGATTAATTATGACATTTCAAAAAATGGGTGAAACTTCAACACAGGTTATCTTATCAACACCAATAGAAAGAAAATCTTTAGTATAAAAAT
>CAYJEK010000011.1:0-43632 GCA_964369205.1 uncultured Oscillospiraceae bacterium | reverse complement strand
GAGCCAATAATTTTTATGGGATTTGTGGTTTTTCTTTGGGAGAAGAATTTAGATATAAATAATTTTGCAATTCTATTTTTGCTTTTAATATATGTGATTTTCGTTTATATTAGAGCATATATAGGGTATAAGGCTTTGTTTTTAGATATAGAGGAGTCGCCATTTAAATTTTTCTTACTGTTTAGAAGACTTTGCTTTACTTTTGGCTTAACGGCAGAGATCCCACAAGACGTTATTGAGCGTATTGGAAAAAAGCAAGCTGAGAAAAATTTTTATAAATTAGTTCCTATGATACTAATTGCTGTTATAAATATATTTGTAGTTTTATTTTGGTGGCTGGAGATTAAAAAAATGTTTTAAATATAAAAAAACCTATCCAATAAAGGATAGGTTTTTATTTGTTTAATTAGATTTTTGCAAGCATTTCATCAATAGTTGGCATGTCCATAATGTTTTTGCCGTAGTGTGCTTCTTTAACTGTTAAATCTGGGTTAACAAAGAAGAAAGCAGGAAGTTGCTCTTCAATTCCTTCGTAATCTCCATGTTCAAAACCAGCAGCTTTTGCAGCAGCACCTTTTTCTTGAAGTATTGGCATTGAATCACCAAGAAGTCCTGGCATATCAGCAGCAGCATTAATTTCTAATGTTTTATAGATTTCTTGTTTTTCATCACAGATTAAGTAGAATGGTAAGCTTGAACCTTCTAAATCTCTTTGAACTGTTGAAGCTGGGGATTGCATTACAACAACAACATTAACACCTTTATCAACGAATTCTTGATATTTTTGAGTTAATAGATGTACATCATAACGGCAAACAGTACAACCGATATAACGTAGTACCATAAACATAGTTGGTTTTCCATCAACTAGTTTTTCAATAGTTAGGTTGTTTTCGAATACTGTATCAACAGTAAAGTTTGGCATTTTATCGCCCACTAATAATTTTGGCATAATAAAAATCTCCTTAAAAAATAATTTATAATAAAGTTTACTACTATAGTAAACTATTATTTAATAGCTTTTAGCATTTCATCAAAAGATGGCATATCAGTTAAATTTTTTGCATAGTGAGAAAAGGTTATGTTTTTATTTTCATCAACTATAAATAAAGCTGGAAGTTGCTCTTCTACACCCTCATATTCGCCGTGTGTAATACCAAATTTTTTAGCAGCCTTCATTTTTTTAACTGTACTAAAAAATCCACCGCCAATAAGAGAAAGCATATTTTTAGCTGGCTCTATTTCAAATTCTTTATAAACTTTCATCTCTTCATCGCAAGCGACTAAAAATGGGAAAGTTCCCTCAGGTGCTTCATCTGCAACTATATTTGGATTAGATTGTAAAACAACGATAAGCTGAGCATCTTTTTCTAAAAATTCTCTATATCTTTGTGTATAAATATGCATATCTAATCGGCAAACAGTGCAGCCAATATATCTTAAAAATAAAATAGCTGTTTTTTTGCCATTTAAGTAAGAATATAAATTTTGTGTGCCCTCTTTATATGGATTTAAAAATTCAAAATCGGGCATAGTTTGGTTTTGTAAAAGTTTCATGTTATCGAAACCTCCTTAATATTTTTATATTAAATATTATACTAACTATAATATATGATATTAATATGTTATATCTGTGATTAAATCACAAATTAAAATAAAACATCGCGAACTAGCTGTATAAATATAGCTACTAAAACTATTATAAGCATGCGGCGAACAGCTTTGTTTCCATGTTTTATAGCATAACCGCTACCAAAATAATTTCCTAGAGTGTTTGCGATAGCCGCTGGAATTGCAAGAGCTAAAATAACTTTTCCAGCAATTATATAGCTAAAAGCCGCTGCAACATTAGAGGATAGATTTATTATTTTAGCATTACCGCTAGAAGTTATGTAATCAAAACCGATAAAGCTAGTGTAAGCAAAAATTATAAATGTTCCAGTGCCAGGGCCAATAAGCCCATCATATAAGCCGATAACAACACCAATTAATGCAGCTATTACATATAATTTAGTGCCAAAAACTTTTTGAACACCAATATTTTTGTTTTTATTAAATAAAACAAAAAATGCTATAAAAGGCAGTAGGAATATAAAGGCAGTTTTTAAGGTGTTTTGCTCTATAATAAGCGCTATCTGGCTTCCAAGATAGCTTCCAAGAAAACTAAAAACCGAGCTAATTATAGCAGTGTTCCAATTTATAGTTTTATTTTTTATGTATCTTATAGCGGCAATACTTGTTCCAATACTACTTGAAACTTTATTTGTTCCTAAAACTTCGTGCATAGGAAGACCTGTTAAAAGAAAAGCTGGAGTTGAAAGAAGGCCGCCACCCCCTGCAACTGAATCAATGAATCCTGCTAGAAAAAGCAAAGGACAAATAATTAAAAGCTGAGTAAAAAAATCCATAAAAACCTCTTTTTCTTTGTTAAATTTTTAATAATATTAAGTATAACAGCACACAGCGAGCTTTGCAAGAAAAAGCTTTAAATAAAGGGCGAATAATTGACATAAGTATTATAAATTGGTATACTTATCAATAGTTATATTATTATAGAGTGTATATAGGAAGTAATATATGATAAGTAAAATTATAAATGAAATATATAATAAAAATCTAAAGCTAAAAGCCTTTCTGGCTATAGCTTTTGTTTTAGTTTATATTGTTTTAATTTTGCTTTCAGGAGGCAGTTTCTTTGAAATTTTAAAATATATTTTAGCAGCAGGATTTTTAATTTTAATTCCGGGGAGTAGTGTTTTTAAGTTACTGAATTTAGAAAAATATTTTACGGAATTAAAGCTTTCATTATCTTTTACCCTTGGGATTTTTATTCTTGTTTTTTGCTTTTATATAGATATTAATTTTTCTTTAAATTATGCTATGATACTTCCGTTAATTCTAATATCACTAAAAGAAACATATAGTTTTATTAAAAATAAAAGATATAAAGATATCAAACTAGATAATCAAAATATATTTTCCAGTTTTTTTATCGCTTTTTTAATTTTAGTGATAGGCTTTGGTGCTGTTTTAAAAAATGCTCATCCAGAATTAGTAGGACAAAATTTTTTATCGCAAGATTTACTGTGGCACACAGGGAATGCTAAAAGCTTTTTACTAGGTTTTCCGGCAAGAGATTTAAGAGTTGATGGAGTTTTATTTTACTATCATTTTTTAAACGAGCTTTTTAGTGCTGCTATTTCTTACTTTACG
The DNA here is from genome assembly GCA_964369205.1 of uncultured Oscillospiraceae bacterium. Classification (GTDB taxonomy): domain Bacteria; phylum Bacillota; class Clostridia; order Oscillospirales; family Ruminococcaceae; genus RGIG3102. The sequence continues at coordinate 40,419 of CAYJEK010000011.1, read as the reverse complement.
GGGATAGATGCTTATAATATAATGGCATTTTATAATCAAAGTTTTATTACTTTTATTTTGGTGAATACATTATATAGCCTTGGCATTATTTTTTATAATAAAGATAAATTAAAGTCGAATATTTTTACTGTTTCAATATTTTTATTTACTTGTATTAGCCTTCACAATGTTCTTTTAGATGGTGCTAGTGAGTTTTCAGTATCCCTTATTTCTGCACTACTTACAAATGTTAATGCCACAGCGCTTGCATTTATATTTCTGGGTGTTTTTGTAGCTGTTTTTTATAGAATTTCGCAGTTAGAATATAAAGTGAGTTTTTGGGCTTATTTAGTTTTAATTTTAAATTTTATTTTACTTACTTTTTCAAAGTCGCCAATAGCGGCAATTCTTATAATAGCGCTTATAGCTTCTTTATTAGCAAGATTTATTCAGTTTAATTTTAAATATAAAGAGATAATACTGGCGGCTGTTCTAGGTGTAGTGTTTTTGTTTTTTTATGAAACCTTTTTTTCATATGGGGCAGAAGTTTCAGGAACATTTAATTATGTGAGCACTCTTTCGCAAGGTTATTTTGGAAAATTTATTCCAGGAAACTTTTCTCTTGATGCTTTTAAATTAACTCACTTTATATTGATTTTAGGCTTAATGGGGCTTGAGGCGATTTGCATTTCGCCATTTTTAGTTTTAATATTTATATATTCAAGTGTTAAAAATGGATTAAGACTTTTAAAACTTGATTTTTTCACACTTTCTTGCTATGCTGTTTCTATTGGAGGATTTATTGCCTTCTTTTTTACATCACATCAAGCTTTTAGCCAAGTTTATTTTTTATACACAGCTTTGTTTTTTATTCACTTTATAGCTATAAAAGAATTTGATTTTAAAAGGAAAAGCAAAATCCACACTGTTTTATACACAGTTTTAGGCATCAGTTTTATTACAACTATATGTTTATATATAAATTTTGCAGGTTCTGGATTTCGGCAATTATTATATCACTATGATATAATAGAAAAGTATGATTATAATATTATAATTAAAAGCGAAGATGAATTAGCTGCAAAATTTTTAAATGAGCATTTAAAAGAAGATGAGTTATTTTTAACTAATAGAATTAGTGATTATTCACCAGAATTATCAAGTGTATACACAGCATTTTCAGGAAGACAAGCCTATCTTGAGGGATATAAATACACTGTTTCTAATATGGGGGCAGCAGAGGGGTTTCCTGATGTTTACTTAATGCATGAAAATGTTGATAAAATATTTAATAGCGATACAGATATTGAATTTATTAAAGAATTTTGCGAGCAAAATAATATAAAATTTATTTTATATTCCCAGCAGTCTACAGGAGAAAAAACACATTTAAATGAATTAGAAGTTGTTTTTAAAGAGGGAACAGTAACCATTTATAAATTAGAATTTTGAGAGGAATAGTTATATATGAAAAAGCTTTTTATAGTAATACCTTGCTACAATGAAGAAGAGGTGCTCCCTATAACAGCGCCAATGTTTAAAGAAAAAATCAAAAACTTAATCAGCCAAAATTTATGTACAAGTGATTCAAAGGTTATTTTTGTGAATGATGGCTCAAAGGATAAAACTTGGCAGATAATCGAAGATTTAGCAAAAGATAATGATGAATTCATCGGCCTTACATTAACAAGAAATAGAGGACATCAAAATGCACTTTTAGCAGGGCTGATGTGGGCAAAAGACAAGTGCGATGTAACGATATCTATAGATTGCGACGGACAGGATGATATAAATGCTATGGATGAATTCTTAAAAGAATATCACGATGGCTCACATATCGTTTACGGAGTTCGCAGTAAAAGAGAAACAGACACGTTTTTTAAAAAATTTACAGCAGAAGGCTTTTATAAATTTATGAAAATAATGGGTGCAGATATAGTTTTTAATCATGCAGACTATCGATTATTATCAAAAGAAGCCCTAGAAGGACTTTCGCAGTTTAAAGAGGTGAATTTGTTTTTAAGAGGAACAGTTCCGCTCGTTGGCTATAAATCATCAAGTGTATATTATGAAAGATATGAGAGAATAGCCGGCGAGAGTCATTATCCATTTTCTAAAATGATGAACCTTGCTTTAAATGGAATTACAAGCCTTTCATCAAAACCATTAAGATATGTAACGGGTGTAGGTGTATTTATGCTCATTATGAGCTTTTTAGGTCTTTGCTATGTTGCATACAGTTTATTATTTGGGCAAACAGAGGCTGGCTGGGCAAGTATTATAACAATACTATTGTTAACTAGCGGAGTACAAATATTTTGCCTTGGAATAGTTGGCGAGTATATTGGTAAAATTTATAGTGAAGTAAAAGAAAGGCCTAAATTTATAATAGAAAAAACAACATTAGATAAAGAATAAAAAAACGGCTTAAAGCCGTTTTTTATTTTAATAGAAATATAAAGTTAACCAAGTAATGAAAAAGTATTTGATAGTTTTTTATTTATTTAGTAGAAAGTTATTTTATTAATAAAAATTTAATTGACTTAAAGCTTATTTGGGAGTAAAATATAGCTGTATTAATAACGAGTTGTCTAAAATATGATGAACTGCTATAGTTCAGCATATTTTTTATTTGTTTAATTATTAAAAAGATGTAAAGGATCAGAATGTTTATGAGAAAATTAATTGAAAAAAATAGATATATAATACTTGTGGCTATGGTGTTATTACAAATGTGTACAGCATTTCCATCTATATGGGGTGTTTTTCAGCAAAGTGCAGCGGAAGTTTATGGAATAACTCTTCAAGAGGCAGGAAATATATTTCCAATGTGTGTTGCATTTTATGGGCTATTTTATGTAGTTGGCGGAAAAATGCAGGATAGCTTTGATACAAGAATTACAGCTATAATAGGAGCTGTTTGCCTTTCTGCGGCAGTATTTTTCCTATCCGTTCATGAAAATGGAACAACCTATGTAGAACTAGTTTTAAAATTTGCTCTTCCATTTGGTGGCGGCTGTGCTTTAGTAAATGCTGCGGGATACAATGTTATGTTTAAATGGTTTCCTGAGAAAAAAGGAATGGCAACTGGTATAGCAGGCTCGGTTTCATCACTTTTTTTAGTAGCACTTACATATGCATCTAATTATATGCTAGAAGTATTTGGGATGCAAATAAGTATGAAAATATATGGCATAAGCTTTTTTATTATATCTGTTTTATGCTGTCTTGTTATAATAAATCCAACTTTACAATTCACTAATGAAAAAATTGCAAAAGCGAATGTTAATTCAAAAGCAGCACCTATAAAAGTTGTTGATTATACACCTAGTGAAGTTTTAAAAAATAAGCAGTTTTATCTACTGTTCTTTGGTGGTTTTTTTACAAGTCCTGCCTACACTTTAATGGTGGGAAGTGTGGTTACAATAGGTCTTTCAAAAGGATTAAGCCAAACGATGGCTGTTTCAGCGATAACTATCGGTACAGCATCTTCAGCCGTTGGAAAATATATAGTACCAGCTATTTCTGATAAAATAGGAAGAAAAAAAGCATCTGTAATTTTCTTAACATTTGTATTACTAAGCAGTATTAGTGTATTATTTACAAGTGGAGTTTTATTTTTAATTTCATATGGAGTTTTAATGTTTACTCATTCAGGCTGGGGCTTTTTAGTTACACCGTTTATGAATGATATGTATGGGTTTAAACATGCGGGAGTAAATGGCGGACTTATAAACTTTCACTCAACACTAGCTTCATTTACATTTAGCTCTTTATTAGTTGCACTTTCACCTGTTTTTGGGATGAATACTAATAGCTATATTGGAATAGTTTGCACAGTTATTGGAGTAGTGCTTATTGCTATGATAAATCCGAATACTGCAAAAGACAAAGAGGAAATAGAAGTAAAAGTGTAACAAAATAATATTGACATAATTTTGTAATAGTTGTATAATTATTAGATAAAATAGTATTTAAAGGAGATAAGGATGAAACAATATATATCAAAGCAAACACTACTTAGAATACCTACTTATCTAGACTTATTAAAACAACAAAAAAAGCAAGGTGTGAAACATATTTCAGCGACTACCATTGCGAATATATTAAACTTAAACCATGTTCAAGTAAGAAAAGATTTATCATGTACATCTGAATCAGGAAAGCCAAAAGTGGGCTATGCAACAGATGTTTTAATAGCTGATATAGAAAAATTTCTAGGATATAATGATGTTAAAAATGCTGTAATTATTGGTACAGGTGGACTTGGAGGGGCTCTTTTAAATTATAAGGGCTTTGATAGCTATGGTTTAAATATTGTTTGTGGATTTGATATAAATGAAAATATGATAGGTAAAGCTCCTAATAAAAAAGAAATATACCATCTAAATGATTTGCATTCACAATTAAAAGATAAAAATGTTTCAATAGGAGTTATTGCAACACCTGAGGATGTAGCACAATCTGTGTGTGATGATTTAGTTGAAGTTGGTGTAAAAGGTATATGGAATTTTTCATCTATAAATTTAATTGTTCCAAAAGATGTTATTGTTCAAAATGAAAATATGGCAGCCGGACTTGCACTACTTTCAAGTAAAATGGCTAAAATTGAAATAGAAGATTAAAAAAAAGCACGCATTTTATGCGTGCTTTATAAATATGCCCTTATAGCTTAGTGGATAGAGCACCGGCTTCCGACGCCGGCGAGGTTGATTCGATTTCAACTAAGGGTGCCAAAACTAATTAGATGCAAGCTAATTAGTTTTATTTTTTTATTAGCAAACTTGATACTAATTAAGGTGTATGGTATAATAAAAAGGCTTAATTGCAAAAGAAACTACATAAAAAGAAAGTGTCGTGATTGTTAATTTTAACTGACGTTTTCTTTTTAAAATATATAAAATTTAAGAAAGAAATTATAATAGTTATGAGAAATAAAGAAGTTAATTACTATAAAAAAGCATTTTTGATAAATCTATTTCTAGGGCTTATACTAGTAGGAATAGGGTTTATATTAGGAGATGGGAATTTTTATTTTATAACTGATTATAATATGCAGCAGATACCATTTAATGCTATGATGAATGAAGCTATAAAAAATGGAGATTTTTTATACCTTGATTCATTAGAACTTGGTGCAAATCTAATTGCCGCACAAAGTTTTTACTCTATAGGAAGTGTATTTTTTTTAATAACTCTTATTTTTCCATCTAGCTTATATCATATAATAACTCCTTTATTTATGGCACTTAAATTTGCGGTTGGGGGAACTACTGCATTTGTTTTTACTAAAAGATATGTTAAAAATTTAAACTGGGCAATAGTGGCAGGTTTATTATATACTTTTTCTTCTTACCAAATTGCAAATTTAAATTTTCATTTTATAGATTATATAGTTTTATTTCCTTTACTACTAGCGAGCCTTGATAGTGCTTGCCTTGACAATAAAAAAGGCAGATTTGCTATAGTAGTAGCACTATTATCGTTTACTAATTATATATTTTTTGTTTACTCTGTTGTGTTTTTAGTTATTTATTTTTTAATAAAAGTGATATCTAAAGAATATATTTTAACAAAAACAATGTTTTTAAGGCTTTCTTTTGAGAGTATTATCGGCTTTTTAATTAGTAGTGTTATTGTAATACCGAGTGTTCTTTTTACTTTAGGTAATCCAAGAGTTACAAATTTTATATTTGATGAAAGCATAATTAATATGCTTGTTTTTGATAAAATAATTTATGCAGATATAATTCGATCACTACTACTTCCGGCAGAAGCTATATTAAATAGAGGTTTTATAACTCAATATAATGTATGTGCAAGTGAATTATATTTGCCTGTAGTAGGAATAATATTGCCAGCAGCATATATTTTTAATAATAAAAAGAGCTGGATAAGTAAAACTTTAATTACATCTTTAATATTTGCTTTTGTGCCGATATTAAATAGCTCATTTTCAATGTTTAATTCTAACTATTATGCAAGATGGGGATTTATGCCGCTTTTAATTATGGCACTAGCTACTGCAAAGCATTTAGACGATGAAAAGAGTTTTAAAAAAGGGTATATTGCCTTTGGAATTTTGGCGGCAATATTTCTTTTAATAGCTTTTATTTGGGAGCAAATTTTAGGTGGGGAATTTACACCGAACTTATTACTGGCACTACTATTAATATTTGTTTCACTAGCAGGTGTTATAGCTACCGTTATAACAGAGCAGATGATAAAAAAGAAATTTAAATTTACTAATGAATTTTTTATTATTTGTGTGTTTTTTAGCGTAATGGCTAGCTTTACATTGAATACATATTATCATCATAAAACATATGATCATTTATATCAAAGTATACCAGCAGATGAAATTTTTAATACTGTACCAAATATTAAATTTCCAGATGATGAAGAATATTATAGAATTCAAAATGAAGAATATTTTATAAACACCGGGCTTATGGCGAATGTTCCTACAGTTAATAGCTTTAATACTAGTGTTTCGCCATCGTCTATTGAGTTTTATGTTAATAATGATATGAATAGAGATGTTAACAGTTTTTTAAATAAAGAGTTATATGGCTATCAAACATTGCTTGGAGTAAAATATATATTATCAAAAGATGAAAATATTGTTTATATGGGTGAGAGTATAAACTATAGCTATACAGACAGTGGTGTGAATTTTTTTGAAAATCCGTATTTTATAGGAATGGGGTTTAACTACGATAATGCAATATCAAAATACGAATACTCGCTTTTAAATCAAAACGAAAAACAAATTGCAGTTATAGATGCTGTAGTTATTGAAGATACTGATGATTATAAATCGGTATTAAATATTAAAACGGCAGATGATTATAAGAATGTAGACATAGAAGACTTTATCCTGTATCAAGAAGATAAAAATCAGGCTTACGATTTTAAATTTAATAATGCAGAATACTCTTTTAAAATAAACTTAGATAAAAAAGAAGTTGTTTTTGTTAGTATTCCATACGATTCAAGATTTATTTGCTATGTTAATGGTGAGGAAGTTGAAACTAGTAATGTTAATAATGGGTTTATAGGAATAACTGCAGATAAAGGGATAAATGAAATTAATTTAAAATATCAACCAATTGATATTTACATATCGTTATTTATTACTGCTTTAGCATCACTAATCTTAATTTTTTATATTAGAAAAAGTGAAAAAATTCACAAATAAGTGTTGACAAATAGTGGTTTATTTGATAATATATTAAAGAGTTAGATAAATCTAACTTGCCGTATATATATAGGAGGTGCTTAAAAATGGAAAATAGCACACAAAAAGATTTAAGATCGGCAGAAATTGGAACAGAATACATTGTAAAAGAAATCAAAACAGAAGATGAGGATTTAAAAAGTTTTTTATTTACTCTAGGATGTTATGAAGGCGAAATGGTAACTGTTGTTTCAATTTTATCAGATAATTATGTGGTTGCGATAAAAGATGCAAGATATAGTATGGATAGTATATTAGCAAAAGCAATTATAATATAATTATTAAGTTTGATTTTAAGATACATGCAGAGCATGTATTTAAAATATTAGTTAGTTTAAAATCACTAACGATGATTGTTTAGTAGCTAAAAAGCTATTAATTTTACCCCCATTAAAGTGTTTAGTAAAAATATAAATTTAAAGCCATAATTTATATAATATCTAAACGGCAAAATTCTTAACTATTGGAATACCCCACCCAATAGTTAAAAACAAAAATTTAAGAGAAGAGAATGTTTTGAAAGGAAAGTTACAAGTTATGAAAATTGCTTTAGCAGGAAATCCTAATAGCGGTAAGACAACTTTGTTTAATGCCATAACAGGTAAGGTTGAATATGTAGGCAACTGGGCTGGTGTTACCGTTGAGAAAAAAGAGGGAGATATAAAAGAAAATTTATATACTCACACAGAAAAATTAAGAGCGGTAGATTTACCGGGTGCTTATTCTATGTCACCATTTACAAGTGAAGAAAGCATAACTAGTGAATTTGTTAAAAATGAAGCTCCAGATGTAATTATTAATATAGTTGATGCTACAAATTTAAGTAGAAGTTTATTTTTTACAACTCAGCTTTTAGAACTTGGAATCCCTGTAGTTGTTGCATTAAATAAAAGTGATGTAAACAAAAAAAGAAACACTGTTATAGATGTAAAATTACTTAGTGAAAAACTAGGATGTTCAGTTATTGAAACAGTGGCAGCACAAAACCAAGATAATGGATTAAAAGAATTAATGAAAGCTGTTGTAGATGCAAAAGATAAAAAGCAAAAAGCTGCATTTACACAAGGCGACATTGATTTAACTAATAAAGAAGTGGCTCTTGAGAGTGATAAAAAGAGATATGAATTTGTAAACGAAGTTGTAGCTAACACTCAAGTAAAATCAATAAAAACAAACGAGAGTAACTTCCAAGATGGAATAGATAAAGTTGTTGCAAATAAAATTCTAGGTATACCTGTTTTTGCAGCGGTTATGTATGTAGTATTTACAATCTCACAAACATATGTAGGTCCTATGATAGCTGGCTGGTTAGAAGTTTTAATCGGTGGTATCTATGATGGAGCTGCGGGTATGGTTGAGGGAGTATCTCCAATACTTCAAACAATTCTTTTAGATGGTATAATAGGCGGCGTTGGTGCTGTTTTAGGATTCTTACCACTTATTATGGTAATGTTCTTTTTATTAGCTTTACTTGAAGATAGTGGCTATATGGCAAGAGTTGCAGTTGTTATGGATAGATACTTTAAAGGTGTTGGCCTTTCAGGTAAATCTATAATACCTATGGTTATAGGAACAGGCTGTGCTATTCCAGGTGTTATGGCTACAAGAACTATTAAAGATGAAAAACAAAGAAGAACAACAGCTATGCTAACTCCTTTTATGCCTTGTGGTGCAAAAGTTCCAGTTATTGCATTATTTGCAGGAGTGTTTTTTGAGGGCGCTGGCTGGGTGAGTACTTTAATGTACTTTACAGGGATCTTTGTTATTATAATTGGCGCTTACTTAATTAAAATTATCACAGGAGATAAATTTAAAGAACAATTCTTTATTATGGAACTTCCTGAATATAAAATGCCAAGTATCGCAAAAGCAACTGTTTCAATGCTTTCAAGAGGTATGGAATTTATTAAAAAAGCTACAACTATTATCCTTGTTTGTAATGTTGGTGTTCAAATTATGCAAATGTATAACTGGAGCTTTAACATTGTTGAGGAAGGAATGGAAAGCACTAGTATATTAGCAAGTATTGCTTCACCAATTGCAGTATTATTAGTACCACTAGGGTTTGGTGTATGGCAGCTTGCAGCAGCTGCTGTTACTGGCTTTATAGCAAAAGAAAACGTTGTTGGTACACTTGCAGTTGTATACTCAATTACTAATTTTATAGATACAGAAGCATTAGAATTAGTTGGTGGAACAACAGAAGTTGCAAGCATTATGGGGCTTTCATCAGCTGCAGCACTTGCATACTTAATGTTTAATCTATTTACTCCTCCTTGCTTTGCAGCAATAGGTGCTATGAGAGCGGAAATGGAAAGCTCAAAATGGCTATGGAGTGCAATTGCTCTTCAATTTGGAACAGGTTATGTAATCGCATTCGTTGTTTACCAAATCGGTACATTAATAGAAACAGGATCTTTAGGTACTGGATTTATTGGTGGTGCAGTAGCAGTAGCAGTATTAATAGGAATAGTTGTAGTAAAAGCTATTCAAGGTAATGCTAAAGCTAATGCAGAAAAAGCAAATAAATCTGCACAAATGGCAGATTAATAAATCAAAAATTTAGAAAGGGGATGAGAATATGGATTTTATAGTCCTTGGTATTATTGTATTAATACTATTTTTAGCAATTAGAAGTATGGTGAATCAAAAGAAGAACGGCGGTGGTTGTCATGGCTGCGCATCTAGTAAAACTTGCCCTGCTGCAGCTAAAAAAAGTTGCTCATCCAATAAATAGAATATCCCTCCTTAAAATATCAAAACAAAAAGCAGATGATTTCCATCTGCTTTTGTTTTTTTATTAATAAAATTATTCAATAATTCCATTAGCTATTAAGTTTTGCCATTCTCCATATAGTCTATCCCAAGTTATCTGCCCTACAATTCCATCTTGAGCAAGATTAAATCGAGCTTGAAAAGCTATAACTGAATTTTGAGTGGCAGGACCAAATTTTCCATCTACTGCAATAGCTGGTATCGTTGTGTAATATTCAGCAAGGCCATTTAGCCAGTTTTGAATTTTAATAACATTTGTGCCACTAGAGCCTACTCTTATTAAAGAACCAGGATATTTATCGCTAGTAGGAGGAGTTATAGGAGGAGTTGTTGTGCCGTTTATAATGCTTAAATAAACACTAAACATTTTATCCCAAGTTAATTGGCCTACTTTGCCGTCCACTGTAAGATTAAAGTATCTTTGGAAGTTTTTAACCTGTTCTTCTACACCATCTCCAAATATACCATCTAAATCTAAAGAGTAGATAGAGCCTATATACATAGCAGCAAGATTTATATAATACTGAATTATTAAAACGTTTGTTCCCTTATCGCCCTTTTGTATAACGTATCCTGGGTAGCCTCCATCTTGAATGGATTCTCCCTCACTTGTGAGCTGTGCTAAATTTTTTACAGATACGTAGATATAGCTTATTTTATACCAAGTTGCTTTTCCAACTATACCATCGGCAGTTAAATTAAACACTTCTTGAAACTGCTTTACAGCGGCCTCTACATTAGCGCCAAAAATACCGTCTACAGTAAGTTTTCTTAAAGCGGGGTAGTTATCGCTTATTCTATTAAGTTGTGATTGAATAACCTTTACATCATTTCCTGTAGAGCCTCTTTTTAAAGCAGTGCCAGAATATGATACAGGGATAGGTGCAATATTATCACTTTCTCTAATTTCTACATCATCACCATAATAAAATCTTAGTATTTCAAGGGCGCTAAGCCCTTCATTTGCTCTATCATAAGTGCCCCATTGTTTCATTCCAGGGCAGGTGACTTTCTTTCCATCGCAGTATTCAGTGAAAAATGGATCTTTTGCAAAGTTTTTTGAAACATAGTTATCGAAAAATTCCTCAACTATTTCATCAGTAGACTCAAAAGTATTTCTATTATGAATGTATTTTTGGTCGTAGCTAGTTGAAGAGGTAATATCAAAATTGTAACCCTTACTTTTATACCACTCTGTGTAAATTCTATTTAGTGCGAATGTGCACTGAGCGAGAATATTAGCTTTAAGTGATTCTGTTGGCCAGGTAGGGTATATTTCACTTGCTGCAACGCTTTTTAAGTAGGTTACAAAAGGGACTCTTACGTCTTGAACATCTTCATCAGGTTTTCCAAGATGAACAGTGATGTATTCTGGGATAACAACACTAGGGAGAACTCTGCCTGTTATTCCTTCTTGTAAAAATTCCTCTGTTTTAAAAAGCTGTTCAGGCTCGCCTTTATAAGATTCCATTTCATAATTATTACCATAGTTAACAGGGCGAGGAAGTAAATCTATATTTTGAATACTTAAAATACCATCAAAAATTTGTAGTCCAATAATTTCACCTATAATAAATCCGTTTTTTTCAATACTTACATTATAATTTTTATATGGAATTTCTGTTTCATCTGGATTTTGACTTAGAGATTTATCTATTGTATCAAGTTCTAATTTTTGAGTGTTTCCGCTTATATCGGTGTATGTTGTGTATTCATCGAGCACTTGCATTGTTTTTGAATCTATGATTTTTATTAAAGCATTTTCCACAGGAAGTGCTGACTGTGTGCTTACTTTAACTTGTAAAAAGCCAGTTGGCATATGTAATATCCTTTCTTTTTTTTTATTAGAATAAATATACTCTAATTTAATATATTCAAAAAAAATAATTTTGATAATAAAAAAAGATGGTAAAATTTGACTTTTACCATCTAATTATTATCTTTATTTAATATAGTTTTTCCAAAATTCATTTAAAGGCATAGGTTTTGCAAAATAATATCCTTGGCCTATTGTGCATCCAAATTCTTTTAAACTTTCGTATTGCTGCTGTGTTTCAATTCCTTCCGCTACACTTTTAATATTATTAAAAGTATTGCATAAATCAATTGCCCATTTAGTGATGAGCTTTGATTTTGGATTAGTTTCAAAACTATCAATAATTGTTTTATCAATTTTAATTTCATGGAAATTTGCTTTTGTTAAAATTGCAAGATTTGAATATCCAGCACCGAAATCATCAAGAGAGACAAAGAATCCAGCATTATTAAAATCTTCAATAAGTTCTATTAGATAACCATCATCAATCCCATCAACAGTCTCCGTTACTTCAATAACAAAACTACTTGGAGAAATATTGTATGAAGAGCAGATATTTAAAAGCTTTTCTACAATATTATTTTGCGATAAAGAATTTCTTGAAAAGTTTACAGACATTTGTAAATCGTTTAAAAATCCTTCAGTTTTTATTTCAGATAAAAACTTACAAATACTCTCAAAAACAAAGAAATCTATATAGGATATCATTGATTCTTTTTCATAAAATGGAAGAAAACTAATAGGAGGCTTAATATTTCCTTTGCTATCATATTTTCTTATTAAAGCTTCTGCACCTGAAATTTTATTTGTTTTTAAATTAAATTGGGGCTGTAGATAAACTACAAATTTATCATTTTTTAATTCTTCCTCTAAATTTTTAAGCAGAAGTTCGCTGTATTTTGCATTATTTATATTTCTTAAATTCGCTTCATTTAAAGGGACATTTTCATATGATTTATTAAAGGCATATCCTAAATTAATTTCAAAATCTTCACTTTTTAGAGAGTTTTGGAAATTATAAACTGAGTTTTCAAAATCTTCCTCAGTTAAATCTCTTGAAAGAACAACGAAATCATCACCACCAAGGCGGTAAACATCGTTTCCAAAATAATTTTTTAATAAAGAGGCAAGTTTTAAAATTACTGTATCACCATAACTATAACCATGTAAATCATTTATCAGTTTTAAAGATTTAATATCTAAAACAATAACTCCAAGAGTTTTTGGAGGATTTTTATCAAATGTTTGCAGATATTCATTATAGCTATTTCTGTTTTTTAGCCCTGAGCCTTTATCATAAAAGCTTAGTGTGTGAAGGTTTGTTAAAAGTATATTTTTATCAAAAAAGTTTGATATAAAAAGAGATAAATCTCTAAAAATTTTTGTATTAGTTGCGAATAACTTTGGATTATCAACTCCTATAAATCCCTCAAGAGTGCCATTTACATCCTTTAGGGGAACAGCTAAAAAATTGGTAACACCGTATTTTTTTAGCAGTTCAGCTTCTAAAATAGGTAGTTCTTCATTGTTTTCTTCAAAATAAGTTAATTCATTATGATTTTTAAATGTATCTATCCATCTTTGAAATGGGGCTGAGGAAACATTAGTTAAATCATCTTTTGAAGGAATAGCGGTATGATGAGTCCATTCATATTCATTAGAAATAGTGTGTCCCTCTTTGGAAACTGTGAAAATATAGCATCTATCAGCAGAGTAATATTCGCCTATAGATTTTAAAATCTTTAAGATTGAAACCTCTGTATCATCGCTTGTATGAAGAGTTTGCACACAGGAAGTTAAGAGTTCTTGCTCTGTTAATTTTTGGCTTAAATCTTGATTCAATAAAAAATGAGTAGTAGTATCAGTTGCAATTTCTACTCTTAATGTTTTCCCATCAATTTCAACTAATTTATCCTTTAATAGGTAGTGTTTTCCAGTTATAGGGTTTAAATACTCCCATATATAAAATTCATCTTTAGACAGAAGTTTGTTTGTGCAAAATTCGCAAGGTGAATTTTTTCCTTGTAGAACTTCATAACATTTTCTGCCTTCCCAAGTGAAATTTTTATCATGTTTTGAAAATTCATCAATTGTATTTTTATTAATGTAATATAATTGATATGTTTCTAAATCAGATAAATAAATTAAATCCTCAACTGACTCAGCTACAAATAGTGAAATTTTTTTATAATCCATATTAAATCACCTAAAATCTATCACATAGATTATCGAATAGAGTGCATTTACCATAAATGCAAAATAGCGCTATTCTACATTATTATATTATAAAAAATTATATTCGTCAATGTTTTACATATCATTGTCTTAATGTTTTAAAAAAATTAACTAAAAGTTCACGAGATTCATCCTCTTGTATCCCAAAAAGTACCTCGGGTTTATGATTTACTGGAAAATTAAGTAGATTATACATACCAATAAAAGCCCCTTGTTTAAAATCTTCGCAGCCGATAACAACCCTTTTTATCCTTGAATTGACAATGGCACCAGCACACATACTACAAGGCTCTAATGTAACGTATAAAGTGCAATCAGTAAGCCATTTTGTGTTTAAAGCTTTTAGGGCTCTATTAATTGCCACAACTTCTGCATGCAAAGTAGGATTTTTTTTAGTTTCCACTAAATTGTGAGCAACTGAAATTATTTTATTATTTTTAACAATCACAGCTCCAACTGGAACTTCTCCTAGAAGAAAAGCTTTTTTAGCTTCGCTTAATGCGATTTGCATATAATCCTTATGCTTCATAAAATGTGAATCCTTCCTTGAAATTTTAAATGAAATGAGAAAGCTATATTCTATTTATTAATATAAACCATATTGTGTAAACACAAAAAGATAGAGAAATTAAAATAGCCGGACTTAAAATAAAAAATTTAAAGCTAGCTTTATCCTTTTCTTTTTCAGTATAAGCTTTTAGAGAAAAAAGATTATTTTTCTTTTTTAGATGCAGAAATGATAAAATGCCTAGAGAAAAAATAATAATATTTATTGTAACGAATAAAACATTAGAAAAAACTCCGTGAGTGTATTGATTTATATATATCATAAAAAATGAATAGCTATTATTTAATAAATGCGACAAGATAGGAACTAGGATATTATTAGTTTTTAAATAAAGCCAGCTTAAAATTAAAGAAGATAAAAAAGCAGATAAAACCTGCTCAATATTAGGGTGCATTAAAGAAAAAATTAAAGAAGAAATTATTATTGCTGAAAATTTTCCATAAGGAGATAATAAATTTAAAATATATCCTCTTAAAAATAATTCTTCAAATATGCTAGGGAATAAGGCTATAGAAATATAATAAATTATAAAGGTTTTTAAATCAGTTATATCTAATAAACTTTGATTATATGCAGTAGCATTTGTTAAAAAATAAAATAAATTTATAAAAATTTGATTTAATAGTGTTATTATTAAAAATAAAATTTGCGAATAAAAAATATATGGAATATATTTTTTAAAGTTTATTTTTTTAAAAATAGATGGCGAAAAATCAAGAAATCTTCTAATAGACAGTATAGGCAAAATATTAGAAAAAATAATTGTTATACAAGAAAATAAAAGAGATATAAAAACAGAATTTTTAGTGTTTAGCACAGCTAAAAAACTAGGCAGATAATTCCTTATTAATAAAAAAACTAAAATAGAAAAGCCTATAGAATTGTAGGTGTATTTTTTAGTGTTCATATATAAACTTTCCTCTCTTTTAAAATGCATTTCTTATATTTTACAGCTAAAAAAGATAAAATACAACTAAAAAGTAAATAAATTAATAAAAGTATTGTTTTTTTTATTTAAAGGTGATATGATATGTGAAATTATATATCTAGAAGGTGATATTATGCCAAAAAATAAATTAAGATTATTACTATTAATATCTGTTGCACATGCAACTATATATGCTGTTCCATATCTGCAAACTGTTTATTATGATGCGGTTAAAAATGCTTATGGGTTTAGCCATATTGAAATGGGGAATTTAATAAGTGTGTTTGCGATATTTAATTGTATAGCCTATCTTGCAGGCGGAATTGTGGCAGATACAGTTAACACTAAAAAATTATTCTTAGCCTCAGTAACACTCACAGGACTAGCGGGCTTATATAGCGCTACTCTGCCTTCTTATGAAGTGATGATAATTTTAAGTGCCTCTTGGTCGTTTACAACTACAATGGCTTTTTGGTCGGCAATGATAAAATCGATAAAGCTTTTGGCTAGCGAGAGCGAGCAAGGAAGAATATTTGGAATAAAGGAAACATTAGTTTGTGTTTTAGGGTTTGTTTTTTCAATGATAGGCCTACATATATTTAATAAAACAAATGAAGATGTAAGGGCTATAATTGTGTTTTACTCTGTGATATGTTTAATACTCGGAGTCTTTATATTCATTTACTATCCATCAACTCCGCAAGATGAAAAACTATCACTAAAAGTATTTTTTAATAATATAAAACTAGTTCTTAAATTAAAATCAGTCTGGCTTATAGGTGCGCTTTTATTTTGCTGTGTGTCACTTGCAAGTTTAATGGGAAGGTTTACTCCTTTTATGTCAACAATAGGGGGATATTCAGCCTCATTTGTTGCCTTTTTTACAATTTTAGCATCTAATGGCTTTGCAAATATAGGCTCTTATAATGGAGGCAAGATAGCTGATAAAATGGGCTCTGCTTCAAAATTTATTTCAAAAACTTTACTGCTAACATTTTTTATTAGCCTTTTAATGGCTTTTATGCCATATGATAAATCATTTATGTCAATTTTATTAATTATAATAATTTTAGTGAGAATAATTAATGGGGCTCTTAGAACTTGCTATTTTGCCACAATGGGGCAATTTGATATACCAAAGAATTTAATAGGAACAGCATCTGGAGTAATTAGTGTTATAGGGTTTTCACCTGAGATGTTTATGTTTACATTTACAGGGGCAATATTAGAAGATTTTTCTGCAATAACAGCTTATAGAATAATATTTTTTATTATGGCAGTATCCTGCCTTATAGGAGCATTTATTGGGATATATCTTGATAAATATGCAAAAAAAGAAAAGATGAAAATAGAGGAAGATAAAACCTTATTTGAAAATAAGGTATAAAAAAAGAGCGAATTATATTCGCTCTTTTAATTTTAATTATTCAGTTATATAAAAATCAGGGATAGTTGCACCGTCTGTGTTTTCAATAAGCATAATATGAAGTTGTTTTATAGCATATTCTTGTGAAACGATATGAGCGATGTAGTTTTCGCCATATGTTTCAATGATTATATCATAAGAACCAGTACCGAATAGTAAATCGCTGTATTCGATTATAACATCTTCAGTTATATCAAATTCTTCTGTTTCATTTATTGCTTGGAAGATTAGAGTGCTTTTTGCTGTTTCTTCAATTACTTCTTCATTTGCTTCGATATAAGCTTCTACATCAGTAAAGCCCATAAGTGAAAGATAAGTTGCAGAATCCATTCCATATTGAGAAGCTTGTGCTGAAATTGATGATACAGAAAGATTTTCTGTATATTCGATTAATTCAGTAGGATATTCTGAAACTTCAGATTCTGATAAAAGTGTTACAAGATGTGTGATTTGTTTATTATATATAATGTTTTCTTCAATAATATCAAGGATTTCTTGAGCTGTTGTGTAAACACCATCAAAGTTTTCAGTTACAAATTCATCATTTAATTCAGGAACAATTGTGTTGTAGCCATGGTTTATAGTGATATTAAATACAGCATCTTTACCATTTAATTCATCAACACCGTAATCTTCTGGAAATGTTACCTCGATATCAAAATTTTCACCTGGTGTATGTCCAATTAATTGCTCTAAAAAGTCGTCGATATATTGAGTTACACCGATTGTAACATCAGTACCAGCACCGCCAGTTGATCCGCCTTCAAATTCAACACCATCAACAGAGCCAACATAATCAATATTAACAGTGTCGCCATCAGCTATTGTGTAGCTTTCATCTGTTATATTTTCAGTTGTTGTGTATGATGATAAAATTGCATCTACCTCAGAAGCGATTTCTTCTTCTGTTGCTGTTAGTGTATCGCTTGGTAATTGAGCTGTTTTATAATCAGGTAGTGTTACATAATCTGTTGCAGTAATGCCCTCAAAGTTTCCTTTTTCATCAAAATATTCGCTAAAATCAAAAGTTTCAGTAGTTTGTGTAGCTTCAGTAGCTTCAGTATCTTCACTTGTTTCGCCTTCAGTTGCACATGCAGTTAAAGTAGCGATTAATAAAGATGAGCTTAGCAGTAATGCTATAATTTTTTTAAGTTTCATCTTTTCCTCCATAAATTTGTTTTGTTAATACTAGGATATTGTACCCTATTTAAATATAAATAACAAGCTAAAATTGCTTCTTGAGATATTTTTGTTTTATCCTCCTCACAAAAACATCATATTTTAATAATGCTCGCCATCTTCATAGTAGCCTTCTTTTTCAAAAATTGAAAAGCTTACCTGACTTGTTTCAAAGCCTAAATTTTTAATTTCGGTATCAAGGCAAATTGCAACTTTATCTTGCACAGCTTGTTCTCTTTTAAACCAGTGAACAGCAACAACAGCATGCTTTATTTCTTCTCCCTCGCAAGAGAAAAATTTTGATGGTACACTATCATAAACAAACCAATCGCTTGGACATTCACAGATATTAGCTAATTTTTCGCTTGTTGCTTTTGCAAGGCTTATTACTTCTTTTTCGTTTAAGCCTTTAATAATAATTTGTGGCATAATATAAATATTCCTTTCATTTATTTGAAAATTATTTTCAAATTTACTTTTAAAATGTTTGCGGTATTATTTTAAAAACAGATTCTGCTTTTATATGAAGTCCATCATAGAAATCAGAATTTGTTAAATTTAATTTATAAGGATCAAAAGATCCGTATACTGGAATGTTGAATTCATTTGCAAATTCTAGTATATATTCCTCAGTGGCAAAAAAGCCTTTATAAGAAGTGTCTTTATTATCTAGTGCGGTATCGTAAACGATGGGGTGAAAAGGAGGAATATAAAAAACAACTTCAATATTATTTTCATTAAGATGATCTATGAATTTTTCAAATATTTCTATTTTTTCAGCTGATAATTCATCAAATATATAGCTTTGCACAGGATTAAAAGCTAAATTTAAGGCATCCAAATCAATAGTACCTTGATCTTTTAGTCTGAATGCTAAATCATATACAATAGAGCCATCCGGCGCCTTTATAACAACATCGCTATTTAAAACATCCTCATCCAATACTATTTCAGGAGGCGTGTCTAAATCCGGTCCTTTTTGATAATAGTCTATACTGCTTTGAAAATATGATGGATCTAATAAGGCAAGATATCGCTCATTTTTGTTTTCAACTTCATATTCTTCATTTTCAATATTAAGCACTTCACCTAAAAATTCAAAATAAAGCTCCTTATTACTTCGGTTATCTATTGCCTCTTCACTATCATTAAAAAGCCACGGGTCTATTGATAATATCATGGTTTCAGGAAGTTTATCTTCTTTATAAAAAATATAATAGCTTGTAAAAAAATCATAAAAATCAGCGCTTACATTTGCAGTATTATAAAAGCTTCGAGTTTCAGAAATTTCATAAGTTATCATCATAGAACGGCTGCTACCATTTACTAAAATTTGAGGTGAGTAGGGCACATTTTTTGCATATACTTCATTTAAAGCTCTGCCATCAAGCTGCTCGTATTTATTAATATAGTGTCCCTCTAGCATGTATTCACTTGCAATTCGCTCAAATCCAGAGCCAAAAAATAGTCCGGAAGGATCAACATTATATGAAACATAAACCATAAAAATTAATATTGGTAGCACTAAAATCGATTTTAAAAAGAGTTTTAGCATAATTATAATAAATCCTTTCTTACTTATTTTAGAATTGGAAATAGATAAACTGGCTTTGGCCAAAGTATCCAAAGAATAAAATTAGGATTAATATTATATAATAGAAAATCCATCTAACTATGAAATGAGAATTATTTATTTTATTTAAAAAATTTCCTTTACCCTCATACATTTCAATTATTAAAAGGAAAACAATAGATAAAACTATAGCTACACCATTATTCTCATAAAAAGCAATACTTGAAAGAGTTCTTTCAAAGTAGCCAGAGGTAAACCATAAAGAGAAATCAGCAAATATATTACTTAAAATATAAAAAGCATCGCTTAAAGTATTTGCTCTAAAGAAAATCCAAGTTATATCTATTAAAATAAAAGTGGATACTATTTTTAAAAAGGACACAAATTTTGTATCTTTTTTCTTTTCTTTATTTTTATAAAGGATATCATCTTTTAGTTTTGAGAGTATATTTAAAACACCGTTTAAAAGCCCCCAAACAACAAACGTTAAAGCGGCGCCATGCCATAAACCGCTTACTAAAAATGTTAGTAAAAGATTAATATAAGTGCGCACTTTCCCTTTTCTTGAGCCTCCTAGAGGAATATAAACATAATCCATAAACCAAGAGGATAAAGAAATATGCCATCTTTTCCAAAATTCAGGGATAGACTTTGAAAAATATGGGTGATTAAAGTTTCGCATTAATGTATAGCCTAAAATATTTGCAGCGCCAATAGCTATATCAGAATAACCCGAAAAATCGCCGTAAATTTGAAAAGCAAATAAAACAGTTACAATAACAAAGCTAAGCCCTGAAAATCCTTCTGGAGAATTATATACGTTGTTTATAATAACAGCGGCAGAATCCGCTATTACTAATTTTTTAAAAAAGCCAAATGCCATTAAAACAAGGCCATCAGTTACTCTTTCATAATTAAATTTATTTGTTTTATGAAACTGTGGTAAAAGATTTGTACTTCTTTCAATAGGACCTGCCACGAGTTGTGGAAAAAAGCTTACAAATAAAGCATAGGTGAGAAAGTTTTTTTCAGGAGATATTTTTTTTCTATAAACGTCTATAGAATATCCTAGCGACTGAAAAGTGTAAAAACTAATGCCTACTACTAATAGTAAATTAGTGGTTTTTGAAATTTCAATGCTTTCAAATACTAAAGCAACACTCTCAACAAAGAAATTAAAATATTTAAAATAAAATAGAATTAATAAATTTAAGATTATATTAATTCCTAAAAATATTTTTCGATTTTTACTGTTTTCTGTTTTATCAATAATAAGGGCACAAAAATAAGTGCTTACCGTTGAAAAAAGGATTAATAAAGCATAAATAGGTTCCCAAGACATATAAAAATAGTAGCTAGAGATAAGTAGCCATAAATTTTTTAGCATTTTAGGAACTAAAAAATAGAAAAGCACGACAATAGGGAAAAATATTAAAAAATCAACCGAATTAAAAAGCATTATTCCTCCCTAGGTTTTTCTATGTTTTTTTCTACTTCGCGAAGTCTTTTTTCTAAAAGAGCTATAGTTTGCGCAAGTCGTTTAATTTTTTTAGAAAATCCAGAAATTATTGCAGAAACAGAAAGTAAAATTAGCAAAATAAATATAATTTGAGTTAAGAATATAAAGTTTACAGGATTTACTACTCCTGAAATATCACCAAGCACATAAACTATATATGGAAAAAATGCGAATAATACCATAACAAGGCTGAAAATAAGCCATATAATAGCATATTTAACTTCTAGTTTTTCCTTTTTGATTAGATAAATAATCATAAAAAGGAGGGTAAGAGCACCGAGTATTAATAAAATGTTTAGCATATTTTCGTTTATTAAATTTAATATGTCCATAAACGTAAAACCATTCCTTTCTGTATAAATACAGCTTTAATTTTTATTTTTTGAAAATGAAATTCGATGAATAATAAGCGATAGACAAACTTTTATCATATAATAAGCACTTTTAAAGCTTCTTATAGAGGAAACTCCGCCATGTCTTTCTTCCATTTCAACAGCGACTTCTTTAATGGAAAAGTTATTCATTAAACATTCCATTATTGCCTCAGGCTCTGGATAATCATCTGCATAATTATTAGCGAAAAATTCTATTAATTTTCTATCACAAGCGCGAAAACCACTCGTTACATCGAGAACTTTTTTGCCCGTTAATATAAAAATTAAAGTGGATATAATATTAATTCCAAGTCTTCTTAAAAAAGAGGTTTGAAACCCTTCTTTTTTTATAAATCTTGAGCCTATCGACATATTACAAATTCCATCTTTAATAGGCTGTGTAACAGTATTTAAAAATTCGGCTGGATGCTGACCGTCGCCGTCCATTTGAACTGCGATATCATAGCCGTTTTCTTTTGCATATAAATAACCTGCTTGAACACCACCGCCGATTCCAAGGTTTATAGGATTATTTATAAAATTTAAATTTTCTTTTTCAAGAATAGTGAGTGTTGAGTCGGTTGAGGAGTCGTTTACAATTAAGTAATCAACATCATTTGCCGTCTTTTTTAATGTGTTTATAAAAGATAGAATACTATCTTCTTCATTATAACAAGGAATGATAACTAAAGTTTTCAATGTTTATAAACAGTCCTTTCTATTATTAATTTAAAATAAAATCTATAAGATTTTTTAAAACCTTACTTCTTTTATGATATTTTAAATGGTAATTAAATGCATTTTTACTTAAAATTTCTCTGTCTTCTTTAGATAAATAATACATTTTTAAGATGTTTTCACTAAGGGTGAATTCATCATCAGCATAACTACAAAATCCGCATTCGGCTCTTTTTATAACAGAATTCCCCTCGCCATCTAAACTTGCGATAATTGGACGGTTTGCGGCAAGATAGCTAGTTATTTTAGCAGGGATAGTAAGGCCGATATCATCACTTTTTCGAAGAGAAGCAAAAAGGGTGTCTGCAAGAGTGTGGTAAATTGGCATATCTTCAACAGGTTTTGAGCCTAAAAAATCAAAATAATCTTCTAAATTTTCAGCTTTTACAAGCTCTTCGATACTTAGTTTGCTCATTCCATCGCCAACTATAATGCATTTAATATTATTTATATTTTTTTCTTTAATAATTTTTATAGCTTTAACTAAAACTTCTAAATTTTGAGCAGGGGAGATATTTCCCGCATAAACTATTTTAAAGTAATTTTCATACTTTTTATTTAAATTTTCATCAAAAGCAAATGTTTCGTATAATTCCTCGCAATATTGAGGAATAGTGGCTATTTTATCACTTGTTTTATTTGTTATATTTTTTAAAGTTTCATTTAAAGAGGGGCTCATAGCAATTAGCTTATCACTTTTTTTATAATGCCAATGGCTAGTAGCTTTTAAAATATTTCTTAAAAATTTATTTTTAACATCTAAAACAGAATAAAGATTTTCAGGCCATAAATCTAAAACATATGTAGTTAGCGGAATTTTTTTTATTTTAGAGTATAGAATTGCCGGGAAAATCATATAAACAGGGCTTGTTTCATAGCAAAATACAGCATCGTAATTTTTATTTAGAAAACCTAGTATTTTAAAAGAAGCGAAAAATGGAAAAGAAATGTAGTTTAAAAATATTCTCAAACTACTATTTCCTTTTCTTGTTATCTCTTTGGCTCTATAAACATTTACTCCAAAATAATTTTGTTTTAGGTTTTTAAAAAGGCCATATCCTTCTGGGATAATGCCGTTTGGATAATTTGGGATTCCGCAAATAACATCAACTTCAATATTATTTTCATAAAATCCCTTTGCTATATCGCTAATTCTAAAATTTTCAGGCCAAAAATGCTGGCTAACAATTAAAATTCTTTTTTTCAAAATATATGCCCGTTTCTTTAAATAATTTTTAGTCTTCTATTTCTTTTCTCCACACAAATTCATTAACTATTTTATAGTAGCTTTGAATTATTTTAACAACCTTTATTGATACATTTGTATCAACATAGTCTGGAGCTAAAACATATGGTTCATCGTTTTGCTTCATAGCATGGCTCATTTCGATGGCTTCAAGAACTTGCCTTGCAGTTGTGCCACCGATAATAACACTACCTTTATCTAAAACTTCAGGGCGCTCTGTTGAATTTCTTAAAGAAACACCGGCAAAATCTAAAATTGCACTTTCTTCTGGAAGAGTGCCGCTATCAGATAAAACGCAGTAGGCATTTTTTTGAAGTTTATTATAATCAAAGAATCCAAAAGGAGGAAGAGCTTTTATATTTTCATGGAAAACAAAGCCTTTTTCTTCAACTTTCTTTTTGCTTCTTGGATGCATTGAATAAACAACTGGCATTTTATAAGTTTCAGCTATTGTATTTAGTGCATTCATTAAAGAGTAAAAGCGTTTTTCATTATCTAAATTCTCTTCTCGGTGAAGAGAGACAATAAAGTATTTTCCTTTTTCTAAATCTAAACTTTTTAATACTTTAGAAGCATTTATTTCTTTTTCAAATCTTGTTAAAACTTCTGGCATAGGGCTTCCTGTTACAAAAATTCGCTCTTTTGCAATACCCTCGCTAATTAAATATCTTCTTGAATGTTCAGTGTATGGAAGATTAACATCAGAAGTGTGATCTACAATTCTTCTGTTTATTTCTTCTGGAAGATTTTGATCAAAGCATCTGTTTCCAGCTTCCATATGAAAAACTGGGATTTTTAATCTTTTTGCAGAAATTGCTGCAAGACAGCTATTTGTATCACCTAAAACTAAAAGAGCATCTGGCTTTTCTCTAGCTAATACTTCATATGATTTTGCTAAAATATTTCCCATACTTTCGCCTAGATGATCGCCCACACAGCTTAAAAAATAATTAGGCTGGCGAAGCTCTAATTCTTCAAAAAATATTTCATTTAATGTGTAGTCGTAATTTTGGCCTGTGTGCACTAAAATGTGATTAAAGTATTTATCACAAGCTTTTATAACCTCGCACAGTCTTATTATTTCAGGACGAGTGCCAACGATTGTCATAACTTTTAATTTATTCATTATTATAAATATTCCTTTCTTGGAGTTTTGTGTGTTTTGCCATAATTATATTTAAAAGTGGCAAACTTTCGCTTATAAATTTTAAGCGAAAGATGCAAAACTCAAAGTTTGAATTTTTTTTCAAACTTTTTCCTCTTTTATATTTCTAGATAGTATGTGTCTGGTTTTTCTGGATTAAATATTTCACTCGACCAAAATAGGCAGATTAATTCATCATCTCCTATATTTTTTATATAGTGAGTATAGCCAACTGGAATATCTATAACTTCTGGATTTTCACCCTTTACTGTGTAGTATAAAATTTCATCGTCTAAGACATTACGAAAAGCAATTTCGCCAGTTCCTTTAATAACAAAGAATTTTTCTACTTTAGTGTTGTGCCAGTGATTACCTCTTGTTATCCCTGGTTTTGTTGTGCTAATAAAAATTTGCCCAAAATTTTCAGATTTAATAAATTCACTTAGCCACCCTCTATCATCGGTGTTTTTTTTAAGGTGATAAGAGAAGCCGTCTTTTGGCAAAAAGCTTAAGAATGTTCCGTATAATCTTTTCATTAAAAGGCTATCTAAACTAGGCATTACTAAGTTTTCTCTACTCTTTTTAAATTGCAAAATAATATTATATAAACTACCAAGAGTTATATTGTGGTGAGTGTCAAGTTCTAAAAATCCAGCTTTATAGTTATTTGTGTTTTCTAAAATAGCTATGAATTTATCCACAACATCATCAATATAGCACAGCTTTAATAGGTGAGTTTCATCAGAAATTTTAACTTCTATATCATTTATAATATTGTGCATAAAAGTTGCCACTACTGTGTTGTAATTTGGTTTTGACCATTTGCCAAAAACTCCGTATAAGCGAAAGATAAAACTAGGATTTTCATTATTTTCTAAAAATAAGTCTTCGCCAAGTTTTTTGCTTTTTCCATAGTCATTATCCATTTCAGCTTGGATAGAAGAGGATATAATTATCGGAGCTTTATTATTATGTTTTTTTAGAGTTTCTATTAGAGTTTTTGAAAAATCGGTATTTCCATCATAAAATTCCTGATTATTCAAAGGACGGTTAACTCCTGCTAAATGAAAAACAAAATCAGCATTTTTACAAAAATTATCTAAATCTTCACTAGAAGAATTTCTATCAAAAAGATATAAGTTTGTATATCCTTTTTGAATTAAATTAGCAGTTAAATTTTTTCCAATAAATCCGTTTGAGCCAGTTATCAGTATTTTTTTATCCTTCAAAATTTTCAAGCTCCTCTTTAATATAATCAGTGGTTTTCATTTTAGCTATTGTTTCTTCTATAGTTAATCTATCTGTATTATGGCTAGTGTAAGCTTCTGGGGCTTTTTTAATATCACTGCCTTCAATGAAATATTTATCATAGTTTAAATCTCTATTATCAGCTGGAACTCTATAATAGCCACCTAAATCGATAGCTTTCATAGCTTCTTCTTCTGTTAAAAGAGTTTCATATAATTTCTCGCCATGCCTTGGGCCTATTATTTTAGTTTCAGTATCACCAAAAAGCTCTTTAGTAGCTTTTGCTAAATCATGAATAGTGCAAGCTGGTGCTTTTTGAACGAATAAATCTCCTGCTTTACCATTTGTAAAAGCAAAAGTAACTAAATCAACAGCCTCATCAAGGTTCATTAAAAATCTAGTCATATCAGGGTTTGTTATAGTTAGTGGTTTTCCCATTCTAATTTGTTCGCGAAATAGTGGGATAACACTTCCTCTTGAACACATAACATTTCCATATCTTGTACAGCAAATCATTGTTTCATTTTCATCAACAGTTCTTGCTTTTGCAACTATAACTTTTTCCATCATAGCCTTTGATATGCCCATTGCATTTATAGGATAAGCTGCCTTATCAGTTGATAGACAAACAACTTTTTTTACCTTATGATTAATAGCGCTAGTTAAAAGGTTTTCAGTTCCATAAACATTAGTTTTAACAGCTTCCATTGGGAAGAATTCACAAGATGGAACCTGCTTTAAAGCAGCTGCATGGAAAACATAGTCAACACCTCTCATAGCTGTATCAATACTATTTATATCACGAACATCGCCGATATAGAATTTTACTTTGCCTGAATCTTTTGGGTATTTTACTTGCAATTCATGTCGCATATCATCTTGCTTTTTTTCATCTCTTGAAAAAATTCTAATCTCTTTAATATCGCTTGTTAAAAAATGCTTTAAAACAGTTTGTCCAAAGCTACCTGTACCACCAGTTATTAATAAAGTTTTGTTTTTAAACATATTTATCCTCCAAAATGATTTTAAATCATTATTATTTTGATATAATCTATAATATTTTAGCATATTTTATAGTAAAATACAAATGAATTTTGCAAAAGAAAATATTCATATTGACAATAGGTGAAAATATTTGTAATAATAGTGATAATATTTAATTTTACAAAAAAGAAAGGGTTTTAAATTATGGGAGTTTTAGAAAGATTTTTAAGTTATATTGCGATAGATTCGCCATCTGATGCAAAGAGCGAAACTTGTCCGTCTACAGACATTCAGCTAAATGTTGCAAATTTTTTAGTAAAAGAGATGCAAAGTATTGGCCTTACTAATGTTCATATTAAAGATGGATATGCATACGGCACACTAGAGGCTACTAAAGGATATGAAGAAAAAGATGTTGTTGGATTTATTGCACATATGGATACTGCACCTGAATTTAATGGATTTTCAATAAAACCACAAGTTATAGAAAATTATAATGGGGAAGATGTTTTATTAAAAGGCTCAGGCCACACATTATCAGTTAAAGAGTTTCCAAGATTAAAATCTTTAAAAGGGCACACTTTAATAACAACAGATGGAACAACTCTTCTTGGAGCAGACGATAAAGCAGGGATTGCTGAAATAATAGAAGCTGTTGCAACTATTATAAAAGAAGATATCCCTCACGGAAAAGTGATGCTAGGATTTACTCCAGATGAAGAAATTGGAAGAGGGGCAAATTTATTTGATGTAAAAGGCTTTGGTGCAAAATTTGCATACACAGTTGACGGTGGAGATTATTCTAATATCTGCTATGAAAACTTTAATGCAATGGGAGCAAAAGTTACTTTTAATGGATATTCTATTCATCCAGGCGGAGCAAAAGGGAAGATGGTGAACAGTCAGCATTTAGCTTTTGAATTTCATTCACTACTACCAGTTTTTGAAAAACCAGAACACACAACAGATTTTGAGGGGTTTTATCATTTACTTGAATCAGAAGGCTCAACTGAAAAAACAACTCTAAATTATATTTTAAGAGATCATAATGCAGACAAAATTAAAGAAAAAGCAGACTTTATGAAAACTTTAGAAAAGTTTATTAATGATAAGTATGGAGAAAATAGCTGCGAAGTTGTTATAAAAGAGCAATATAGAAATATGAAAGAGCAAATTCTTCCTCACCCACAAGTTATCGAATATGCAAACAAGGCTATTCGTGCAGTTGGAGTAGAGCCAGTTTCAATAGCTGCAAGAGGGGGCACTGATGGTGCAACTTTATCTTATATGGGGCTACCGTGTCCAAACCTTGGAACAGGTGGAATGAATGCTCATGGAA
Source organism: uncultured Oscillospiraceae bacterium (assembly GCA_964369205.1). GTDB lineage: Bacteria > Bacillota > Clostridia > Oscillospirales > Ruminococcaceae > RGIG3102. The sequence goes on along the minus strand of CAYJEK010000011.1, from coordinate 12,108 downwards.
GATATGAATGTGTAACAAAAGAAGATATGCAAAAATGCACAGAAGTTATTATTGAAATAATAAAAGAGTGTGCAAAATAAATTAGCTTTCTAGAAAGGCGAAATCTATGCTGAAAATGCACAAAGAATTTACCGAAAATGCAATAAATAAACTATCAAAAGATAAACGAATAGTTGGGCTATTAGCAGGCGGCTCATTTATTACTAAAGATATGGACGAGTTTTCAGATATTGATTTGGTGGTAGTGATAGCAAATGATAGCTATGATGAAATTATGGCTGAAAGATTTAATATTGCGAATTCCTTAGGCAGTGTGTTATCTGCTTTTACAGGTGAGCACGTTGGCGAGCCAAGGCTTTTAATCTGTCTTTATGAAAAAGATACACTTCATGTTGATTTTAAGTTTGTAAAACTTGATGATGTTCATAATCGTGTTGAAAATCCAGTTATTTTATGGCAAAAAGACACTTTAATTGAAGAAGAAATGAAAAAAAGCAAAGCATATTTTCCTATTCCTAATTTGCAGTGGATTGAAGACCGTTTTTGGATTTGGGTGCATTATGTAGCATTAAAAATTGGGCGCGGTGAACTTTTTGAAACGATTGAATTTATATCTTTTTTAAGACAAAATGTTATTGGTTCGCTAATACTTATGAAATGTGGGTATCTTCCAAGAGGTGTAAGAAAAATAGAATTCGATGCTACAGAACATTACTTTGAGAGATTAAAACAAACAATTGTAAGTTATGAAAAAGAGAGCTGTATTAAATCTATTGAAATTATTATTGAGCTTTATATCGAGCTTCGAGAATATTTTAAGAGCGAAGAATTTATTTATCGAACTAAAGCGCAAGGGGCTGCAATTCAGTATTTTAATAATATTAAATAAAATATCTTATAAAAATAAGCTGACACTTTTTTAAAATAAAGTGTCAGCTTATGCTTTTTTTATTAGTAGATATAATAACAGGATAAATTTTTATTTTTCTTCATTATTAAATTCTTGCAATAAGTGAAGAGTGTATAATTTATTTGAAAAGGCGATAGAGGCATTTCGAATTAGCTGCCTTTCAGAAGTAAAAGATGTTGTGGTGTCTTCTGGCAATTCCTTGTTTTCAAATGTTGCCACAAGGATATTCTCAAGCTCACGGCAAAAATAGTCATAGCTTCTTTTAACATCAATGGGGCTACTTTCATCGTTTACAATGCGAATATGCACATCCATTAGGTTTTTAATTTCATCCATTGAAAAAATTTGTTTATATATACATACCATAAATATGCTAGCTATATGCTCTTTTGTATATCTTTTTTTATTAGTTACAGGAACAATTCCTTTTTTTACATAGTTATTAATCATAGAAGAAGTTATAAATTTTTCATCACCAAAAAGGTGTAAATCTGATAAAGAATCTTCTACAAGTTCAATAACTTGATCTAGGTATAAATCAAGACTTGGTAATTCATCGTATCTTGGCATTTTAAAATTTAATATTTGTTTTTTCACTATAAAAGCCTCCATAATAAAATATAATAAGTATAGAGATAATTATAAAATTTAAGACTTGAATTGTCAATACTTCTTGACATAGTTTTAATTATGATATAATATAGTATTGTATACTAGATTAAATAATGATTAAATATAGAAGGAATGGTTACAACAATGAAATGGAATATAGTTTTAGATTCAAGCTGCGATTTAACAAAAAAAGATGCACATAGCGAAGATATAGGCCTTAGTCTTGTTCCGCTATCAATAATTGTGGGAGATAGAGAGTTTGTGGATGATGAGACATTAGTTATTGATGAATTATTAGATGCAATGTCAAAAGAGAAAAAAGCTTCTTCATCAGCCTGCCCTTCTCCTGAAAATTTTCTAGATGAATTTAAAAAAGCAGATAACACCCTTTGTTTTACTATGACAAGTGCTTTAAGCGGAACAAATAACTCTGCAAGAATAGCAAAAGAAATGCTAAAAGAGACAAATCCTGAAAAAAATGTTCATATTATAGATTCACATGCAACAGCAGGTAAATTAGTTTTATTTAAAAGAAAAGCAGAAGAATTAATAGAAGCTGGGAAAACATTTGATGAAATGGTAAGCATTTTAGATGCTTATAATGATAATACGTATCTTACTTTTGCGCTTGGTGGATATGATAATTTAATTAAAACAGGTAGAATGAGTAAAATTGCTGGAATTTTAGCAACAAGCCTTGGCATACGTGCAGTTGCAGTGGCAACTAAAGAGGGCGAAATTGAAGTTGTTAAAAAACCAAGAGGCGAAAGAAATGCAGTTTTAGCAATGGCAGATGTTATTAAAGAAACAAAAAATATGGAAAATATGCCACTAGTTATCTCTCACTGTAAAAATTTAGAAGGAGCACTTGCTGCAAAAGAAATTTTTAAAGAAAAATTAAAAACAGATGATATAACAATAGTTGACTGTAAAGGTCTTACAACTTTTTATACTATGGAAAAAGGTTTAATCATCGGATATTAAAAATAAAAAAACTCTGACTTTTGAATAAGTCAGAGTTTTCATTTTTTACCAGCGAGCTTTTGTTTCGATAACTTTTCCCACTATATTTAAATCATTTATTTCCTCATTAACAAAAATTTTTGATTCATAAGACTGATTAAAAGCTTGAAGAATAACGGTGTTTCCTTTATGAATGAATTTTTTTAATGTTGCCTCTTCATCTCCATAAATGATAACTCCCAAATCCCCATCATTTAAACTTGCTTGCTTTTTAACTAATGCTAAATCGCCATCTAAAATGCGAGGCTCCATGCTATCGCCTTTTACTGAAAGAAAGAAGTAATCTTCACTTGAGGGAACATTTGCATACTCATACCCTAAATCCTCATTAAAAGCAAAAGCATTATATCCAGCGCGAACTGTTCCTATTATAGGAACTAAAACTTGATTTTTACTATCTTGCTGATTTATGCTTGAAGCAGTATTAACTCCTGCAAGAAAATCAACAGTTGTATTAAAATAATTCGCTAGAATAGAAAGAGTGGCAATATCCGGAGTGCTTTTTCCAGTTTCCCATTTTCCTATAGCTTGCTGTGTTAAATTTAAATCCTGAGCTAGTTGTGCTTGGCTTAATTTTCTTTCTTTTCGAAGTGCCTTTATTTGTTTTGAAAACATTTTCTCCACCACCTATAGTTGTATTTTATGTTTATTATATACTATTTTAATCAATTTGTAAACAACCAAAAGTGGTGAATATAAAAAATAATTGTGAAAAAATACTTGACAACAACTAATTGTTGTAGTAAACTGTAGTTAATAAGACAACTTGTGGTTGTGAAAAGGAGAATAAGTTTATGAAAAATAGAATTAAATTATATAATATATTAACAATAGTTTTTGCGCTTTTAACATTTGCGAGCCTTGGGGGAGTAGTTTATGGGCTTAATATTATAAATGTTATAACAAATACATTAGTTTTTTCTTATCTAACAGCCAATTGCTACAAAAATGAAAATAAACTTCGCAAAATATTAAAAAATAGAAAAATAAGAGCAAGAAAACAAAAATTAATCTACTTAAATGATTATAAAGCTATAGAAAAGAAAAGAGCTATATCATAATAAATTATGTTATTCTTAAAGTAGCAAAGTTTAGTAAAACAGCCAAATACAAAAGAGTATTTGGCTGTTTTTTATATATTTATAAGAAAATATATAGATTTATTGTAAAAGCAATTAAAATATGCTATATTTATATTATAAAATTAATAATGAAAAGGAGTATTTATAATTATGAACTTTAAAATTTTAGCAGAAGAAACAGAACAGTATATTATTGATAAAAGAAGATTTTATCACGCTTGCCCAGAAGTGTCTTGGCAAGAAGTTGAAACAACTAAAGCTATTGTTAAAGATTTAGAAGAAATGGGGCTTACCGTTAAATTGTTTGATGGTGTAGAAGGGTGTACAGCTGATATAGTTGGCGCAAAACCTGGGAAAACTGTGGCACTTCGTGCTGATATAGATGCGCTTCCAATAAATGAAGAAACAAAACTTCCTTTTGCATCTACAAATGGTTGTATGCACGCTTGCGGACATGATGCACATATAGCAACTCTTCTTGGAGCTGCAAAAATGCTAGTTTCTAAAAAAGATGAATTAGCTGGAACTGTAAGATTAATATTTCAGCCATCTGAGGAAACAGCACAAGGTGCAGCTATTATTATAAAGCAAGGTGTAATGGATGGTGTTGATGCTGTTTACTCATCACACATATGGGGTAACTTTGATGCTCCAGGTGTTAGTGTAGAAGCTGGAAATAGAATGGCAGCTCCAGGAGTTTTCCAAATTGAAATCGAAGGGCTTTCAGCTCACGGAAGTGCACCAAACCTTGGTGTTGATGCTATAGTAGCGGCAAGTGCAGTTGTTCAAGCTGTTCAAACTTATGTTTCAAGAATTAATGATCCTTTAAATCCTTTAGTTGTAACTATAGGAACAATTAAAGGTGGTTCAAGATTTAACGTTATTGCAAATAAAGTTGAAATGGAAGGAACTATTAGAACATTCTCAAAAGAAGTTATCGATGGTAGTGATGCTGTTTTAAGAAATATCATTGAAAACACAGCAAAAGCATATGGTGCTACTGCAAAATTTAATCTAGACTGGCTAACAGGGCCTGTTATAAATGATAAAGAACATCTTGTAAAAATTGCTCAAGATGCAGTTAAAAAACTGTATGGTGAAGAAGGCTTAACTCATTTAGATACTATGATGGGAAGCGAAGATTTTGCAGAGTATATGGCGAAAGCTGATGGTGTGTTTACATTCCTTGGAAGTAGAAACAAAGAAAAAGGAATTATCTACACAAATCATCATGAAGAATATACAATTGATGAAGATGTTTTAAAAAGAGGTAGTGCTCTTTATGCACAGTTTGCATATGATTTCTTAAACGGATAAATGTAAATTTAAATAAAGGCTAAGCGATAAGATAGTTAGCCTTTATTTTAGAGTGCAAAAAAGAAAGGAATAATCATAAATTATGGAAAATAAAAAAAGCAATACTAAAGGATATTTATATGGCTTTGGATTTTTGTTTTTAGTAGCAGGACTTATCTTTTATTATTTTACATATGCAGGAAATCCATTTACAAAAATGAAAGTGGACGATACAGCTATAATATATCTTGATGAAAAATATCCAAATTTAGAATACACAGTAAACGATTTTATTGCAACGGTGCATGAGAATAACAACTTAGAAGGATATGTTGCAAATATTGATATAATAAATCAAGATGGCAGTAGTGATAATTTTGGTGTGTATATTGATAAAACAGGAGAAAATGTTATAAATGATGATTATGAATTTCTAATTTTAAATAGATATCGTGCTTATTTAATTTTACAAGAAAATTATAGAAATGAAATAGTTATAAAAATGGGCGAAATCGGATATGAGTCTTTTTTAAATTACTTTCATCACACAGAAGTTAAAGGGTATGAGGAAAACTTCTGGGCAGGCGGACTTTATACTGAGCTAGAAGGAATTAGCGATGAGCACATTTTAGATGTTTCGGCTTTGAGTATGAATTATGATGATTTAAATGATATGGATATTATCGAGCTTGCAGAAAACTATGGAAGCATTGAAATAGTAAAACTTGATATGGAAGATGTTTCAAAAGATGCGATGATAGATGAATTAATATTATTTAAAAATCAGCTAGAAGAAAAAGAAATTCCATATTACTCTATTGGGATAACCTTAATAAAAACTACTGGCGAAAAGCTTGAAATGGTTAGTGCGATGAATATTCCAAAAGATTTAATAAGTGAAGAAGATTTAAAAGAAATAATAGATGAAAAATATGAAATTATAGAATAGAAAGAGAATAGGTATAAGTTTGAAAAATAAATTTTCAAACTGGGAGTTTTGTGCTTTTCGCTGTGAAGTATTAGCGAAAAGTTGCCACCTTAAATATGCATGTGGCAAACCACACAAAACATCAAGAAAGGAATGGTAATAATTATGAAAAAATTTGAATTAAAAGGACTAGAGCAATTTTTAATAGTTCAAATAGTGTCGATGGTTTTAGGGCTATTTATAGAAAGTATAATAGTGGATACTATTTTAGTAGCTGCAATGGCATACACATTTGGGCTATTATATAAAGAATTTGGCACAGAATATTTTAAAAAGGCAACACATTTTGGATATATAACAGTGGGATTATCAATCGTTGGTGCTGTTGTAGGGATAATCTTCCCATTAGAATTACTTTCAACAGTTTCAATTATAGGAGCTATTTTAACAGTTGTTACTCTTCTTGCTACAGGCATAGTGCAGTTAATATCAATGAGTAATTTTTTAAATGGCCTTATAGAAGTTGCAAAACTTGGAAGAGATGAAGTGAGAGCAAAAAAATTAAAAGGAAATTTATCTTTATATATAGGGAGCAATGTTGCTATATTAATTGCTACTGCATCAATGATAGCTATGATGTCTTCAGTAGTAGTGCTTGGGATAACAGGGATTGTAGTTCTTGTGGCGGGCATAGCACTTTTCGTGGTTATTATTTCAATGCTTGTTAATATGAATAATCTTTTAAAAGGATTAAAAGGAAAAGAGTACTCTTTTAATACTATGGATGATGCAAACACTTACTACACTCAAAACCCACAAGCTTTATCAGAAAGCCTTGAAGTAAATCTTGAGGGGAATGCAATGAATAGCCAAATGAATTCTCAAATGAATAGCAGTGTTAATATTCAAAATGATATGTATAAAAATGAAAATCAAACATCGTCAACTAGAGATGAAGTTTATAAACAATTTGAAGAGAAATAGTTGAAAACTTTTCTTTAAAAAAGGAATAATACTATGAAAAAATTTAATTTATCTTGGCTAAACTACATTATTCTTATAAGCGTTGCTAGTGTACTATTTTTTGGCTTGACTGGCCTTATAGGGATAGTTTTTTCTGGCATTATCACTTTTTCACTGCATAGACTATATGTCTTAAATGGGTTTGGATTTGATAGGGCGAGAAATGTATATATATTATATATTGTTTATTCTGTAGTCGTTTTATATATTTATAATTATGCAAATTTAAACCCGTTTGAAAATGAAAGTCATCAGGCGGTATATATTTTCTCAGTATTCATAATGCCTTGGATAGGTGTAGCATTAAATGTTTTATATATCTATTTTTTTACAAGAAGTATCTCTTTAATAATTAAAGGTATGATGGAGAAAAAATATTTAAAAATATTAAATATATCAGTCATAATTTATGTTGTAATGTATATTTTTATGATGTTTTTAAGTAATACCTCAAATGGATTTGATGTATTAACAGCTAATATTCAAGGCTATGTTTCAATACTTGGGGTAATTGAAATAGCAGGGATTATAAGTATAATATCAAGACTTATTATATATTCTATTGCATATAAAGTTTATAAAGATGTGGATGGCAAAGCTATTCCACTTTCGATGCAGTAAAATAACATATAGTGTATTAAGGTGGAATTATACAAAGAGTATAATAGGAGGCTGCATGAAAGTTAAGTTGAATGGATTATTTTTAATTATTGTTTTCGAAGTAATTCAAAGTTTTTTTACAGAAAATTTTAATTTCATGCTAATAGGGGCAATTACCGCCCTTTTTGGATATTTAATGCTTTGCAAAAATAGTATAAGTGGATTTAATAAGGCAAGGAATATTATAATAGGATATAGCATTATTTTAAGCTTAGTGTTTTTACTAGAAAATATTTTAAAATTAAATTTACTTCAAAATAATCTTTTAATTATATTTGTGATTTTTTTAGGTGCTATATTAGATTTAATTTCCTTTGGGTACTTAGTGAAATCGATAAGCTTCGTTGCATTTATTTCAAAAAATACATATTATGAATCAAAAATTCAAAGTAATTTTGCGATTTATATGCCGCTTAGAATATTTTCTATTATTCTTCAAACTCTAGTTATATTTTTAAATAGTGAGAGCAGTATAACTTATATTTTAGCAGTTGTTATGATTGTAGTTTTTGCTTTTTCTATTTTTAGTAAAATTATAATATATTATAATATATTTAAACTATATAAAGAAGTGAATGGAAAAGAATTTACACTAGAAAATATACAAAAAATAGATAAAGAAGATGATTATTCTTCTTATTCTACAAGAGAAGAAATATATAAAACAAAGTATGACGGGAAAATTTTTGATTATCTTCGCGATACTTTAAGATGGAAATAAGGAAGAAAAAATGAAAAAACTTAATTTAATAGGGCTTAGTATAGCATCATTTGCACATCTTTTTTCAGCTGTTTTAGCAGTTTTGATTATTAATAATCCAGAGCTTTCAAGGGTGTCATCAAATGCATACTTTCTTATAAATATTTTAATAATTATAGGATATATAATATTAGCAAAATCACATAAAGTTTTTGATAAAGCACGAAATATCGTTATAGCGGCTGTTATTTGGGGGGGTCTTGCCTCAATGCTTTATATGAGTTTTGCATTTACTGATGATTATGAAGTGGTTGTGCCTGTTGTATTTGCTATAAATATAATAAGTACGACATTAGATGCATTAGCTATGCTTTTTTTAATAAAAGGTATTTTAAATATATCTGAAGTATCAGGGATATCTTCTGTTTCAAAAGGGATACGAAAGGCAGGGTTTACGAGCATTGGTTTTTCAATTTTTATAACAGGGTATAACTTATTAAATTATTTTTCAGAAATTGGAATTAATACTGAGGATTTAAATTATATAATGATTGCTAGTAAAATATTGATGTACTTATTATGTGTGTTTTTTGCTATAACAATGCACAATAAACCTATTTTATATGGGAATGATAATCAAAAAAATACAGGGGTTCATCCATCATATCATCCTTTAACTAATCAAAAAAACTCAAAGAATACTCACGGCGAAGTGGGATATTCAACTAGAGATGAAGTTTACAAGCAATTTGAAGGAAAACTTTAAACAAAAACATAAAAGGAATGGCAAAAGCCATTCCTTTTTATTTTTTATACTATAAAGCAGACATTGTATGCTTTTCTTCACTACTATTTTTTGAATTTTTATCGTGAAGTATTTTTGCATGAGCTGCAGCTAGGCGAGCTATTGGAACTCTGTAAGGAGAGCAAGAAACATAATTTAAACCTGTGTTATGGAAAAATTGAATTGAAAGAGGATCTCCTCCGTGTTCTCCGCAAACACCAAGTTTTATATCACTTCTTTTCTCTTTTGCCCAATTTGAAGCCATTTTAATTAGTTTTCCAACACCTAGTTGGTCAAGCTTTGTTGTTGGATCAAATTCGAAAATACGATTTTTAAAATAATCATCTAATATTTGGCTAGCATCATCACGAGAAAGACCATATGTAGTTTGGGTTAAATCATTTGTACCAAAGCTAAAGAATTCTGCATGTTTTGAAATTTCGCCCGTCATTAAAGCGGCACGAGGGATTTCTATCATAGCCCCAACTTTATAATCTATAGTTTCATTTTCTTCTTTAAAAACTTCAGAAGCTGTTTCATCTACTATAGATTTTACAAACTTTAACTCAGCAGAATCACAAACTAAAGGTATCATAATTTCAGGAATTACGACAACACCTTCTCTTTTTTGATTGATAGCAGCCCTTATAACCGCCCTTGTTTGCATTTGTGCTATTTCAGGATAAGAAATAGCTAAACGACAGCCACGGTGTCCGAGCATTGGATTTGCCTCTGCTAATTGTTTTACTGTGTTTTTAAGGCTTGTAAAGGTTACACCCATTTCATAAGCCGTTGTTGATATTTCATCATCATCGTGAGGCAGGAATTCGTGAAGTGGAGGATCTAAGAATCTTATAGTAACAGGTAGGCCGTCCATTTCTTTAAATATACCCTCAAAATCTTCTTGCTGCATAGGAAGGATTTTATCAAGAGCATCAGAACGTTCCTGTTTTGTTTTTGCAACTATCATTTGTCGCATTGCTAGAATTCTGTCTTTTTCAAAGAACATATGTTCAGTTCTGCAAAGACCGATACCTTCACCACCAAATAATCTTGCTTGACGTGCATCTTTTGGATTATCTGCATTAGCTCGAACTAAAAGTTTTCTTTCTTCATCTGCCCAAGCCATAAATCTTGCAAAATCTCCACTAAGAGTTGCATCGATTGTTGGTATTTGTGAAAGATAAACATTACCAGTAGCTCCATCTATAGAAATAAAATCACCTTCACTTACTTTAACATCATCAAAATGAGCAACTTTATTTTGGAAATCAACATATAAACTTGAACAGCCAGATACACAGCATCTACCCATTCCTCTAGCTACAACAGCCGCATGGCTTGTCATACCGCCTCTTGCTGTTAAAATACCTTTAGCGATTGCCATTCCCTCGATATCCTCAGGGCTCGTTTCAACTCGTACTAAAATAACAGCCTCATTTCTTAAATTAACAGCCTCTTTTGCATCTTCCGCTGTAAAATAAACCTTACCAGAAGCCGCTCCAGGAGATGCTGGCAAGCCTTTTGCTAAAACTTTTTGATTTTTTAAATGAGTTGGTTCAAATTGTGGATGAAGAAGGCTTTCAAGCTGAGATGGCTCAACTTTTAATAATGCTTCTTCTCTTGTGCAAAGCCCTTGATCGTATAAATCAACAGCAATTTTAATAGCCGCTTGTGCAGTTCTTTTTCCGTTTCTAGTTTGAAGCATATAAAGTTTGCCTTTTTCTATTGTAAACTCTAAATCCTGCATATCTTGATTATGTTTTTCAAGAGTTGTGGCAATTTCAATAATTTGATTATAAGCTTCTGGCATAACCTTTTGTAATTGGTCGATAGTTTGAGGAGTTCTTATTCCTGCAACAACATCCTCGCCCTGTGCATTCATTAAAAACTCACCATATAAGCTTTTTTCACCAGTTGATGGATTTCGAGTAAAGGCAACACCAGTACCGCAATCATCGCCCATATTGCCAAACACCATTGATTGAACAGTTACAGCTGTTCCCCAAGATGATGGAATATCATTCATTCTTCTATAGTATTTAGCGCGAGGGTTATCCCAAGAAGTGAAAACTGCTTCTACAGCTAAAATAAGCTGTGTGTTTGGATCTTCTGGGAAGTTTTCGCCTATTTCATTATAATATATTTCTTTATATTCAGTTATTAAGTTTTTTAGCTGCTCTACAGATAATTCATTATCAAAATGAAGTCCGTTCATTTCTTTTACAGCTTCTAATTTATCCTCAAACAATGATTTTGGTATACCCATAACTACATCTGAGAACATATGAATAAATCTTCTGTATGCATCATATGCAAACCTTGGATTATTAGTTAATTCACCAAGACCTAATACAACTTCATCATTAAGCCCTAAATTTAAAATAGTGTCCATCATTCCAGGCATAGAAGCTCTAGCACCAGAACGAACAGAAACTAAAAGAGGGTTTTTAGAGTTTGCAAATTTTTTATTAGTTGTTTCTTCTAGTTTTTTAAGGTGTGAGAAAATTTCTTCTTGAATTTCATTAGAAATTGATTTACGGTTAGCATAAAATTCGCTACATGCAGCAGTGGATACTGTGAATCCTTGTGGTACAGGCATATTAAGATTAGTCATCTCAGCAAGATTTGCCCCTTTACCACCAAGCAGTTCTTTCATTGAGCCGTTTCCTTCTGAGAATGAATATACAAATTTGTTTTTCATAAAAAACCTCCAAAGTAAATTTATTGTAAAACTTTAATTTAATTATATCAAAGTGTGAAACCTTTTTCAATACAACATTTGTGCAAAAAACGGAAAAATAGTCCATAACAAAGTATTTTGTATGTTTACATAAATTAATAATTTGTTCAAAATTAAAAAACAGCAAAACACCATAATCAGCTGTTAAATATACAAACAACTTCCCAAAAAATAACAATAATTCTCAATATTTGTAACTTTAGTAAAATGTTTTTTGAAATATTAATTTTTTTTGAAAAAAGTGTTGACATTCCCCCTAGTTTATGATATTATTTTACTCGTACCTAACAGAATACGGAGAGGTGTCCGAGTGGTTTAAGGAGCTAGTCTTGAAAACTAGTGATTCG
>CAYJEK010000010.1:0-44900 GCA_964369205.1 uncultured Oscillospiraceae bacterium | reverse complement strand
CTAATATTGCAGGTGAGAACTTTAAGAGAACGCAGACCGTAGCTCTCGACCTTTCCACTGTTTTGGATGGCGACCTCAAATCGGCATCTATTCAGCTCGGCAATGCTCTCAACGACCCTGTAAAGAACCTCTCGGCACTATCACGTTCAGGTATTCAATTCACCAAGGAGCAGACCGAGGTAATCAAAAAGCTTGCAGAGACGGGGCAACTTGCCCAGGCGCAGGCTGTAATCCTCGATGAGCTTGAGAGGCAATATGGTGGTCAAGCCGAGGCGGTAGCAAAGGTTGGTGCAGGTTCACTCCAGCAGCTCAAAAATTCGTGGGGCGACTTTATGGAACAGCTCGGCGCGGCTATCCTCCCGGGGCTCAACAAGCTCGCGGGCGTGTTGCAAGGCGTGGTGGGGTGGCTGCAATCCCTCTCGCCCACGACAAAGACCGTGATTGTAGCCGTGGCGGGGGTTGCCGCCGCACTGGGGCCAATACTTCTCACCCTTGGGGGCATTGTGAAAATCTTGCCGCTGCTCAAGGCGGGGATGGTGGCGCTCATGTCGCCAATGAGTGCGCTAATTGGGCTTGCGGCGATGTTGGCTGCGGGGTTGTACTCGGCTTTTAATTCGTACAAGGAGCTGCAAAATATCGAGGCGACCCTCTCGGATGGCCGCAAGCAATATGGCGTGGAGCTTGTGGCGAGCGGGCGGTGGAAGGTGGGCGATTTGGAGTACCTGGAGGGGATGGTCGCCGAGGCGCAAAAACGGCTCGAGGGCGGGAATCTGCTTGCGGGGGATTGGCTCAGCGAGAACAACACGCCGCACCATAATTACCAAAATTTCGAGAGTTTCAATCGCCATACGGTGGAAACCTACAGCGCAGTAATTGCCGAGCTGCGCAAGAAAAAGGAGATGGAGGAGGCTGCCGCTGTGACTGCCAAGGAGATGATGGAGGATGCCAAAGAGCAAGCGGAAAAGTTGGCAAAGAGCATCACTGCTGTGGCTGGAGTTTCAGCAGGGGATGTGGCAAAAAATAGTGCAATTGTTGGCATCGAGCCGCCCACCGCCAAGGTCGAGGTCAAGGCTCCCGAGATGAAGTCCATAATCTCGCAAATCCGCCCCGCCATTGACTTCATTGCCGAGCAGTACTCCCAAATTTGGGGCAAAATCTATGAGATGTTTAATTGGCTCGATAGTTCCAGTGAAAAATTTGATGAGCTTGCCTCTAAAACCTTTGAGGCGGTGGAGGGTTATACCGATAGGCTTGTAAAGCGGGGGTGGAATTTTAGCAATGCCCTTGCGCACGTGTCCGAGACGATGGCGAGCACTATTGCCGCGATGGACAGCACCGTGAGCCGTGCGCTGAGCGATATGGTGGCAAGTTCGATGGAGATGGTGGGGCAAATGATTGGTGGCGCGGGGTTGGGGCTCGAGGATTTTTTGGGGCTCATTCTCTCGCAGATGGCGAGTTTTCTGAAGCAGTTGGGCACGCAGCTCATTGAGTTCGGTACGATGATGCTGATGTTCAAGGGCGCGCTCGCGGGGCTGCTTGCCAACCCGTGGTTGGCCATTGGCGTGGGGGCGGCGATGGTTGGTGCGGCGGGGGCGCTCACGGCGATTCTCAACAAGAATGCCGAGGCGAGTATCCCCAAGCTCGCCACGGGCGGCCTTGCTTTTGGGGCGACCTATGCGATGGTGGGCGATAATCCCAACGCGCGCATCGACCCCGAGGTTATCGCCCCCTTGAGCAAACTCAAGGGGATGATGGGCGCGGGTGGTGGCGGTGCGCAGAATATACAAATTGCTCTGAGCGGTGAGCTCCGCGCCAAGGGCCGCGACCTCGCCTACGTCCTCTCCAAAGAAAATTTCAAACTATCCCTCCTCGGCGGTTGAGTTCCATTCTACCATATTATCTAATTTAGATTTTAATTGCTCGACAAATTCAAGATACTTTGCGTTGTTGATATTACCCCATTCAATGTCGTCATTAACTTTATCTATTTTATCAAAAGCACTTTCTTTTGTTAAGTCTTTAAAGTTATGAATCTCTATCTTTCCATCTGTAACTATTTGCCTTAATTTCGCATATGTGTCATTCTGATTATCTTCACCCAGACCATTCAATATTGTAAAACATAATACTGCCCACTCTTTCTTAAAATAGAATTTGTCATTTGAATTGATAACTAACCCTATAGCAACGCCTTGTTGTAGAAATTCTGGTGGTTCATAGATTTTAATATCTGATATAAAATTGCGACTTTTCCAATTGTTATTTTTTGCAATGTAGCTAATTTGTTTACCAAGAGTTATCAAATCATCTTGGTGGCAGTTATTGAGTACTCTTTTGCTTTCTGAACTCTCTAGGAAATCTATGACTTGATTTTGTATAATATACCTATCTGTATCTAGTTCAGAAATAAATCTCTTTATGGCACTCTCACTGTTACCATAATACCTGATAGCAATATCAAATGACGTGTTATCTAATTTTGAATTGTGTATTGCAGTGTATGTTTCATCTAAAATATTACATTCTCTAAGTTTGCTTACCGCGTTTGCCATCACAATAAATTTCTTTCTATCACTCTCTGTTTCGTAATATGAAAACAACATTTCGGAGATACGATCTGGTATTCCCTTCCATAAATCTCGATGAATGACGCAAATAAATGTAGCAAATGGAAAATCTGTTGCTCTTTTTTCTAGTGTCCATCTACCATCACTCAATGGTATGCTACTTCGCTCTAGTAGCTTATGGATGAGTAGTAGTATTTTTTTTAACTCATAGTGTTTTGGGGTATTTCCCAGAATTTCACTCACTTTAAAATGTAGTGCTTTGAATAAATATGGCTGTATCAATTCAGGGGTTCTTTTGATTACTTCTTCAGCATAATCATTTATTGATTCTTTATCTATAGGAAGAAAGAAGGGCTTTTCTATTATATTGCTTATTATTTCATCTAATAGTTCCTTATTATAACACAGTGCTTTGCTTAAAGATATTTTAATCACCTTTTCCAAAATGGAAATCACATCAATATCTGACGGAACTATATTGTATGGGTGTGTAAACACACATCGCTGTTTCCATAAATATTCTACATCCTTTAATTCATTATTATCAATAATTCCGCAATTATTTGCGCCTTCAAATATTATTTTATCGGCAGATTGATTCCTCTCTTCTGCCATAGAAATTTGTTTTTGTACACTTTCTGCTTTCTTGTTTTCTAATATGACATATTCCTCAATTTTCCTTTTAAGAGATTCTATTAATGTAATCCAACACATAATATATGCAGCCCTAAAGCATTTTGCGTTATAACATTTAACTGCTTCTTCAATTAGAATTTTGTCTTTCTCATTAACAACAAGTGACAATTGATTTTCTATCCATTTTCTATTCATAGTGCTGTGTATTTTTTGTAAAAATAATTCAAGATATTTAATATTGCAACGAAAAGCACGAAAAAAATGTAACAAAGTTTCAGAAAAATTGCCTTTACGCGTAGTAGCTTTACAGCAAAAACTATGAGTGGAGTAAGAATTAAGGATTTGAAATCGGGGCACAGCAGGCGAGCGAGCATTTCGACACGATGGAGTTTGTCGTGGATTTGCCTGCGCCTGATGATACGCTAAAGCTGTCGGGCAGGGAGCTCAAGGAGGCAATCGGCACACAGCCGCATACTCACCCTATTGTGGAGGTGGTGGGGCTGCCCGAGGCTCTCGACGAAAAGCTCGACAAGGTGGGCGGAACGATTACTGGCGAACTTGCCATAGAGGGCGAACTGCACGTGCAAGGCGATTTTGGAGTGCTTGGCGATGCCCAAATGAAATCGCTAAAAGTCGATGAATACCTCGAGGTGCCCGAGCTGAAATACAATCGTATCACCGCCACGGGCAACGAATTTTGGGTCACGGACGCGGGAGTGATTGACGGCGTGGAGGCCTCCGCCGAGGGCATCTACACCGTGACGCTGAAATCGACCCACGGCGAGGCGACCATCAATTTTCAGTACAAAGACATCCTGCGCGGGGTTTTCCACAGCCCGAGCGGCTTTCGCACAGCGTATTTTGAGGTTACGGGGGTGATGAGCCAAAGCATCTTTACTTGCGTGGCGCTGAACGACATACCGCCCGAAAGGTTTATGACCCTCGCACGGCAGGGCAATAAGAGCGACCCCAAACGCCAAGGTTCGCTCTACCTCGATGGGCTCAATAAGTGGCTGCGCGTGCTCGATGGGGTGCGGGACGAGAATGTTGCGCAATCCAACGTAAAGGTGCAACTTGGCGACCTCTCGGGGGTGAATCACCCCGTCTTCGGGCAGCTGAGCGGCTATGGAGCGCTGCTCGAAAATGCCTATATCTGCGGGCAGTTGGTGCAGCGCAATCACGACACGGGCGAGGAGTGGGCAGTGGGGGCGGTGAGCGTACAGGGCGAGCAGGTTTTCAGGTATAAGGATGGCGTGGCAGAGCGCACCACCATTGAACTTGTGGCCACCGAGAGCGGCTTTACCTCCACGCCCGAGGAGCGCGCCTGGAGCTATAAAAATGGCGAGGATTGGGTGGCCATTGAGGGCGCTAATTCGCTAAGTTATACGCTTCGGCACGACGATGCCGTGTGGCAGGGACGCGGGTCGCTCACTCAGCGATATAGCGCGAAACAGACCTATCACGATGCCATTACGGTGACGAAAATTCACGATGGCGGGGATGCCTACGCGGTGCAGATTCTCTCCTCGTCGGGTAATAATTTCATAAATGGCGACATCGCCACAACCCTCGAGGCGCGTGTTTTCAAGGGTTCGGAGGACATTACGGCCACGATTCCCCCAAACGCCTTTAGCTGGGTACGAATTTCTGCCAATGGTAGCAGTGGTGCGGGCTCCGATGAGGCGTGGAATTCCGCACACTTGGGCGTTGGTCCGAGCGTGTCGATTGACGGAAATGACGTAGAACGCCGCGCAATTTTCGAATGCGTCGTAAATTATTGAAAATAAGTACTGTTATTTAAAAAGGTTCTTGGTTATGATTGAAGTCATTTTCCGATCTTTAACAACATCTTTATCTTCTATATTACCTACCAACAAGGGCGATAACGGGTCGTGTAATTTACTACTCTTTATTACTTTGTCATTATTAAAATTTGCATAGCAATATAGGCAATTATGTTTACAACTATTATACTGACCGATATCAACACTCTCGACACAACCACACTCTTCTCGTTGATTTTTGTCTTTGCGAACGTCAATGTTTTTGTTTAAGATTGCCTCTATAAGGCGGTAATCTATACAGCATCCATGAGATATTCCATACTGCAATAAATCAACCTTTTCTGCACAAGTTTGAACTTCTATTTTAAGATTCGATGCAATGTTGTTAATTTGATTACACAGTGTGCTATACTCAATATTTTCAAACTCTTTTGCGTTTATATGCATGATATTACGCTCTGTTTTTTTATAAAGGTCTAAAAAACTTATAACGCATCGATTTGTATAGCTGCCAATAGATTTAGCAATAACTTCAAAGTATTTCTCATGATATTGCGAATCTAAATGATCGCTAAAAATTATCGGGTCATATCTCCATATTACTCGATCTGGACCTATCCGATCAGATAGTCGCTTAAACGTCTCGAATATCTCTTTCTTACGAGGTACACCCTTCTCTAAAGTTTGGTCATACGGATTAATAGTGAACTGAAAATAGTAGTTGTAATCCTTTAGCTCGTCAAGTCGAGAAAGCATATTTTGTGGATTTTTTGTCCAAAATACAATGCAGTCAATCAATGATGGATCAAGAGTAATCTTGCTTATATTGTGTATATTCATCGGGTTGCGAACGTACACAAAACCCTCTTTTATTCTGTTGTAAAACCATTCAGAATAAAAGGCTGGTATATCGGTTCTTCTGCTTACACTTAGTATCATATGGTTATTTCTTTACTATAATAAACTGAGAACTTCCACATACTCTCGGCGGATCAAATGGCAATAAATATTGGGGAATTTTCGACGTAAGTTTATTGCTTTTATGTCGGTTGGCAAATTTCCATGTATTTGGGAAATGGAAACCGTAAGCTATGGAATAGCTTTTAACTTGATTGTTAATAGTATCATAGTATTTACGCACCATATAATGGTTGATGTCATTTATGACTATGCATGATCTGTTAGGAGAACGCTTGAATAAATCACACAGATCATCAATAAACTCATTAATACTCTCATTTTTATACTTTACAATATCTGACAAGACATAATTCAGTATGAATACATTTGGATAATTCTCTTCGTCACGATAGTACTCAAATACATTGGCATAGTTAAAATCAACATAACCTGGAGCAGCATGTTGGATAAAGCCATGTATATGCGACCAATTATCCTGCAAATCAAATCCTGTGTATAGAAATGGCATATCTATTTCCTTCTCTCTCATAAATTGACTAAAAGCAATGAAATCAGAGCAAGAGCCACAGCCGATAGAGCAAACGCTAATATTTTCAATTGACTTCACAAACTCCTCAAAAGGTTCTTTACATAATAGATGAACTATCTCAGAGGAGTATCTATACATATACTTTGCAACATAGCAATCTACTATGTTCATACATTTATAATGTTTATTCCGGGTACTATTTGCATTGAATATATCATTTAAACACTTAGAGCAATCCCCTTGAGTAATGCATCCATTATTACAACACTCTTCACATTGTATTTTTTTATTGTACCTTGAACTTGCATAAGCTGTTATAGATTCTATTAGCACTGTCATACCTTTACACCCTTTATTGTTCTTGCTCATAATAAACTTTGTAGTACTTTCCTTTGTCATCCTCGCCTGACTCGATTTTGCTGCGGTCACCGTGGATGTAGATGTGGAAGTTTTTGTCTAGCTTGATAACGCTTTTAAGGGAGCGAACTCCTTTCTTTACGGCAGAGTCGTTGATCTCAAAGCTATCTAAAAACTCAATGTCTCGCTCTTGGGCATAGTTCTCCTTATAGCGATTGAAGCTGTCGATTACTTCGGGTTGTCCGATAACCTCGTTTGCGAACTCCTCCATATCGAAGCTATCCTTCTCTTTGAAGAACTTTGTTGTTCTGTTTGCCAAATCGACTTGGTCGGCTCTCGACACATCGAATTCATTTGGCATCTCTTTTATAAAGTTCTTGGCAAGGTTCATCACATTTTCAGTATTATAATACTCATCGTGTCGCTGACGAACGTGCAGAAAGTCATCTACCCAATAGTGGGCCTCTGCACCTTTGTTTGTATTATCTACAACTGCCACGATATAACCATTCTCTTTTTCAGTATTGAATATCAAAGCCCCTTTATCGAGCTTGTTGATGTTCACACCCTGCTGACTCTCAATCTCGAAGTTATCGCCCGTTGCCTCAACTTTTAGGAATGTATCTTTATTCTCTGATTTGAATAGACCAACTGCATCAACAGTTTCTCCATTAATCTCACAATCCTCAAAATATACCACATAAAACTCACCACCTTTAATTTTAGGATGGTCACTTTTCTCATATAAATGCTTTGCGAGGTTTATTGATTGCTCGTGTAAGCAGTCTGGATTGTCAAATATCTTTGAGACAACTCCAAATGTTTCGTTAAAGCCCATGTCAATATCGTGATAAAAGTTGTTGAAACTATCATTTTTAAATGAACTCAGAAAATACGTTGATAAATAATTACGTATTACATCGTCAATTTCTATATTGCTTTGAGACAAGAAAACTCCATCGTCATGAAATTTATTACCTACACTATGTACGCATACGTTTCGTAATTTTCCTATTATATTAATCATTGTTTGTAGTATTAAAAGTTACGAGCATATAAAATATTACCAAGAAATATATATTCGCAACTATAAAAGTTATAAATAAAAAGTAAAAGAGCAGTGTAGCAAAATCCAAATAACATATATTGGCACAGCAAAATTTCGCATTGCCTATAATATAAGAGTATATAGTTGTCGCTAACGAAAACATCACTACATCTCTATTTAATGCTATAAAACGACTAAACAGACGCTTATTGCTACGCATAACAGATGTAGTTTCGTTATTCCCCTGTACTATGAGGCTAAACATCGTTAATAAGAATCCAAATGAGCATGTACCAATTACAGGAAACTCTTTAATTATGTTTATGCTACTTTGATATGAAATTAAGTCGAATACAAATAATAAAACACTGATAGACAAACCTATTAATGTAATTATTAAAGTTTCTTTTAATCTTCCCATGGCTTATTTACCAAATATTAGTTGTAATTCAGACAAATTATTATTGTATAATTTTTCAATTTGAGATGTTCTGTCATTCTCCTGTAGGTCTTTGTGTTTCGTTTTATCGGGCAAAGTAATATAAATATCAAAAGTATCAGCAACTAAATTTATAGTCTGTATCGATCCTGGTATATGGGGGTCAGTGAAATATCCTTTTACTTTCAGCATCTCTACATTTTTCTTCTGACTTCCTTTTAGTATGTACCTAACAGCTTTCACCCAATTTATAGTATGAGACCTATCCAAACCGACTTTATTTGTTCTTTTTGCGAACGTACCGAAATCGATAGTTAAATAATCTGATTTACTTTTAACAGCATCTTTTAGTTGGCGTTTTAATATCGAAAACACAGTGCTATTATCATCTTTGTATGCATTAAATACCTCAGTTGGTAGTGCTATCTTAATAGAAACATCTTTAAACTGAGACATCTTGACCATTCTCTCATAATCCCCTTTTCTTGACACCGTCGAAAATGAAATTTCAACCTTATTATCATCATGTTTTCTATTCCATATAGCTGCTAAATATCGAGCATAATCATCAAGATTACAGCCATTTTGATTTACCTCATAGAATAGGACGTTCATTTTGCTGTCATATAAATGAATATTTCCAAACGAGAGGTTTTCTGTTGTAGTATCAAGATCCAACTCAGAAAAAACCCCGGTTTCTTTATTTTTCTTGGGAGGTAAGTTTTTAAGTTGCCCAGTTACCACTATCCCTAATAGGCAATTCGGTAATTTAGTTCTAATATTTTTTTGCTGATAGTCTTTATATGTGTTACTCATTTTGACATTATCAGCACTCTTGATAATATCACTAAACATAACTGCCGCTCCTTCGAGAACCTTTACAATAGGAGCGACAACATCAATTCTTTTTTTGGCCATGGTATTTAAAATTATTTTGTTTGGTTAACAGTTATTTATAATACATGATACAAAAATAAACAACATTTTACAACCAAACAATAGGCATTAAATTTTAATTTACATTTTATTGCATTTACTTATATATCTAACTCTATGTTCACACCATATCACGTGAAATAATTCGCCACTTCGACCATCAAAGTTACTACTAATTTTTCAAATACCATGCTCAAGTAAGAGACACAGACACAAAATACATAACAAAAAACCATAATCTACTGATAATAAACAAATTAATTTTAGAGACAAGCATAAAAATAGTTGCAGAAAGACTTGCACGTGGACGGAAAGAGTGTTATGTTTGCAGTACAATAAAATAACAGCTAAAACACTTAAAACAAAGAAGTTATGACACAGGCAGGATATAATTACGAGGCGAAAGCAAAAGAGGTAAAAGCGGTCTACAACCTACGTCACACGCCGCGGGTGACAAGCAGCAGAGCGGCCGCCTTTGAATGGGCAGAGGGGTGCGAAAAGCTCCACTTCGTGATACTCGGCGACGACTGCAAATTCTGGGTAGTCTGCCCCGCCGACGCATCCAAATTAATCAATGCCGGCTACGAGTACGCAATCTAAAACCACAAAGACGATGACACAACTATTATCACAATATGAGCAGGAGCTCAGAGAGGTGAAAGCGACTCAAAAGCAGTTGATTTCGAGCGGAAAATTTGGCGCGCCGCCCGCGCTACAATAATCGTACTCATCAACAAAAATACAAAGAAAAGTGCATCAACATAAAATTTCAAAATATTACGTTATAGATTATCAATAATATACTGCACTTCCACATCCATACGTGGCACTTCTATTATACGGTAATTATCATATGAGTGATGGAGTACCACCAAATACATATTTCCTATGGTAATTCCGTACTCATTTTCAAGTATCCATTTGTATAGATTTTGTTGTATATTGTAATGATTCAGCCTTGTGTCTTGTAAATGCGACAACCCACCTAATCCATTTTGAAACGGATTATCCTCGTAAAGTTTATCACTTCTTTTCCAGTCGTATATGTCATAATTAGCACCATTCTTAGCAATAAAGTCAATTGTGCCAGCAACTTTCAAGTGCTTACAATAAATTCGCCACTCTGTTCTATACGGTTCTACAGATCTATCATGTACGAAATTTAGAAAATACTGAAACTCTTTACCCTTAATACTGTATTGCTCTTCTCTATTAACGAATTTTCCTTTATATACGTAATTATATATATAGGTCACAGGCTTTTTTAGATAATAGTTCTCTATTTGAGCGTGTAGGAATGTTCCTGCTTCGCGCGAAAAATTGCCTTTATCCTCCCACTCCTCAATCTTTTGCCTAGTTGGTATTCCTTCCTCTTTTGCCTTTCGCTCGGCCCAATATGGTTGGTCAAACACTGGGAAAAATTCCGATATGATCGTACTTACAGCTTTGAATGGTATGCCACAATAACTGTAAATATGATTGACGTCGTCAAAATCTAAATCAGCATCTTGCGGAATAGCATTTGTAGAGTTATATCCTCCAAGTGTTGAAACAAAAGGTGTAGGTTTCGGAAGTTGTTTAACTTTATATTTTATACTTTGCTCGAAACTGCTTAATTTAGTATCTTTATTATAGATTTCATTACTTTCCGTAAACCCGAACTCGTGATTAAGATACTGTTGGCGATATTTTTCCTTAGCCCACTTTTGCGCATCTACTTGTTGCCATTGCTGTTCTTTGTTAGGATCTGGCAGTTGAAGTATTTTTGAGTCAATACTAGCATCATGAATTATGTTTTTTATTATGCGACATATAAATGCGATGCAGTTTAGTGGTTGTGTATGTACTTGAAATTCACTAAATCTAACAACAATCCATCCCAATCTATTTATATTCGCATCTCTATAATCATCACCACACCCAATATAATGTGTTGGTTTATTTGATAGACCAGCATATGGTTCATCAATTTCTACATCAATGCGCAAATTATAACCACTACGCAGATCTACTATTGCGATATCTGGTTCATACGGTCTGCAATCAGACTGCGGAAGCAGATTAACATCACCCAGTACGCTGGCGACATTCGAAAGGTAATGTAATATGCTATTCTGAAACGCTAGCTCTTTATAGCCTCGTCGTGCAATCTGTCGTCTCCTGTGAGGCCATACAATACAATCTTTTTGTGGAACACTTACAATTGGATATGTATTATCTGTCTTATAATCATAGCTATAGTTAACATAGCACTCTTCTTCGAAAACAGATACACCATCCTGTTTTTGTTTATTATAATCATCGCTAATAGCTGTAAATTCATCTTTTAAAAGTTGATCATTGCTTTTGTTTATAGTTTTATAGATTTTAGATTGTATCTCATCTGCATTATCAATATCTTTATGCTTAACCGCAGTGGAAAAGTTAGATACTAAAGTTTGAATTTCAGCATTTAATGCAGCTTGTTGTCTTAAATGTTCTTTAGCTCTTTCAGCCTCTTGAACTTTTTTCACTAAACTAACACAATTATTTTTCAATTCCTCCACATCTTTTCCATAGTCGACATATCGTATATTTCTCGATTCACAAACAATATCCTCAATTGAAGATTCTATGCGTCTTACTTCAATTAATGAAAGATTCATTGAACATCGGGTTATAGACAACAGCCTATCAACCTCAGCAATAAATTGATTTTTCAACAGTTCTTCTTGCTCATAATATTGCTCAAGCAATCTAGCAAATATGTTTCTCTCATCCTCTAGATAGTCATCGCATATATTTTTGTATACATAAATAATTCTATTTGCTGAATAATTATCTTGACTACGTATATATTCTTGCAGATTATGTATGGCTATATTAAACTGAGTTATCTTCGTGGCTTTTGCTATTAACAGTTGTATATTTTCGTGCTTAAAGACGTATAATTTTTTATCCAATTTTGTCTGCAAGCTAGACGTGACGTTGCTAATATGATTGTAATTTCGATTGTCACTATTTATTTCACATAACAATATCTTTCGACATTTCTGAATTTTAGCATATATCGTAGTAAGATATATAAAATAACCCAGAACAATCAGCGCTAGAAGGCTCATTAAAACAATCCACATATTCGAATAAACATATTGACCTAATTCGTTGACAGAAATTGAATTCACATTAACCATTTATATATTTTACGGGTTCGAATTCTTCTCTTCAAAATTTCGGATAAGAACCCTTGATATCCAAAACAGAAGTATTTGTATGACTCCAAAGTTACTGTAAAAAAACACATCCACCAAATTCTAAATCAAAATTTCACCACCTATTATGCTATACATTATCATTTTATTGCAAGTTCGTTTATTTTATCTCGGAGGGATTGGCGGGTGGTGTGCAGGGTGTGGAGCTCCGTGGGGTCGTAGGGCGGTGGGGCGCCCAAAAGGGCATACTCATACGCCTTGGTAATCTTATAATCCGTGGAGGCGAGTTCCCCCTGCAAACGCGAAATTTCGGCGGCAATTAGCGCAGGGTCATTATCTACCACCTCATAGCTCGCAACAATCTGGTGCGCCTCCTCACAGTGGCACCGCTTGAGGGATTGAAATTCGGTGGTAGCGATGGTGGGCGGTGCCTGCTCCTCCACATAGAGCTAAAAGCCATCGGCCACGAGCGAGTTTATTAGCTCGCGATTCTCATCATCGGCATAGGCGGTGACAAGCTCGCCGTCCTCAATTTTTGCAAGTATCATATCAAAAGAATTTCGACATTAAAAAGACAATAAAGGTAAATCCGCAGTCATTGGAGGTGGCATCGTCGCAGGTCATTACATCGAAATAGGAGCTTCCGCGGTAGGTGGTGCTACAATGGACGCTAAAATTCCCATCGGGCAGGATAATGACGTGGTAGTCGGACGAGCCCGTGAAGTAAGTCGTGTTAGAAAAAGTAATGCGATAGCGCCCCACCGCCGTACGCCGTGCGGTGAGGTAGCCGCCCATAAAGGTAATGACCCAACTTTTGTAGAGCGTCCCCGAGGAGGTGACGCGCCCCGCGCAGGTTATGCCACTGAGCACGTTGCTGGAGCGATTATCGGCAACTCCGCCAGCGAGGAAAATCCCGCCCGTGGCGAAAATCGCGGTGTAGCGGTCCGAGGAGTAGTAGGTGCTATCCACCCCGCTGACATCGAGGTACAAGCCTGTTTTGTACTTACCCGAATGGCTATTGGAGTAGATTTGGAGTATACAATTTTGAGCGATAGTTTCGGGCTGTCCCGCGGGGCGAATGGGCACCGACACGCCCGCCCCCTCTGAGCCATTTTGCAGGATGGCGTTATTTATCGAAATGTTTGAGTTCGGGTGCTTGATGAGCACGCCAGAGCCTTGGCCCATAAAGGCAGCATCGGTGGTAGTCTTAATCTCCACCACGGGGGTCGATTGTGTGCCGTCGTAAAAGGCGAGCGCATTGTTATTTTGTGTTACCTCCACCCTCTGCCCCGAGGTGGCGGTGCGCAAGTTTTTTACCCCGAGGTTCTCGATATAGGCAAGCTCAGCGAGGAGCATCCCCGTGGCAACGCTCTCGAACTGCCCGCCAAATGCCTCCCAATTCGCTGAGTTCCACTCGCCCAATGAACCGTCCGCACCTTTGTAGATGTAGTAGGTCGAGCCATATTTCACCACGTTGCGTTGGTGGGCGCTATTGAAGTAGGTCGTCGATGATGAGAAGACGCCCCGATAAGTGAGGGTCTTTGCCGCCTCGGAAATCGCAGCATCGTACTTCTCGGTGTCGTTCATATCATAGACCGTCGAAGAGCCGACGTACCACGTCACCGACGCCGTACTGCCGTTCAGGTAATAGTGGTTAACGGTGCTAAAAGTGCCCGAAGTGCCGCAAATCACCTTCCACCTATAGGCTTCGTACTTGCCCGTGCCCTCCATCGAGGTTACGGCAACGGTTCTGCTTCCCGTGCCGTATGAGTTATGGGCATTTGCCATTGAGTAGCCTGTGGGGATTTTGGCGATTATGCGAGATATGAAGACCCCATTTGCACGGCTTGCAACTGTTTGCTAATAGCCACCACGCCCGGGCGAGGCTGTGCCACTCGCTGTGATTCTTAGGCAGTGGGTCGATGTCGTTGGGCAGTCCGATGGTTTTGCGATACGTGTAAGCGCAACCGTGCCATTCCCTGCGTTGTTGTATATGGTGCAATTATTCACCCCCGCGCGAAACAACATCTTCCCGCCACCCAAATCCTCGCCCGTATCCCCCTTGTCGCCTTTATCACCCTTTGCTCCAGAGGTACCAGTATCACCTTTATCCCCCTTGCTACCCGTTGTGCCCGTGTCACCTTTATCCCCCTTGCTTCCAGTCGCACCGACATCCCCCTTGTCGCCCTTTGCCCCGGGGAGGCCTTGCGCGCCATCCTTGCCATCATTGCCATCCACCCCATCTTTGAGGTCGGTTATGGTTATCTGTCTTTTTAATATTACCGCCATAGTTTGTTGTGCTATTAAAAATTATTGTTACTTTTGTATCGACTTTCAATACTCGTTAAAGTGGGGAAACCCGCCGAAACAGCGAATACAGCATAATACTTGCTTGTATTGCACTCTATACGGTGGTTTCGTACCCCCGTGTTGGAGTGTTAATGCACCCACTGCTTTAACGAGTGAAAGTCAACGGGTCAGGCGAAATCACCTTTTTTATTGCCTGACATTTACACACCCGAAAAATGTAAAATGCCGTGGCAATAGAAATTAAACTCGAGTTAATCCAATTCGAAGAATCCGACCTCTTTCTCCCTGACTATTGCGAGGGGAAGTTCGCAAATCTTAACGACGCCGACCTCAAAAGTGCTATTGATGAGATGATTACCGAGGCGATAATCGAAAATCGACTCTACCTCGACTATGACGACATAGCGCAAGCAAGCGAGGAACTCTTTCCCCTCATCGAGGCGATTATCTTTAATCCAAGGTACTCATATATAAAGGCTGATTACGCGCTCTTTTGCGAATTTATCACCTACCTTACTGTGCGGCTTGCGTGAGTGTCTACAATTCGAAAGTTTCTCTTAACTTATCCACCATATCGAGCTTCTCCCAAGCGAAGTGGAGGTTGCCGTTTTTTTCGTGCGGTTCTCTACCAAAATGCCAGTAAGCTGCTGTTGGGAGATAGATTGGGCTCTTCAATCCCAACTTCTCGATAATTGCCGCAGGGCGCAAATCGAAGATTTTGTCGATGATTTGGGCAATCTCCGAGTCTGTGTAGGTAGTGCGGTTCGTGTCGAAAGTCTTTACCATCAGGCTCACAGGTTCGGCAACGCCAATGGCATAGGCAATCTGCACCTGGCACTCCTACGCAACGCCAGTCGCCACAAGGTTCTTGGCGGTATAGCGCGCCATATAAGCCGCCGAGCGGTCGACCTTTGAGGGGTCTTTGCCACTGAAAGCACCGCCGCCGTGAGCTGCCCGACCGCCGTAGGTATCCACGATAATTTTGCGCCCCGTGAGGCCCGTATCGCCATCAGGACCGCCCGTAACGAACCGCCCCGTGGGATTGACAAGTAGGCGGTAGTCATCTTGAAAAAGCTCTGCAAGTTCGGGGCATTTCGCCTTGGCACGAGGCAAAAGGTGAGTGCAAATATCAGTGAGAATATCATCGGCTGATACACCATCCTCGTGCTGAGTGGAAAGCACAATCGTGTCGATTCTGAGCGGCTTGTGATGCTCGTTATACTCAATGGTCACTTGGCTTTTGGCATCGGGTTTTAAGTATGGCATCACCTCGCCCTCGCGGCGAATAGCGTCAAGCTCTTGGAGAAGTAAGTTCGCGAGCACAAGGGTCGCGGGGAGAAGCTGTGGCGTTTCGTTGGTGGCATAGCCTATTACGAAACCTTGGTCGCCTGCCCCCTGCTCCGCTTGCTCCACCCCTTGGCGAATATCTGCCGACTGCTCGTGCAAAAGGTTCGCAATTTCGCACGTGGTGGCATCGAACCCGGTGGTTGGGTCGGTGTAGCCAATTTCCGCAATAATGCGCCTCACGAGGGCTGGAACGTCAACAATGGCGCGCGATTTCACCTCACCTGCCACCACTACCATATCGGTGGTACATAGGCACTCGCAAGCGACCTTGGCGTCGGGGTCTTGCTCGAGATAAGCATCGAGAATTGCATCAGAAATTTGGTCAGCGACCTTGTCGGGATGCCCCGCCGCCACCGCCTCCGAAGTAAAAAGATAGTTCATAATTTTCAAGTGTTTTTTAAATAAATTTTCAGTTCTTTGTTCGGTGAAGGTACAACCCCGCCACCTCACTTTACCGAAACTTTGTTACACTTTTAATGACAACTCCCCCCGAAACAAAAACTCCCCGCCTTGTGGGCGAGGAGCGTTGGCCTGTCAGCCTTTCTGGTGTATAGCGATTCTTGGGTTTAGAGTTTCAGTGTGAGCTCTATGCCGCTCTCGTAACAGATGGTCAGCTCCTCGATGCCGTACTCGCGGAGGTCGCCGTACCAATCGCCGCTCACCGCGTGCACCTCGCTTACCCATTCCTCAAAGGGCATCGACTTGCCGTTTGGGTTCGAGATTGTCACTGCGCGGTTGCCATTTTGCAGTTGCGAGAAGTTCATTTTTAGGTAGCTTAGGTTGATAATTTTGTTTTCCATAACTTGTTTATTATTAAGTGTTTATCTGTTGTTTTATTGTGCTGCAAACATAACACTCTTTCCGTGCACACGCAAGTCTTCCGGCATCTTTCTGCACTAATAATCGCTTTATTTTCAACAATTTAGCACACGTGCAACATTTCCACCTAAAACCCAGAAATTTTTGCCAATAGAATCATCATTATTTATCATAAAATATTAGCAAAAAAAGCAATAATTTGCGAAAAATAATAACTAACTTTGGCGGTATAAACGCACGTGTTTCAGAACAAACCCAACGCTGGAACTACCCTAATCAAAAAAACGATAAGGCTACAATAACTATGTTAGAAAAAGCGATTAAGATAGCCACCGAAGCGCACGCCAATCAAACAGATAAGGCAGGGCAACCATACATTGAGCACCCACTGCGTGTTATGGCTATGGGCGAAAGTGTGGATGAGAAAATTGTTGGCGTGTTGCACGATGTGGTTGAAGACACTCACTGGACATTTGAAATGTTGCAAAATGAAGGATTTTCAACAGAGGTGATAGATGCTCTTAGGTGTGTTACTAAGATTTCTGAAAATGAACCATATGACAGTTTTATCGAGCGAATAAAGAGCAATAGATTAGCTGTTAAAGTAAAACTGAATGACCTCACCGACAATATGGACATACGTAGACTTTCATACCTCACGAATAAAGATTTTGCACGCCTAAGACGATATCTTAAGGCATATAAGCAACTACGTGGCGAGCCTGCATATTCCATGGCGGCGTGCAGAGTTGATTACCCAAATGCCTATATGCCGTGGAGTGCTGAGGCTGATTCGGAATTGGAGAGATTGTGGTGTGAGGGCAAAAGTACAAAAGAGCTGTCAGAGATATTTGGGCGTAAACGGGGTGCTATTAGGTCGCGCGTAGAGAAGTTGGAATTAGAATTTAAATATAAATGATACAGCAGATAGAATTTACGTTGAGGGCGAGGAGCAGAGGGTTTCATTTGGTGACGGATGAGATAGCGAAAAATTTGCCAGCGCTGCCACGAGTGGGGCTGCTGAACCTATTTATTCAGCACAGCTCGGCGGGACTCACCATTAACGAAAACGCCGACCCAGACGTGCAAACTGACCTCGAGGCGATTTTCGACCGCCTCGTTCGCGAACGCGAGAGCTACTACACTCACACCTGCGAGGGCGCGGACGATATGCCCGCACACGCCAAAAGCACCCTCACGGGAGCGAGCCTCTCGATACCCATCACTAATGGTCGTCTTAATATGGGAATTTGGCAGGGGATTTATCTCTGCGAGTTCCGCAACCGTGCCACGGGCCGCAAAATCGTCGCAACAATCATAGGAGAATAACCAATAAAAACAGAATGACAATGGCATCAAAGTATCAAGAAGCGCAGCGTTCAAAGCAAATTAAACTCATCAATGAGTCTAATATTTTCGGAAATGTAAAGGGAGGTGGATATTTCAGGAAGGTAGAACGTGAGTTCGTTCTGCGTGAATCGCTGGCTAATTTGTACGAACCCATAAGAGAGTCTGTTCAAGACTATATGAAAGTGAATAATATATCGTGGTGGGGAGGTAAAAAGCCAACAGGTCATATGTTATCCTCTCAGATTGCTTGTTTGAATCATTTGTTCCATATTCGCAACGACGGTGATGCTGTTTTGGCAATACTCAATAACGTGCGCGATGAGTTTGTAGAGGTGTTGCCTCTACCTTGCGATAAGATGTCTGCCTACATCGGATTTGAGGTGGTTAGTGGCGAGGATTATCTTAATGAAAAACAGTCTACGAGGGGCTCAAATTGCACGTCTATTGATGCATTTATCTACGCACGCCACAAGAGCGGAAAGATGTGGTTAATATCAATTGAATGGAAATACACGGAGCACTATCAAAATAGCGATAAATCTACCGAGGATAGAGCGGGTGTTAAAAATAAGGGGTTGAACTACAAGGGGGATGTGCGTCTGAAACGATATTCATCATTAATTGATAGCTCTAAACAGCTCAAGACTCTCGAGGAGTATAGAGGCTCTGTTTATTTTCAAGAGCCATTTTATCAGTTAATGAGACAAACGTTATGGGCTGAGCAGGTTGTGGCTCACAAGGAGTCATCTTGCGAGCCACTAAAGGCAGACAACTACCTGCATATTCACATTATCCCTCAAGAAAACAGCGACCTTCTCGATAAGCGCTATAAAGTTACTGGCGAGGGAATGGAGAAGAGTTGGAGAGCTTGCATCGAAGACCAAAGCAAGTATGTGATTGTATCCCCAGCTCAGTTTTTGTCGCCATTGGAATCGGAGCATAAAGAGCTGACCGAGTACTTACGTGAGCGTTATTGGTAGGTTTTTATTGAGGTAATACAACACGAGAGGAGAGCAATGCCGAGGAAAAAGATAGAGGTTAAGATGGTGAGTTACGAGATCTACACCAAATGGGATCGCGACTCCAAGCAGCTGCCCAAGGTGCGCAAACACACCAAGGAGATCCCCGCGGTGCTGGACATCGAGTTTGGCTACACGCTGCGCATCCTGCGCGCCAAGGGCTCGAAGATTACCTTCGTGATGAAGCACCCGCCCTTTTGCGATGACGAGTGCAACGTGCGTCCCGATTTTGTGGGCGAGGAGTTTGTAAACTCCAACGAGTGGCACTTCTTCCTGGGCGACACAGTGTGGGCTCCCGTGGAGGACAAATGCGGCGATTGGGAGCTCATCACGATGCTCGATGGCGAGGGGGTCGCGCGGATGACTTTCACGCTCCACAACCCAGCGGAATTCCAGGGGGAATAACCCGTATGAAAATGACCGAAAAACTTAAACTTACGCCGGTGCAAGCGATGGAGATTGCCAAGCGTTATGTGGTCGAGAATTTTAGCTATGACGACTATGTGTTGCACGATTCGCGCATCACCGACGAGCTCTACCGCTTCACCTACAAGGCGCGCGATTTCTACGACCGCGAGGTTGAGATTGTGGTGACCATAGATTTGGTCTTCCGAACAATTTCTGCAGACATCGCCCTCCTCCGCGACAAACTGCAGCAATATCTTTAAATATAAATCGAAATAATACGATATTGGCATAATAAAACCCGACCCTCGCTTGACCATTACGTCACTAAAAGGGCGGGGCTATATGTTAAAAGCTAATTAGAAATTAGATAATATGTACAGACGATATTATTTTAATCCCCTCTTTGCCATCTCCATAATTCGAGGAGTAAGGTCTGCCAAAAAGAGCGGAATATTAACCAAGCCGCCATCCTGCTTTAGGCTCCTCAGCGAATACCTCACACTCAGTTCAGGCGAGAACTCCTTGCGGTAGCGGGTCATACTCTTGCCCGTAACGTTGTCGTCTGCTTTAACCTCAATGGGGACTATATCATTCTCCACTTGGAGTCTTTATATGCGGAACTGCAGCACCTGAAGGGTCTAAAGAGTTAGAGTACATAAAAAAGGTGAAAGAACACACCTCTCCAACTGAAACAGATTCAACTAAACTACCTACGCTCAAAAGGTTCTTTGACGACATTCAAATGAACATATAAGCCTATACTCCTAACTTCATATATGGGATGCTTGGCAATGTTGCTGCCGTAAGAAAACAACTTAGAAGTCTTGATGACAAAATAAAGGCGTTAAAAATACGACGGAAAGAGGCAGAGCAAGATTTTTTTAATGTAGGAGGAAGCAGCAATTCTTTAGATGATAAAAAAGATGCTGATAACATGAGTGCATTTGAACGAGCAACAAGTCAGATTACAGAAAATGAAGATAACATTAAAAAAGCAAAGGAAGCTGAGGAGAATGCAAGGCGAGAGTTAGCAAAAATCAATGACGAAATAAAATTAGCCTGCAAAAATGTTGAAACTGCAGATTTAGAGCATCTTTGTGAAATACTTGAAGATGTGGACACAATATTCTCCAACGCCAAGGAACGTATTTATGACAGAGTTATTTCTCAGTTACAAACCAAAACAAATGAATATTATTCAAAACTAACCGAAGGCAATAATGTTCTCAGCGATAGTATAAAGTTTGAGAGGACAAGTTACGATTCAATAGAGATAGAGGTTCTTAATGCTAGTGGAGCAACGCTATACGGAGCATCAGAGGGTTTCCAAAGAATGAAGAAAATAGCTGTTGTAATGGCAATTATTGCATCCAAGATAGGTGGTAGCAAATTTGAATATCCATTTATTGCAGATGCACCTTTTTCTGCTTTTGGACAAAATTTCAGAACTAATTTTTTCAACGTAACACCATCTGTATTTGGACAGAGTATAATCTTAATTAAGGATTTATATGACCCTAATTCAGAAAATGGCAACTATCTTACAGATGAAGGAGAAGAAATCCTGCAACGCATGAAAGATGGTGAACTCAATGGTAGCTTCTATGTCAATGTGATTGACAACAAAGCTGACACAACAGGATTGGTAACTAAAATTAAACAATATCAATAACTATGATAGCAAAAGATTTTCGTATCGAGATAGAACTCAAGAGACCTCGTTACCTGACAAAATACATGCCTATGATGGAGGCAATTTCAAAGAAAGGCACAATAAAAGGGGGTGACTACATTCAGTTTGGTCAGTTTTATCAAACTTATATGTATGCCTTTATGATTGGATACAAATTGGGTGAGTGTAATATAATTTCAGGGTTAGGTGAACAAACAGACTTCTTTCCTATTGGAGGGTGGAAACCGAGCCCCCTGGTTGATTATATTCTTGCAATGATATTGAATGAATCACATGAAAAGCTTGGTTTTGATTGGATCAAAATGGATACAATGACAGAAGATGAGTTAAAGAATGCTGCATCAACTATTGCTCGCAGGATAGAAGGTTATGCAAATACAGGTTTAAACTATCTACAAGATAAATTTGACAATCAAAAAGAGGAATTTAGAGACCCTTTCGTTTTTGTTAATATAATGAGAAATATAAAAAAATGGCACATAATGAAAAGTAGCAAAACGGAACAGAATGTCTTTCAGATGCTGTGGGATAGATTTAAAACGCCTCTAAATAAACCTGCATTATACCTATATTTCTTAATCTGTATTGTGGGGCTTAGCGGGAGTGGAATAGTATTAGCAATAATTAAAGATGATAATATTAGTGGACTTCCACTAAATTTATCAGTATACGCATTAACACTTTTAGTGCCATCTGCAATTGCGATGATAAATGATTTACTTGATGATCAAAGCAATGCTAGAAGCACTATACTAATTTGTTTAGGAATGATTTTTGTCGCTATTCTTTTATTGACGTTGTCTTTTTTTGACTACATCTGGGCCGCGGGAATAAATGTTATTATGGCGTGGTTCTTTTGGATAGTTGCTAATTACAATAGTAAATATCTTGATGACAAATCACTTGGTAAAGAAGTAAAAGACAATGTTAAAAAACTTGAAAATAACTGGAATTAATGAGAACTAAATTGACTGGAATACCTATTTATCAAAATGAACAGGAGTTTATTATTGTAAAAATTGCAATAAAAGATATCTTACGTTTGACAAGATATACGCAAAGACTAATCATCGGTTATGACGAAAAAGAAATGCCTATATATAACAAACATATTCAACGAAATGTAGAATCATTACGAGTTAATAGAATTGCAGACTACCTCATTAATGACAAAGATGCTACATTTCCAACAAATATAGTATTAGGTATTCCTATAAACATTATAGACGAACAAAAAGAAGATTATGGGAACATCTCTATTTTTTTAAATGATAAAGTAGAGGAACAGGTTAATAAATATTCATCGGGGGATTTAAATGCTGATATATATATAACGATAATAGACGGGCAACATCGCATAAGGGGTATTGAAATAGCAATTGAACGACTATACACACAGTTGAAGAATGGGATGGATATAGAAGTCACTAGTAAAAAATTAGAAAATCTCCTAAACATAGAGCTTGTAGTTTCATATTTTATTGATAAAAGTTTAGAATACCAAGCAATGATATTTTCAACTATAAATAGGACACAGAAAAGAGTATCACAAGATCTTGTTCATAGCCTATTTGGGTTATCAACCGATGACACTCCTTACAAAACAGCTCTAGAAGTTGTTTTAGCACTAAATGGACATTCAAGCTCTCCATTTTACAAAAGAGTTAGGTTGTATGGCGGTGATTATAAACGCAATGAAAGTCCTCCATTGTCCCAAGCAACAATGATTAAGAACATTGTCGCATTAATCTCTGAATCATTAAGCGAATCTGAAAATGATAAATACAGAAAACGAAAGGAGTTAGCAAGACGAAATAACAATAAATTCTTACCTTTCAGGGAATTTTATGCGAATAATGAAGATTATAACATCTCCAATTGTCTGTTTTATTTCTTTAATTCTGTCAAAAATCATTTTCCTAATTTTTGGCTGTACGATGGAAAAAGTAAACCTACTAATATTTTACAATCTACAATTGGATTTGAATCTTTATTAAAGCTATTAGTTTCAATTATTGAAGAAGGAGATATAAGCAGATTCGACTCATATGTTTTTGATGAGTACATTGACAGAATTATAGATATAGATTTTGGGGATGTAGTTATGTTCCCTATGACAACGAGCAGTAAAAGAAAATTGTATAATGAAATGTATGTCAGAGTATTTCCTGATGGAAAAAAATGCCACAAATAACAAAAGAGTTACTAATGGAATAACCACGCATAATAGAGTTTAAATTTAATATATATTTTCATTAACAGTATCTAGAATATTCTATAACAAGTAAGGTTTCGAATTATTCATATTGTCAATTCGGAAATATATTAGTAAAAACAGGGATGTGTGGGAAAGATGTGTTATACTTGCGGTGGGTTACTTGCACTGTGAGAAAAAAGGGCTGTAATCACGGATTATAGCCCCTTTTGATTTAATGCAAGTCACTAACCGATGCTGGAGAGCATCATAGAGCCGTTCATTGAAACAACCAAGTCAAACGCCAATAAACCGCCCTAAATTCAATTCGCAACAACAAACGGCATCGTAACACGTCGTCTGGCGAACAATGCGACTGAGGGCTATTTATGCAAGGATGGGCAGTGCAAAAAGCGCAAAACTGTAACCAATTTATGGGTTATAGAAAATCGGGTTACATTTAACTTACAAAATGATGTCTCTATTACGACTTTACCCAATAAAAAGCGTCCGCAAAAATAGGGACAAAACAAGGACGGAAAAACGCGCAAACTCTTTGAGTTTCAAACTCATATAGCCGTATAAAAAAGAAAATGAGGCAGTTATGAAAACTACCTCATTTTGCTATTGGCGGAGAGAGAGGGCGGTGAACCAAAATCTCTCTACCGAGTTTATAATCAATGCATTACGAGGTTGTGCTTTTGACCTCTGTAACGATTCTGTAACGATTCTGTAACGATTTTTTTTGTCGCTATTTGGCACTTTCGTGTCACTTTACTTGTCAAACGACTTCTGGGTTCAAAGTTAATCATTTTTCTCCGATTTGCAAACGAACTCTAAATAAATATTTTAGGGGGTTGTGCTGAGATGTATGTGTACGGCTATATATATGTATAGCCGTACACATACATCTCAACACCCCATAACACCTAAACCCAATGCGATTTGTTAGCCAAAAACATTGCTATATGACTTATTTTGAGTACTTTTGTTCATATAATGAGACTCAATAAATGTTGGTGGCAATAGTGCCCCTTCTAATTTTAAATAATTAAATTATGGTAAGAACAAAATTTGATTCATTTATTGAGAAGTTCTCAATAAGTGTTGCAAGTGGTTCAAAAACTCAGGACCACTTTGCTGAATTGCAAAAGGAGTGTGTCGAAGTGCTGGCACAGGCAAATGAGGTGAACGTCCCCTCTAATGAGTTTTACAGAGCATTGGGGCAATTTAGATCCAAAGTGTTTTTGATTCACAAAACGGCAATGGACCAAAAAAGGGGGGCAGGAGGTATCCTTCACTCTCTATTCGTTAGAGTTTATAGTCGAGGTTATCGATTTAGAAATTCGACTTATTGAGAGATGGTCTGCCCCTGCGTCCGATAATATGGAGCATAACTCCCCGAAATCCAAATTCAAGTGGACAGACTATCTTGTTTCTCTCTATGAAATAGCAGAGGGTGTATTGCTAATGGGTAGTGTTAATCACGGTAAAATCAAAAAGAACGAATTTATGAAATATCTGGGTGAGGTATTTGGTGTAGATCTTAGTAAACATAAGGATTTGTTCACAGGTATTCAGCGTAGGAACGAATCCCCAGATGGTGAGTTTACTCGTGTTTCGTATCTTAAACAGATGATCGAGGCTTTAGATGAAAAGCTTAAAGCACTTGAGGATAAGCGCAATAAACTGCGCTAAATATTTTATTTCGCACGAGTCGGCAACGACTCGTGTGTTATTTCAAAACACTTATCCGAACTTTGTGGAAAATTTTTAATGGATGAGTGAAATAGTGGTGTCGCAGGAACTATTTGATGAAATAGTTAGCACCCTGCGCAATGTAAATGAATATGTGAAAAATCCTCCTCGTCAAGAGAGAGGCTTGGATTGAATCTTCTGAGGTGTATCGAATGCTAAAAATTTCAAAACGCACATTGCAGCGACGTAGAGATGCTGGTGCAATCCCATTCTATAAGGATGGAAATATCTGTTATTACCTACCGAGTGAGATATACAAAGCAATCCAAAATAAAGATATTAGATGCAGCAAAGAGGCAGAAGATGAATTTAAATTAAACTATATTGACAATGCTGGATCGAGATAAAATTTTGGACGCAACTAATGGTGGTCTAAATGTATTTCGCCACTTTGTGCCTGGCGATTGGGTGGTAAACAAAAAGTTTCGCAATCCTCTTTACAATGACAAAAACCCCTCGTGTAGCATATATTTTAGTCGAAAGACTAATAAATACCTAATGGGCGACCTCGGTAATATGGATTATTCAGGCGATTGTTTTGATACTGTTGGAAAAATATATGGTTTAGATAACAAAGACTCTAAAGCATTTGTCGAGATAATGCGTATTATTAACCGTGAGCTACACTTGGGTTTCGATGATAAGTTTTATAATACCGAACCAACACCCATCAAAAGAACTGTTAAGATTGAACGAAAGGTTGAAGAAGAGCCAGTCGATTCGTGTAAAATACTCTTACGCCCAAAGCATATTAGGAAAGAGTTTGCGTATAGTACACAGCCATTTACTCAATCGGAGCTTGAATTTTGGGCTGCGTATGGCATTACGATGCCTATATTACAGCGTTTTGAGGTGTGTTCAGTTGCCAATTTTCAAGGAGTAAATCAAACTGAAAAGCAGTACAGCATCTGTACATCGCCATCTGAACCGATGTTTGCATATACTCACATCAATGATGACAATAGTTTTATAAAGATATATCGCCCATTCTCAAAACTGCGTTTTGCATACGGGGGTGCGATGCCTGAATACTACTGTTTTGGGTTGAATATGCTACCTGCTCGTGGCGATGTGTTGTTTATAACAGGTGGAGAGAAAGATGTTCTTGCTCTCTATTCGTGTGGCTACTCGGCAATAAGTTTTAGTAGTGAGACAGCACATATTCCGATAAATCTCGTAGCTGGCTTGTCAAGTCGATTTAAACATATCATTCTGCTTTATGATATGGATAAAACGGGATTGGAGTGTTCTCTGAAACATCAGAGAAAACTCCTTGAGTATAGTGTTTTGCGAATGTTACTACCCATCTCTGGAGAGAAACGAGATAAGGATATATCAGATTATTTGAAGAATGATGGCGATAAATCAAAGATTAAAGAGCTACTACTCGAACTACTCAAGCATAAATATAGCGATACGATTTCAATTTTGCGCTCGTGTGCAATATCATTGGCGAAAGCTCCAGTGGAGTCCGAAGTTATAATATCAGTCAATGGTGTTACGATAGCAAGCAAGGCAAATCTCTTATGTGTTACGGGAGGCGAGGGAAGTGGTAAGAGTAATTTTGTGGGCGCAATAATTGCGGGAGCAATCGGTGAAGGAGAATCTATAGATACTCTTGGTTTAGAGGTAAAACGCACCCCAAAAGCCCCTGTGCTCCTATTCGACACCGAGCAATCTGAATCACAGCTTCACAAAAACAACTCTGTTATTCATCGCAGGGCTATGCTCAAAGATGAGAGTGATGTTTTCTTTCCTTACTCATTCACAAGCCTTTCGAGAGCTGTTAGACTACAAACCATTGAGGAGTCGATGGATTATTTCTATCATCAAAATGGTGGAGAGCTGCATTTAGTGATTATTGATGGAGTGGCGGACTTGGTGAGTGGCGCAAATAATGAGAGTGAGAGTATAATACTTGTAGAGAAATTATATCGTTTGGCGGCAATATATAATACCTGCATTGTATGTGTGCTGCACTATATCCCCAATGGATTAAAGCTCAGAGGGCACTTGGGGTCGGAGCTCCAGCGCAAATCAGCTGCAATTATCTCCATTGAGAAGGAGCAAAGCAGTGATATTTCACTACTGAAGGCTGTAAAGGTACGAGATGGCAGCCCTCTCGATGTTCCTATAATTCAGTTTGAGTGGAGCAAGGAGTTGGGTATGCATACCTACTCTGGTGTAAAATCATCAAAGGAGAATAAAGAGCGTAAACGTAAGATTATCATCTCTGCATCAAAGAGAATATTTGCTCGCACAGCTCATCTTCAATATGATGATCTTTGCAGAGAACTAAAATATTGTCTCGACGTACAGGATAGAACCGCAAAAAATTACATCACCTATATGACAGAGGAGGAGATAATAATTAACGACCCATCAGATCCGTCTTACTTTATGATTGGCAATATAACCGAATAAAATGAGTATAATTTATGACACTAACAAAAGACTTTTTTGAGCAAAATATGCTACGCCTACACGATAGGCTCGATGATGTAGAGGCAAAGATTAACAAGATACTTGAGGGCAAAACCCAAATGACAAAGTATCTCGACAACGCAGATATGATGAAATTAACGATGATGTCCGCCTCGACCCTATATCGTAGGCGCAAATCGGGCAAACTCCCATACTTGAATAAGGGTGGAAAAAATTACTACACGGCAGAGGTGGCAATGAAATTTATGCACGATGAGTGGGAACCTAAATAATTTGTGCAAAGTAAATGATGCATTAACACTTGAACTTGCAGGGCGTAAAGCTGACGGACGAAAGTAATATCACAGATTCATTTTTATCCTAAAGTGTAATTTGTCCAGTTTTCTTTTGGAAAAACTGGACAAATGCACTATCTTCGCTGAAAATTACTAGCTATGAAAGTTTCTGAAATAGTAGAAGATACAATCAATAGATTTCCTTTTGGCTACGTATTCACCTATAATGATTTTAGTATAGAGGTGAATCAGAAAGAGGCTGCAATTAAACACCTAAACAGATTGACGAAGTCTGGGCGTTTAGTAAAGCTCTCCAAAGGAAAGTACTATAAACCCGAACAATCTAGGTTTGGGCAGGTTCCTGCGTCTGAATACCAAGTTGTGAAAGATCTTTTAGAGCAAGATGGAAAATCGATTGGCTATATGTCGGGTTACAGGGCTCTAAATGAACTACACCTTACAACACAAGTACCAAATACGATTCATATTGCAACAAACAAATTCAAAAATCCTACACAAAGAGGCATCTTCAAAATACGGTTTATACTCCAAAACAACATCATTACAAAGGAGAATATTCCGTTGCTAAAGGTATTAGATTCAATTAAGTGGATAAGAAAGATACCTGGCACACTCGTAAATGAAGCCGTGCCAATCTTGTGTGGCATACTAGAAAAACTCTCAAACGAAGATAAGCAGAGTATTATTCGACTTGTAAAAAAATACCCTCCAGCGACAAGGGCTCTTTTGGGTGCGCTTATGGAAAATATTGGATATTCAGAATATACACAGCAGCTTAGAGAGGGATTGAATCCAATAACAAAGTATAATATAGGCGTATCTGAAGAGGTTTTGCCTACAAAAAATAGATGGAATATATTATGACACTACATAACGACCCAAAGGCTTTGTCGCAACTAATTACGCTAACATCGCAGAAATATAATATCAGAGCTGAATTTATCGAGAAGGACTATTGGATAACCCTAATACTCCAGCAGCTATCGTTAAATAAATATGCGGATTTAACGGTTTTCAAAGGTGGTACTTCACTATCTAAGGCTTACGGTCTAATCTCTCGATTTTCGGAAGATGTGGACTTGGCTCTATGCCACACTGAGCAGCAGAGCGGAAACAACATAAAGAACATTATTCGTAATATAGAGAAAGATATTACGAGAGGCTTTACGGAGATTCCAAAAGATGGTGTTACGAGCAAAGGCTCTCGATTTAGGAAATCTGTATATGGCTATAACTCAACAATCAACAAAAATAGCACAGCACAAAGTAGTATCATTGTTGAGATAAACTCGTTTGCCAATCCATACCCTTTTATTCAATTAGAGATCGAGAGCTTCATTGCTCAGTTTCTAAGAGAATCAGAGCAGATAGATGCCATACAGCAATACGGGCTTACGCCGTTCAGCGTAAATGTATTAGATAAGCGACAGACATTAGTTGAAAAGTTAGTCTCGCTTGTTAGATTCTCTATGCTTGGAGTTGAAGGCATAGCATCTAAGATTCGCCACTTCTATGACATTCATCTCCTTCTTCAAGATGAGGAGTGCAAGGAGTATGTACTAAATGGTAATTTCAGAGCGGATTTTCAAAAGATCCTCAAACACGACAAGGAGATGTTCGCTGATCCAAAGGGCTGGCAGGTAGTTGCAATTAAGGATATACCACTATTTAATGATACCGAGAGTGTGTGGAGTGAGTTGATTGTCACATACCAAAACGAGCTGTCGGGATTGGCGTTCGAGCAGATGCCTGACGAGAAAGAGGTATTGGAGAGTTTTAAACACATTAACACAAAGCTATAAATATGAATAAAATATTAAATATAGACCGTTACTGGTATAAAGCTGGTGAAATAGTATCCCTTGATAAATCTGGATACTTGCGAACTAATTTGTATTTTGGAAATACAAATCTATTTAAGTACGAACAACTTAGTGATCATAGATGTGTTGTTTTGCTGGGGGAGTCTGGGTCTGGAAAATCAGAAACTATTAAATACGAGTTAGATAAACTAGCAAATTGCAACGACAATAAGTCTAACATAATATTAATAAATCTCAATGAATATTCTGATGAAAATAGATTAATTCAAGATGTTTTCAATTCTGAAGAAATTAATGAATGGCAAAAATCAACCAATAGTATTACGTTAGTTTTAGATAGCTACGATGAATGTTTGATCGAGATTCCTAAGTTAAACAATATATTTATCCGCCAATTCGACAAACTTAAACCATATATTGATAGACTCACATTAAGGATTATATGCAGATCAGGATACTGGAAAGAGAGAATAAACGAGTATCTTCAAGGATTATATTCAAGTGAAAATTATGCCGTTTTTAATATCGCACCCTTACAGCGAAATGACATTGAGCTATTTGTTAATGAATATATTACAAGTGACATACAAGGTTTTTTTAATGAAATAGAATTGAAGAAACTACAGCCATTTACACTACAACCAATATCGCTTATTGCATTGTTAAATTTCTATAGCGCAAAAGGGATCCTATCATCTGATCTCGACTCCTTGTATTATGAGAGTTGTAGGAATTTATGTGTTGAAAATAATGAAGATAGATCCTCGTCTAATATTTTATCTCCAGAAAAAAGATTGGCGATAGCTGCTAGAGTTGCCGCTATTATGACATTTTGCAATAAAACTAAGATAGATTTAAGAAATATCAAAAATAATTCAGATGCAAAAATACTTTCTCTTTCGGATGTGCAAGAGGGAATAGAATTGTACAACAATATAAATTTTAATTTCAACTATTATGATATTAAAGATGTAATTACAAACACTTCTTTATTTTCCTATAATAGCACTGGACTGTATTCTTTCTTTCATCAATCACATCAAGAGTACCTTGCAGCTAGATATTTGATTCAGCACCAAGTTTCTTTAGAACAAATTAAATCGTTGATAACAGTTGTAAACGATAAAGAAGGAAAAATTGTTGAGCAGCTATCTGGAACAGCATCTTGGTTGTGTAGTCTGTCGGATAATTATGTAAACGAATTTATACAAAAAGACCCGCTTAATATTTTAAGTGGTGATATAGAGTATATGTCAGACGAGAACAAGCTAAAGCTTTTTCAAAACCTTTTGGACAAATTAAATACAATAGAAATTCATGACTTCAATTTTAAGTTAAGAGATAGCTATCACAAACTAAAGCACCTAGGTATAGTTGAGCAATTAAAACCATATCTTACAAACGGTAAAAACCAGTACAATACTATGGTACGCAGATTTGCCATAGATGTTTGTGAGAGATGTGAATTAAGCGAATTGTCAGATGTGTTGTTTGGAATTTTAACTAGTTCCACAGA
The DNA here is from genome assembly GCA_964369205.1 of uncultured Oscillospiraceae bacterium. Taxonomy (GTDB): domain Bacteria; phylum Bacillota; class Clostridia; order Oscillospirales; family Ruminococcaceae; genus RGIG3102. Next base: position 13,514 of record CAYJEK010000010.1, on the reverse strand, counting down.
AGATGAAAGTATTAAAGTTGAAGCTATTTCTGCTCTGTCAAAAATTGCAGACAATTCGTATCGTCAAAAACTGAAGAGGTTTGCATTGGACAAATCTCCTGCGAATGATGAGATAAAAGGCCATGCATTATTTGCAACAGTTCCAAGCATAGTAAGTATAAAGGAGGCATTTGAATCACTTACATACCCTATAAATAAATCTTTTCTTGGTGTGTACAAATACTTTGTGAATTTTAAACTTACAGAGTATTTTTCCATTGAAAATATTGCTTATGCTCTTTCATGGTATAATGACAATGGAATAGAAAGAAGAAGTGATTATACTGACGAGTTTAGTGAATTAAAAAATAGCATTCTTCTGTTTTCGTGGAGAGAATATCAAAGATTTCAACAAGCACAAAAGGACCAGTTTGCAATGCTTATTTTTGAAATCACTAAAAGCTATGCCAACATTGTTCCCAAACTTAAGAATAATGACATATTTAAAGACGAATACTTCGAGATACCAGACGATACAAGAAGAACTGTTTTAATGCATATAATTAAGAATGTATCAACAGAAAATATAACTACCGTCATTTATAATCGAAATATGCTTGTAGTAAATCGGGATTTTGAGTTTGTAATAAATCAATTTCAACTTGACGTAAATACTGATTGTAGAGAATCTTTAGCACGAATATTAACTGCTTTTGAATATAACACAGTTGATAAGAATGATACGATTATCAAATTATACCTAGACGATAAATACAGGAATGTGTTAAAGCCATATATTGGACATCATCTAGATAGTGTTGATTTGAAATCGGAACAAGCGAAACAATTAAAGCAAACGTTTTTATATCAACAAGAGCAAGAACAAAATATAATTAGTTCACAGAAGAAAGATATGCTTACTAAAAATGATGTTCTACGAAAAATCGAAAGCACGCTAGAATTATGCAAAACCAGTAAAAACACCATGCACTTGATTGATGTGTTTTATTATCTAACTTTTGACATAGAGAGCAATAGATATAAAATTGAAACTATATGTGACAATGAGATTTTTTTATATGATTTATGGAATGACTTAAATCGTGAGCAGAAATTGCATATAATAAATATAGCAAAAGATTATATAAATATTAATGATGACAAAAATAACATTTGGAAAGAAACTAATAACATTAATTACACAGCAATAACAGGATACAAATGTTTGGTTTTATTATATCATAGTGATCCTGAATATGTCAAATCGATCGAATCAGATGTTTGGAAAAAATGGATGCATATATTAATACTGTGCCCTAGAAGTAGTTATGTGAATGAAGATAAAACATACCAAAAAGTACTGAAAAGTGCATACGCAAAAAATCCTATGGAATTTATCGAGACACTTAAAACAAAAATTGATATTGAGGATAAGCGAGATGTTTCTATTTATTCTATTTTTGATAGGATAAATGACTTTGTTGATGAAAACATATTGAAAGCACTGTTTGATTTTATTCAATCTAGATCAATGAAAAGTGAATCACTTTCTTACATTATTGGTTTTTTACTGGAGCATAAGTATGAACCAATATTAGATTATCTTTATACTCTGTTAAACGAGAAGAACGGATTTTTAAGTGTGGTTGTGGGGCGAAAAATGTTACAGTATAGTAATTACGTTGATACTGAAAGTTTATTTGTAAAATTAGAAAAGGATGCTGAATACGCAAAAAGTGTATTCCTTTCCCCAATGATAAATTATGATTCAAGTTTAGTAGATGGTTTGAACTCTCAACAATTAGGACAATTGTATGTAATTCTTTCTAATATATTCCCTAAATCAGAGGACCCAACATTTGAAGGAGTTCACTATGTTGGAGCTAGAGAGGAGGCAGGTATGTTTAGAGATAAATTATTAACGATATTAATTAATATGGGTGAATCCGAAATCATAAAAGGAATTCAAGAAAAATTACCAAATGATATTGCGATTAGTTTTGCTCTAATTAATGCAAAGGATGTATCTCGAAGATTAAACTGGGCTCCACCTTCTGTCTCACAATTTCTTAATCTGATTAGTGATACAAGAGTGCGGATTGTAACGAAAGTCGAAGATCTATTATATTTAATAATTGACTCATTAGATAGACTAGAGAATAAATTGCAGAAAGATAATCCGTTGTCTTTTGCTTTGTGGAACAAAGTGAGCAAGGATATAAATAAACCAAAAAGCGAAGAAGAGTTTTCGGATTTTATCAAAAGTCATTTGGAAACAGATATAAAAAGATATGGCGCAATTATTAACCGAGAACCTCAATTCCGTAGACCTAATACCATAAAAGGTGGTAAAAAAGGGGAGCGGATTGATATTTTAGTTTCATTAGTTGCAGATAATGGAGATGATATAGCCGTGGTAATAGAAGTTAAAGGCTCGTGGAATACAGGGATAAACACCAGCATGAAAGAGCAACTTCATGATAGGTATCTTGAACACGAGGCAACAAAACATGGTTTATATTTAGTATGCTGGTGCGAATGTGATGCAAAAGATGAAAGTATAAAAAATGCTGTTGGAGAAGATAATCTAGAAAACGCCAGAGATACGTTTTCAAAGCAAGCGGAAACCTTGTCTCAAAATGGCAAGACAATTAAATCTTTTGTGTTAAATTGTGCACTAACGAACTGATAGGAAGAAATAAACTACCGTTATGTAGTTATATTAGCCTACTTAAACTTAATGCGATAACGGCTGTTTTTGCATAAATCTCGCAAAAACAGCCGTTAAATTAAATATCAGGGAGTATCGGATTACTCAAAAACTCTCTTCTTCTCAATCGGTGGCTCTGCCTTGCTGGGCTACGAGGTGAGCAACTGGGGCGATAAACTCCTCTACTATGGCGCAACCCTCACAAGCCAAGATAAATTTATATATGGCGGTGCGATAACTTTCGAGATAGAGACCTACCTCAGCGACCGAGTGGTGCTACTTCTCAACGCACGAGAGCGCATTATGTGGGGCAGCTCCATCGGGAACTTTCACACGCAAATAGGTGTGGGACTTAAATTTATAATTAATTAAAGATGAAAAAGATACTTTCAATATTTATGATATGCGTAAGCGCATTTACGCTATCATCTTGCAACGACAAGATAGAGATTCAGCAACACTACGACTACGCCCTGAGCACTATGCCCGTACCCTCAGAGGTCGAGCTGGGCGAGGAGGTGGAGATCCGTTGCGAGCTTATCAAGAGCGGTAACTATGCCGAGGGACAGCACACAATCCGCTACTTCCAAACCGAGGGCGATGGAGAGCTGCGCATTGAGTATGGCGCACCGCTCAGACCCAACGACCGCTACATTCTCACCAAAGACAAATTCTATCTCTACTACACCTCTCGCAGTGCCGAGCAGCAGAGCATAGACATCTACATCGAGGATGGATGGCAGGTGCAGAAGTACACCTTTGAGTTTAGCAACAAGCAAGTCGAGGAGGAGGAAGATGCTGGAGTTGAACAAAATCTATAACACGGATGCGTTGTCGGGCTTGCGAGGCTTGCCCGACAACTCCATCGACTGCATTGTGACATCACCACCATATTTTCAAATGCGAGACTATGGCATTGCCGATGTTGTGTGGGGCGATGGCTAACTTCGCTTTGCACGTTTTCCTCCTCCTTATTCGGCAGAACGAGCAGGCTCGATCTGCTCTCTCATCGTTCGTCGGTTGGAGCGGATAGTTGGGGCAAGAGCCTACACGAGAGCTATTTTGTCAAACGAATATTATTGATTAACTTTGCCTGCAGATAAATAACGAAATATGAGACAATTAAATCATAAATATATTTTACTAATACTTGTTATTATTTCTATTTGGAGTATAGCAAGCATTGAGTTGGAAATACTGCCACTTATACCAACATCCTTTTCAACAGAATTTGCTGCGAAATTAAATCGCATGCTTATATCTCTGGCTTATAGTTTTTTTGCGGCATATATATTTTATATTGTAACGATCGTTTTACCCCGTAGAATGTTAATTTTACGAGGTAAAAAAATTTTAGCACAGCAGGTTCACACCCTATTGTACAAAATGTTTGTAATGATAAATCAGATATTATTTATATTTGATGTGCAAAAAGATATACTTGACGTTGAGGAAAAGGACTTATTGCCAGTAGATGGAGATACTACAAAGAAATATAAAGGATTTTATGGCACATCTGAGCATTGGAATAATTGGCGAAAAAAAGGTGAGAGATTCACAGGATTTGGAAGTATGGACTTTGAATATCCAGCCAATGTTGTTCGTGCGTTAACAGAAATACCAACATTGATTCATGAAATTAGAGCGTCTAATCCTAATTTCCATGTAGATGAAGAATTTGCAGAAATTTTATCATCAATAGAAACAAGTAAGATAATAGAGTGGTACGCGGAGGGTAAAAAACCAATATTTCTATTTAGTCATAGTCATACGTATTTATTTAAACTCATCTATGATTATAGACGGTTATTAAAAAAAGGATACAACCGAATTTACAAGGACAGCTATCATAAAATTCACATATACACCGAAGAAGAATGTAAAATGGTCCCGATTGAAAGGGCGAAATGGAGAGATGTTGCATCTTCGCACACATCTAAAATGTTGTCATTATTACCTTATATTGTTTACAACAACACTTCTAATACATCTAAAAGCATTGTTGCATACTTAAATCGTGGCTATATTATGAATGAAAAAGGAGAAAAGACAGGAAAGTTGTATACAATTTCACCTATACAAAAAGCAATAAATATTGACGATAGCTGTAAATGCATAATAATCATAACCGAACAAATTTCGCAGAAACAAATTAATGATCTCAAGAATAAAAATATTGACAAATTAATAATTTTATTGAGTCCTAGTATTATTCGCACAACGAAACAAGGATGTTTTACAAAAAACACATCTTCAAAAAATGAATATAAGATATATTACCGCACGGAGTTCTCATTATTAGGATTTAAGATAAGTTCAAAGTACCCTACGCGTCAAGTTATATCTAGCATCTCCGCTAATATTAATGATATATTGAATAGTATATGTTAATAATAAATTATCATTGTAATAATTTATAAAATAGGCAATACTTAATTTACAAATAAATATTTTACTCAATATGCTAAGTAAAATTACTCAAAAGGGAAATACATTGATTTATGGTATCTATCGGTTTTTTGTTACTTTTTTATCCGCCTCAGCTCACTGAAAAAAGTAACGCACCCTTTTGGGGTGCGCTATTGTTAGTTGCTTATTTTTCATTTTATAACCACTTATCTCGTTTCTCTCGGCACTGCTCCAGCGTGGGAGCTACACACGAAAACAACTCGTTTGTGATGGGGCAATGATACTCGTATTGCGTGTATAAATTGCGCCCTCCTCGCCTTGCTCGTGGGGTGAGCCGAAATGTTGTGTGTTTCTCCTCTCCACTTGGGCAGGTGCTTATTGCTCCTAAACTTGATTGACTGTTCATATTATTCTATTGTTTAATGTTGTCTAATATTGCACACAATATTAGACAACAAATTTATTACTACTTATCTTCTGTTTCTATCGCTGTAATTTTCTCCAAAATGCGCTCGTGGCGTTTCTCGTACACTGCATCGTGGGTCGCTTGGATCTCTTTCACCTGCTCCTCTGCGTGTTGCTCGGCATAGCCAAATAACATTACTGCTGTGTAGTTACCTCGTTGTGCATCACTGAGGGTGCTAAGGATAAAATCTCGCTTAATGATGGTGCGTTTTTCGTCCGTAAGGTTGTACACCAAAGTCCATCTATCTTCATCTGTAAGGTAGTATTTATCCTCAATGCCCACCTTGCCAAAATTCTCTCTGCGGAGTGCCTTTGCCATTGCGAAGTAGGTTATCTGCTCCTCAAGAGCTGAAAACTCGCCCTGCGTAACATCAAGCCCTTTTACCAACTCTTTGGTATCTGCGATTGACTTCTCAATGGTGATCTCCTTATTGCGCTTATCTTGATTTTGTAGCTTTACAAGTGGAGTTTCTGCAACACTTGTCGATGATGATGCAGAGCTAATGTCTCGATATGAGAGTGTTACACCTCGTGTGCCGATAAGGGCATACATCTTAATCTCGCCATTTTGGTACTGCTCGGTTAGCTTGGTGGTATCCTCGATAAACTCCGCCAACTCCTCTTGGTACTCCTCGTCTGTCTCAAAATCCTCTGCCACTGGCGGTGTTGGGCACTCTCTACACCAATCGACCACTTGAATATCGTAACCTTTGGCTGTTAGCTCCTCGATTGCTGACTCGTCATTGCGATAATCATATCTTGCAAGGGGCAATTCGGGGTTCTGCTCGTGGGTTTGGATTGCTCGCTCAACTATGTAGGCGGTGTTTTTAGCCTTTAGGCAGGTGCGGTTGTTGCATCGTCCGCAAAGGGTATCATCTGTGAATAGCGATATTACCTGCGTATTAAAGTGGCAGTTGTAGCACTCCAATTTGTCGAAAAAGTAGTCCTCTAAGTCTGTGGAGTAGTTACCCTCTAAAAGTGATACTATCTCTTTGGCACTCTTGCTCAACCAATTTTGGTAGCTGTTATCGGTGGCAAAGTGGTCATCGTAGACCTCCGCTTGCACCTCCTTAGAGTATTTGCAGATTTCGAGTGCCACATTTAGCGATATATCCTCAGACTGCAATAGTGGGTGGTACTCCTCGATAAGGTCGGCAAGTCTCATTCGGTTACGGATATAACTCTCGCTCTTGCCGAACTTCTCGCAAAGTTGCTCAACGCTATAATCCCTCTGCTCGATAAGTTCACGATAAACCATCATCTCCTCAAGTGGGGTTATATCCTCACGAAGTAGGTTCTCGGTTAGTGCCATTTCGAGGAGTTGGTCGGCTCTCACTTCATCACGAATTACCGCTGGGATAGTCTCAAGACCCAACATCTGTGATGCTCTAAACCTGCGCTCTCCGCAAATTATCTCATAAGGTGCGCCATCTGTCACACCTCTGTGGCGAACTACAATAGGTTGTAACACTCCCTGCGCCTTGATGCTCTCGGCAAGCTCCACAAGTGATTGTTCGTTGAACGCCTTGCGTGGGTTGTATTGGTTAGTGATAATCTTTGAAAGGGTGATGTTTTGGATATTTAATGTATTGTTCATTGTTGTGTGGTTTTAGTTGTGAATTGTAAAAAGGTGTTTGTTGGCACTGCGGAACTTGCCGTTGTAGAGTACCTCGAACTCTCCGCCACGCTCTATATATGGTCTGTTTTGTAGCTCCTTGCGGTGTACCATCGCACAACCTATATAGATGTAGTCGCCCTCTGCTGGCGTTGCGCTACAATAGTGGATAGATGATGTTACCTCTTCGAGTTGCATTTCCATTCTCGCCACCTGCTCGTCTGTTAATATTCTCATTTGGTTTGGTGTTGTGGGGAGGTTTTATGCTCCCCTTGTTACTAATTAAATTCTACCGATATGGTGTTGCCCTCTTGCAACTCTAAGCCCATATACTCGGTGCGTTGCTTTACCCAAAAGTGGTCGCTATCATATCCCCAAGAGAAGTAGCTCAGTGCCTCAGTGTCTAATGCTACCGACCTCATTGCCTCTTGTAGCTCCTCCATAGTGTCGCTCGCACATATTGCGTTGCTTATCTGTGCGTATGCTACGGCACACTCGTCATACCACAACATTACAAAATTCTCTATCTTAACTGTTTTCATCGTCCTATGCGTGTTTCGTATTTCTCAATCTGTTTAGCTAAGAGGTTGGCGAACTTCTGCCCCTCTGTAGTGTCTCGACCGAAATAGGCTACCATCTTCAAAATATCCCTCTTGTAAAGATGCTCCCACTTTGAAAAGTAGTGCGCACCCATTGCACCGCCAAAGGCTTCGTTAAACAATTCTTCTGTGATTGACTCTTGTGGATAGTGGCTACTACTATAAAAGGCGATGCGAAGTAGGTAGTTGTGGTCTATTGTGATTGCGCTCATATCACTATTAGTTTTGAAGTTCTACAATTTTGCTCCTGCTGGCAAGTAAGATGCTCCTTAGACTTGTTTTGTCTGTTGCCATATACTCTCTCCACTGCCCATACTCATTGACTAAGAATGTTTTGAGAACATCGGAAAAATCAAATCTCCAACCCATCACTGGTATGCTACACTTAAAATAGGCGTTGGTATTCACCTTGTATGTTAGCCACTTCTTCTCCTCGCTATCCATCTTCTCACCGCTGTTTAGTTTCTCTCTAAGGTCGTATGCCTTACTGCCTTTTAGGCTTTCGAGTGGTTGTACATCCCACTGCACAAATTTTGTTGCTATTGCTGTCATAGTCGTATCTATTATATTGTTAAAATCCAAATTACTCCTGCTATAATCGCCATATAAAATGCGATATAAATTACTAATGCTAATACCATCATAAAGACTACTTGTATTGGCACGCTCACTACTACCCAAATAATTGATAGCACCTTGCTAAGTATGTGTAACACTGTTTTCATCGTCTGCTCCTCTCTTGATTATATGTGGATTCTTGAGGCGAGAGAGTTGAGTTTCAACATTAATTCCTATCTCTTAAATCCAACATTTTTTTATATGCGTCTTCCGTCGGCTCGGTCGTTTTCGTTTCGTGTGCATCAAAAGGTGGAGAGGTTAGGAGAAACAATGTTTATCAGAAAAATACTACCCGATAGGTGTGGAGGTGGACGCTTGCAAAGGTTGAGTCTAGTATAGACCTTTTCGACTACAAGTTCTGGGATTGGAGTGATTTTTATCAACTTCCCTAATCCTCCGTACCCTGCAGATATTCAGTAGTAGTAGTGGTGATACCACTACCCTACTGTAGTCTGCACAGAAAACGATTGAGGAGTTGATGGAATTACCTACCTAAGCTGCAGATGAAGTTAGGAATTCCACTGCAATGGGTTCAGTTTAAGGTAACTTGTGTTCGCCGAGAACTCTAAATGTAAATCGCTTGCGTATTGTATCTTCATTATTTCAGCTTTTCGTAGATGGGTTTGAGCTTCTCTGTGATTATGTTCATTACAGTACTCAGAGGTAATTCTCTTTTGTAGCCAATGTTTTTCAAGAACTTAAGCCAGTGAATTTGGCGCGTATCATCATTTACAAACTTTTCCGTAAAGATAATATGATCAACAATATATTCACTATGCCTATTCTGAAATGTACTCAATATAGCATCTGTTAAAAAGTCCATATTTATTTCGCAGTGCATCAAAATCGTGTATATATCATAGAAATCTTTGTGCCTGCTGTTAATAGAAGCCAGTAACTCCTACACGGGAAAGAGTGAATGGCTGACACCTCCTGAGCTACTTAAAATGCTTGGGAGGTTCAACCTTGATCCTTGTTCGCCTATCAATCGACCTTGGCCCACAGCGGACAATCACTTCACGGTCGAGGACGATGGATTGAAGCAGGACTGGACTGGGAGAGTATTCTGCAATCCGCCATACGAGACACACTTGATTGTGCAGTTCATTAAGCGGTGCATCGAGCACAAAAACGCCATCGCTCTAACCTTTGCACGCACAGAGACGAAACTATTTCAGGAGCTGATATTCCCCAATGCTCACTCGATTCTATTTATCAAAGGGCGATTATCATTTCACCACGTTGATGGAACAAAGGGCGGCACAGCAGGTGCGCCATCGTGTTTAATCTCATTTGATGAGACAAATACTGAGGTGCTTAGAAACTGTGGCATAGCAGGAAAACTATTAATGCTAAGATCCGATGAAACAGTTTGACGAATCGCTATATAGCGCAGGGGCAAATGATGAGATGTACACTCCTCGCTATGGAGTTGAGCCAATCATCAAATATCTACCTAAAGGGGCGAAAATATGGTGTCCTTTCGATAGAGATGACCACAATTTCCCAATAATGCTGCGTGATGCTGGATTTGAGGTTATAAATAGCCATCTTGACTATGGGCAAAACTTCTACACTTATGAGCCTGAGGATTGGGATATAATTGTAAGCAATCCACCATTTACAGGCAAGCGTCAGATATTTGAGCGGTGCATCTCTTTCGGAAAACCATTTGCGCTGATAATGACTAACACTTGGCTCAATGATTCTGCACCAAAACAGCTATTTGCAGATGTGGATTTGCAGCTATTGATGTTCGACAAACGCATAGAGTATAGCAAGGAGAGAAAGATAACATTCTCCTCTAGTTATTTCTGTCGAGACATATTACCTCGACAAATAATTATGGAAAAATTGATTAAGTATTAACCCTTTCAGTAATCGAAAGACTACTCTTTAAGACAAACAAAACAATTTTATAAAAATGGAAGAAAGAACACTAACGCTCGAACAGGAGCAGAAAATCGTAAAGAGAGCAGGCGAGCTCAAAACAGAGAAGAAACTGCGCAAGGTCTATCCGATGGTAGTATTCGGGGACACTGAGTGTGACGAGAAAGATCTCTATGTGGTATATCTATCCGAGCCATCATTCCCAACGTTCTCAAAGTTTATGGCAGCATCCAAGAAAGATGAGGTGACGGCTATGCGTACTCTCGCTAAAGATTGCTACTTGGAGGGCGACAAGGAGCTTGTGGATAATGACTCACTATTCCTATTCGGACTTATGGGGCAGCTTTCGGAGATTATCACCACGAGACAATCGCAGCTCGTGGGTTTATCGACAGCTGGAAGGTAGAGGATGCGGATCGCATACGTCAGAGGACGATATACATACGGCACTACTTTCCAGCCACGAATTTCGAGACCCTTTCTGATGAGGAGTTTGCGATGTTATCGGAGGAGGCGTTATGGCTCCATCAGCAACTTTTGGTAAGCCGAATGACTGCGAACTTACCTCAATCACCTTAACAAAGCCCCTACTGAAGTTATGTCTCAGTAGGGGTTAATTATGTTAGTACTTACCACTTAGTGTGTTTGATGTAAAATCATACCACATATAATAAACAGGTAATTTATATATGCTCCTTAATAGTTGAATGTAATTCTTATCTTCATTAGTTAAATCATACTGAGAGATTATATAAAGCTCTGATGCTCGCTGGTTGTTTGGGTAATGATTATACTCCAATATTTGTCCTAATGCTTGTCTTATGCTAAGTTTTGCAATGTCTGTTTTAATTTCATAGTAGTGCATCTCATTATTAGTTGTGATAGCTTTAATATCAACAAAATCACTCTCTAATTTAACGCTTAGATACTTGCCAGAAGCTTTTAATAAATTAAGTATTTTATTCTGCATCTGATTATGAACTGGCTCATAGTTAGTAGTCTTATTAACAGTGCGTGTTCGAGGGGCAGTACTCTTTTCATTAGTACCTCCCATAATTGTATTGACCTCATCGGCTGTATCAAAAATGAACTCTGAATCAGCTAATTTATTAAGCAGTTTATATCTATTGCTCCTAATATTTCCATCAGTGTCAGATATTACTTTCAACTCTCCGATGTGTATATCAGGTAACTTAAAACGTATATTGAATCCAAAATTATCAATAGTAATATGTTCATTAAAATTCAAGTTACAATTGACTTCTTTCTCCATATCTGAAATCCAACCATTGTTCTCGTATTTAGCGTTAATATCTTCTGATAATTTTTCATCTATACACTCAACATTATCAATATAACCCACATAACACTTAACTTTATCTGGATTTATTGTGTATAAATGTATCTTGTATGTTCTTCCTATATGAATGTCGTTCTCAACGTTTAGTTGCTGTAAAAATGAGTATTGATAACCATTGATTGTTCTTGTAGGATTGAACAACCACTCTTCGTGACCATAACCAGCTCTAGCCTCGTAAGAGTCTTTATTTGCTGATTTTCCTAGTTTGCCAGAAGGCAATTGCCATCCTTTTTCATTCCAACAAATTCGAGCTATCTTTTCCTCTATTATTTGATATTTTAGTATTTTAGACAGATAACCATCAAACTTTTTTGGTGTTATTTCTTTAATGTTTGTCTTGTTACGGGGCGAGTTAATGGCTTTCAATATAATAGGGAGATCTGATTCTACACATAATCTCAATGCATCTTCGTAATTAGATGTTTTATAATGTTTTTCCCATCGTCCTGGCTCAGTGAGCTTCATATTGTCAATTTCATTCGCTATATCTTCAAGTAGCTCCAGTTTCAATCGATCATTCTTTGCGGATAACGTTAAAAAAACATCTTTATTAGTGTTTATAGCTATCCCAATATTGTGTATCTTTCTTAATTTATCACCGCCTTGAGCTAATCCAATCATTAAGTAATTATCATTTCCGATAAAGTTATAACCTGCACTCAATCGACCGTTATTATCTCTTTGTCTTGGCTTATATCTAAAATTAGGATTGTCTTTTCTTATATTTTCGAGAATCGCTAATACTTCTTTTTGAATTGTTAATATATCATTCATACTATTTAAGTTAGGTATACAACACGCTTTTGCATACAAAATTACAAAAATAATTTAATCCACCAGACTATAATTCCTCTATTCTTTACCATAAGAATTGATTTATGGCTCAAGAGCAAAATTATAGTGTAAATTATTCCATCAATGTTGAGGCGACGCAGGGTACTCGACAGGTTCAGGCGTTTGCTGAGGCTGTTGGTAATCTTGTCAAGGCGAAGGCTGATTTGACACCTGCCGTTACCAACATCAAGCGGATGATGGATGAGATAGATAAAACTTTTCGCACCAAAAGCGGAAAGAAGCGTGACTATACCTATACGCTATCTATCTCGACTGATAGCTCTGAGCAGAAACTAACTCGCATACACAAGCTGCTCACCGATATTAACGAACTTTCTAAGGGCATCAAGGTATCGGTGAACGATGGTGAGAGCCTGCAGAGCGAGAAGATGAGGCGCAAGGTCAACCGACGACAAACCGAGCGCAATCAAGCTCGCTTGAATTGCCGAGGTGCGAAGGAGGAAGGCGAAGCCAAGGAGCATCGAGATAAAAAATTAGCAACCGACAGAGCCTCAGAGATTCGCCAAAGTGCCGATGAGTCGGTAAACTCTGTGCTTAGGGCGCAACGCTCCATCACCAAGATTATCGGCAAAATCAACTCCGCCCTCACTCACCTCGAAAAGGGGCGAGAGATAAACATCAAGACCGAGACAGCCGAGGAGCGTATAAAGCGACTGCTTGTGCTTATGGGGCAGCTCAAAGGTGCATCTACGTTCGCTGTAAATCCTACCATCGCTCAGGGTGTGGCGTATAGCGCAGGTGTGGGCGGTGGTATTGCTCCATTTGCTGCTAACCACGCATTTGTGCTACCTCAAAAGGTTGCCGACAAGCTCAATGAGAAGTTAATCACGAATAAGGCACTGGGTGATTTGAAGGCGGAGCAAAACCGCACTCAGAATGCCGACAACCTTAGTAGCTATCGCAAGAGCGTTGAGGCTCGTGGTGAGGAGTGGGATCGCCAGCGTAGGCTTCGCAATAGCGATGTGGAGCAGAATCGCCTTGCAAATGAGAGGGTGCAGATTGAGCGTGAGCGCA
>CAYJEK010000009.1:0-45277 GCA_964369205.1 uncultured Oscillospiraceae bacterium | reverse complement strand
CTTTGCAAATACCGGAAAATTAGTAAGTTAAATTCAGTTAACAAAACGGGAATTATCTATATCTTAAAAGTAATAGTAATTTTTTTAGGCACTAAAGCTCAAATAGTTCGTATACCTTTTTAATCGTTTTTATAATTTTTAGTGTTTAATAAATAAGTAACTCCAAATAGGCATTTATTTGGCCCCGAGCACGGCCAAGTGCTTTGATTAATTACTTTTACAGCAGTAATATGAATTCCAAAGTAAATTAATATTACACCTAAAGAAAACAGACAGCTAAATGTGGTGAGCTGTCTGTTTTTAGTTTAAAATTTAATTTCTAATGTTTTTAAGTTTGAAGGTTCTTTTTCAAATCCTGCATTTATTAAAACATCTTCAATTTCCTTATTTTCTCTTGCAAATGTGCAAGAGATTTTTTTAACGCCTGTTGCTTTTGCAAGGTTTGCTGCAAAATCTAGGCATTTATTGTAATCGCCATCCATTAAAGCTATATGAACAGTTGCCCCTTTTTGAAAACGACCTCCGCAAACTATAGTGGATTTTGATTCCTCATCATAAAAAACTTTTCCTTCCATAGAAAGACCTTTTATATTTTCTTCATTTATTCTAAAGAAAGTTCTATTCATAGTAAAGTAGTTGTTATATTTTTCTTTTAGCGGCAGAACTAGCTCAACTGCTTTTTCAAATGCTACATATTTAAAGTCGTGCGCATTTGCTCTATCTAAATTTGTTAAATGATAGCCTGTATGCTCGCTCGCTTTTGATAGGCCATTAATTTCAGCAAGACCAGCGCTTGCTTTATTATTAACTCCTGTAAACATTGCCATCGATGGACAATTATATTCTTTTGCAAGTTTTAAATATTCTTTGTAAATTAATTTGCCAACACCTTTATTTTGGTATTCTGGCACAACTCTTAAAGTTTCAAGCCAGCCTGAGTTATCAAATAAAACAGTGAATCTTCCAATACCCACCATTTTATCTCCATCAAACACACACACCATTTCTCCTTTAGATGTTTGAAATAAGTTCCAAGAGTCGTTTAGATAAACATAGTCTCCCATTGTTTCTTTTTCAACTCTGTGACATTCTAAGTAATCATCATATTTTGCATATCGTACAGTAAAAGCCATAATTGTTATAATTCCTTTCGTATTTTTTATTTCGTTCATTGTTATATTTATAATACCAAATTAAAAAGAAAATTACAATTAAAAAATGGGATTTGCTATATCAAATCCCATTTTATTTTATTTAGTTGTTGCTTCTATTCCCTCACTTGCTAGATATTTTTCAATATCTCCAAGATTATAAACTGTGCCATCCATTGCTATTAGCTGTGCAGAAGCTCCCTCTATAGAATTAATTAATTCCTCAGCTTCCTGTGGCTGCATTAAAAAGCTGGCTGTTGATAAAACATCGGCAACTCCGCTATCCTTATAAATTATAGACACTCCTTGATATATATCCGCAGGATACAAAGTTTCTAAATCTATTAGATGATGATATCTTACTCCATCTTGAACAAAATATCTTATATATCCTCCAGAACATACCACTGAGGAGCTTCCATTTATATAAGCAGTGTCAACATTTCCGCCAACTGCCACAAAGTTTTCGTCAACTGCAGGATTTTGAACTCCTATTGCCCATCTATTTCTTTCGCCGTCTAAAGGTTGTCCATAAATTCTCACGTTTCCGCCTGCTGAAATTGCAAAATTATCATAAGTTTCTTCTAAAAGAAGTGCTATTTGCTCTGTTGCATATCCTTTTGCTACAGCTCCAACGTCTATTTGAGTGTTTGCGTCTGTTATAAAAACAGTAGAATTCTCTTCATCTATAACAATATGTTCTATATCTGAAAGAGTTGCCACTTCATTTAAACTTTCAAAGCTCGGGATTGTAGTGTTTCCATAAAGAGTTGCTTCCTCTCTTACATCACTCCAAATAGAAAGCATTGTTCCCATTGCTATATTAAAGTTTCCATTTGTTTTATAATGCCATTCTTTTGAAAACATGAGTAAATCAATAATTTCCTCACTCACTTTTACTGGCTCTATTCCTGCATTATCATTAATAGTTTTTATGTTATTTATTCCCTCATAATCATTATAAATATCATAAAGCTGATTATATCTTATATATTCACTTTCAATGGTGTCTTTCATTTTTTCAAAATCTTCTTCATCTTGATATGTTACCACTGACACAATAGTATCAAACACATCAAACACCACCATCGATTGCCTATCTTTTATTACAGCCTCTGGCTCGCTAGCACAGCCTGAAAAAATAATTACTGCAAAAAGCATTAAACTTAAAATTTTATTTTTCAATATCTTCCCTCATTTTCTAGTTTTACTATTTTTAAATATTATATCACAGAATTTTATTTTTTAATATTAAAATTGTATTACAAATTTTATCGCCTTTTATTGCTTTAATCTATCAATTATGGTATACTTTTTTAAGCAATTCTTATAATTAAAAATAAAATAAAGGAATTATAATATATGAAAAAACAAACAGCTGCACTACTTCTTCTTTTTACTACAGTTATTTGGGGCGGTGGTTTCGTTGCCACTAAAATTATTTTAGACACTGGATTTCCACCAGGGCTTATAAATGTTATAAGAGGATTTATATTCTCTCTTTTAGTATTTTGCTTTTTTCCAAAGCAAATTATACATATGTCAAAAGAACAACTTCGAGTGGGCACACTTATAGGTGTTTTTAATTTTGGTGGGTTTTTGCTTCAAACAATAGGTGCTCAATACACCACTCCATCAAATTCATCATTTTTAACTACAACAAATGTTGTTATGGTGCCAATTCTTGCTTTTTTATTATACAAAGTAAAACTTAGAATTCAAAATATTATAGCGGTTGCCGTTTGCCTTTTTGGTATGGCAATTTTATCTGGAGTATTTAGCACAAATTTCACTATTAATATTGGCGATTTATACACTCTTTTATGTGCTTTATCTTTTGCTCTTTCTATTGTTATGCTATCAAAACCACCAGAAGGCGG
Source organism: uncultured Oscillospiraceae bacterium (assembly GCA_964369205.1). Classification (GTDB taxonomy): domain Bacteria; phylum Bacillota; class Clostridia; order Oscillospirales; family Ruminococcaceae; genus RGIG3102. The sequence continues at coordinate 42,246 of CAYJEK010000009.1, read as the reverse complement.
ACATTTTGCAGCTGGCGCATTTCTACTTGGGATAACTCTTTTTATCGGCTCACTTATCTACTTTTTCATATTTGAGGGCGCTAGTATCCCGAGTGTTGATTATAGCGTTGTTATTCTGCCTTTATTATATCTTGCTATTGGCTCAAGCTTTATTGCCCAAACTCTGCAAGTTCTCGCACAAAGGCATATATCAGCAACTTCTGCTAGCTTAATTCTTTTACTAGAAGCAGTTTTTGGAAGTTTATTTAGTATACTATATGGCTTTGAAAAATTCACTTTAAATCTTCTTATCGGAGGAAGCTTAATTTTAGTAAGCCTTGTTTTAAGTGAAATTAATTTACCTGTTTTTCAAAAAAACAAAACCTCATCTAAGTAAATTTTATTAATTTAAATATTTAAGTAATTTTAATTAATAAAGTGTTAACTTTTACCTTATCACCTTGACTTTATTTTTATAATATTTTAACATTATATTGTAATACTAATTATTATAAATATATATAGAAAGGGCGATTATTATGCAAATGAAAGAACTTAAATTTTTTAAATGCGAGATATGTGGAAATGTAACTACTAATTTAGAAGTAGGAGGCGGCCCGCTTTCTTGCTGTGCAAAACCAATGGCTCCATTAGTTGCAAATACAAAAGAGGCTTCTCTTGAAAAACATCTTCCTGTTTATACTATAGAGGACGATATTTTAAAAGCTGAGGTTGGAAGTGCTATTCATCCAATGAGCGAAGAGCATTATATTTCATTTATTTTAGTAGAATTTAGTGATGGAAGCTTTGCTGTTCACAAGCTCCTTGTTGTAAATGAGCCTGTTGCCTATTTCCCTATAAAAGGAAAAGATCCTGTGGCAGTTTATGAATACTGTAATCTTCACGGACTATGGGTTACAAAAATTGATAAATAATTAAATTTTTTAAAAAAGAAGCTTCTATTTTAAATGAGGCTTCTTTTTTTATAAGTTATTTATAAAATTATATTGACAAATCCAATACAATACTGTATCATTGTATTAAGAAAGAGACACAGGGAGAGAGGTGACACTATGGCATGGAAGTTTTCATCAGATAAACCTATTTATTTACAGGTATCTGATATTTTAGCACTAGATATTTTAAAAGGAGTTTATCCTGCTGGCTCAAGATTCCCATCTGTAAGAGATATTGCAGCAGCTGCTAATATAAACCCAAACACAGCACAAAGAGCTTTAACTGAGCTTGAAAGTAAAAATTTAATTATAACACACGGAACTAGTGGGCGCATTGTCACCACTGATACAGAATTACTAAACACTAAAAAAGAGGACATTATAAGCAGTGAAGTAAAAAGCTTTTATCAAAAAATGCGCGCAATGGGAGTTTCAAAGCAAAATCTTATTTATTTTATAAAGGAATTGGAGGAATAGTATGAATCCGTTAATAGAAATTAGAGGTCTTAGTAAAACTTATGGCAAAACTACGGCTTTAAACAATGTTTTTTTAAACTTATACAGCGGTAATATTATAGGGCTTCTTGGCCCAAACGGAAGTGGTAAAACCACTTTAATTAAATTAATAGTTGGCCTTTTAACGCCTAGTGCAGGCAGTATTTTAATCGACGGGCAAAAACCAGGACCAAAAACAAAAGCTATGATAGCATATCTTCCAGATAAAGAAATTTTAAATGGCTCTATGGAAGTTGATGATATTGTTGATATGTTTGCAGATTTTTATGCTGATTTTGATATCCAAAAGGCATATGCTATGCTAAATGAGCTTGGAATTAATCCCGCTTCAAAATATAAAAGTTTATCAAAAGGTATGAAAGAGAAAGTTCAGCTTGTTTTAGTAATGAGTAGAAATGCTAAAATTTATCTTTTAGATGAGCCTATTGGCGGAGTGGATCCAGCTTCTCGTGAATACATTTTAAACACTATTATAACAAATTACAACCCTGATGCCTTAGTTTTAATCTCAACTCATCTAATAGCTGATATTGAAAGTGTTTTAGATCAGGTTATCTTTATAAACTATGCAGAAATTGGACTTGTAACAACAGTAGATGAAGTTCGCCAAAAATATCAAAAAAGTATTGATGAATTTTTTAGGGAGGTATACAGATGCTAGGAAAATTATTAAAATATGAAGTTGGCGATACTATAAAAATCTTTACTCCTTTTTATGGTATAGTATTATTTCTAACTCTTTTATCCTCTTTATTTTTAAGATACTCTGTAACAAATGATTTTTTCACTTCTAATGTTTTTGGGCAAATAATTATGGCAACCCTTTTATTTATAACTGTGATTTCATTTACAATTATAGTAACGATGGTATCGCTATTTATTATATCAAGATTTTATAAAAATCTTGTAAAGCAAGAAGGCTACTTTATGCACAGTCTTCCTGTTAGCCCTCATTTATTAATAATATCAAAAATGATTTCTTCATTTATTCTAGTTATCACAACTATAATTTTTGCTATTTTATGCGCATTTATATTTGTTATAATATTTGGAGAACTGCCAATGAGCGACTTTTTATATGGCCTTGAAATAGTTATTTTTGATGGAATATTAACCCCAACGTTTTTTATAGGTGTTATTAATGCTATAATATTTGCTTATGCATCTGTTGCAATGGGAAGTTTATTCCAAAATAAATTTTTAGGTGCTGTTTTATCGTATGTCGGCTATGCAACAGCAAGATCTTTCTTTACTTCTATTATAAGTGCTGTATTTTTTACAGAAACTATAACTAATTCAAGTTTTGAATTTTTCTGGGATCAAACATTATTTATGACTAATGTAATCTCTGTGTTATTTATAGTTTTATCTTATGTTATTACTTATCATATATTTAGTAAACAATTAAACTTAGAATAGTAACTATTAAATAAATTGAAAAGCCGATTTTATAATCGGCTTTTTTATTGCCATAATAAAAAAGGCTTGACTTGGAGTGCACTCCAGCTTGTATAATCTAAAACATATGAATTTATAAGATTTATATGTTTTAGAAAGGAATTTAATTTTTATGAACTACAGCAAAACAAAAAAACTAACATTCGCTGCATTTTTTCTAGCACTAGCATTATATTTGCCATTTTTAACAGGGCAAATACCACAAATAGGAAGCATGCTCTCACCTATGCATTTCCCAGTATACATATGTGCACTAGTCCTTGGCGCGCCTTACGGTATAGCCGTTGGCTTTATTTCTCCTATTCTGCGCTCATTATTATTTGGTATGCCCCCTTTATTCCCTGTTTCAATTGCAATGGCATTTGAAATGGCAACATATGGGCTTATCGCTGGCCTATTGTATTCTAAATCAAAAAGAACTATAATAAATCTATACTCAAGCCTTATTATTTCTATGATAGGGGGAAGAATAGTATGGGGACTAGTTCAATATTTACTTCTTAGTGTTTCAGGCACAAGCTTTACTATTGAAATGTTTTTATCAGGTGCCTTACTTTCAGCTATCCCTGGAATAATTGCACAATTAATTATTGTTCCTTTTATAGTAAGGGCTGTTGAGAGATATATTAAATAAAATTTTCAAAAAAAGGAATTTAGATAAATGACGATAAATGAAGTTAGCAAATTATATGGCCTTAGTGCAGATACATTAAGATATTATGAAAAAATAGGACTTATCCCTCCTGTAAAGCGCTCTAGTGGAAAAAGAAACTACTCAAAAGAAGACTGCAAATGGGTGCAATTTATTCGCTGTATGCGAAATGCAGGCCTTCCAATAGAGGCTTTATGTGAATATGTTAATTTATTTCGTCTTGGAAATCACACCTTTTTTGAAAGAAAGGCTATCTTAGTTCAGCAAAAACTTCTTTTAGAGGAAAGAATTAAAAACGAACAAGCCGTTTTAAAAAGATTAGAGCATAAAATATCAAGATATGAAGAGGAAAGCCTTTTAGAAGAATCTCTTCGTGAATATTATTAAAAAAAGCGAGATGAATAAATTCATCTCGCTTTTTATTATATTAGTGAAAATTTTATAGCATAAACGGCATATTCAAGGCTTATATTATTTAAAATATTAAATTCTTTAACACCTTTATGCGCTTCATACACATCTTCTATCTTGCCATATAAGCACTGACTTTTTAAATGCACTCGAACATCACTTTCTAAAACAGCTCGAAACCCTTCTAGCTGACTTTCAAGCATTCCACCCGCTCCTAAAGCTAAAACTATAATATCTGTGTAGTCTTTCTTTTTGAGTATCTCTTCTTTTTTTAAAACAGGAGTTATATAAGTTATATCTATTTTTTTATCATTCATAACTCTCATTTTAAATTCTTTATCGGTTTTACTTATTGGTTTTTCAATATATTTTTTATCAATGCTATCAAAGGCTAAAAATCCTTCAGTTTCAATTTTAGTTATAGTTTTTGCAGGTATAACTCTATTAAAAATAACTGCGCAAACACCATAATATCCCCCTTTTGCAATTTCAATTGATTTATTTAAATTATCTATTGCATCTGTATTTTCATACACTAAAGGAAGCTGTGAGCCTGTTATAACTATAGTTTTATTTAAATTATAAAGACTACATTCAAGATATGCCGCTGTAAAACTTAAACTATCTGTTCCATGAGTAATTATAAAGCTATCATAATCATCTTTATTTTTTAAAATAATTTCACTTAATTCTTTTCTATCATCATCCGTCATTATAGATGAGTCTATTAATCGAAAGTCATATACATCAATTAAACTTCTATCTTTTGCAAATTCTAAAATATCATCACCTTTTAAAACAGGCATTAGTCCCTCATTTGTTTTTTTGCAAGCGAGTGTTCCGCCTGTTGTTATCATTAAAGTTTTCATTTTATGATAGCTCCTTTTTTAATCTTATGAATTTAATGCTTCATCTAAAACTTTCTTAATGTCTTCTTTTGATAAAACTCCTTCTGCAAGTTTTTTATCTTCTAGAAAAAACGTTGGCACTAGGTAGTAATCATAGCTATTTGCTATTTCTGCTTCTTTTGATTCTTCTATTCTTTTTATAACTACTTCCTTATATCTACTATCTTCATTCACTAATTCTTCGATATAAGCCGCTGCTCTTTTGCAAAATGGACATCCTTGCAGATAAAAATAAGTTAATTCTTTCATAATATAACCATACCTTTCTCGTATCTTGAAAATAAATTTTCAAACTATACCCTTTTCTTTTAAAGCCACAAATTAATATTTATATATGATATAATATTCCATATATAAATATTATATCATAATAAATTATTTTTTCAAAATAAAAAGTGCAGAAAATTCTGCACTTTTTATAATTATATATTAGTTTTTTTAATTTCAAAGTAGCTTTGCGGATGATCACAGACTGGACATAGATTAGGTGCTTTTTTGCCGTGATGAACATGGCCACAGTTTGAGCAGAACCAAGATTCTTCTTCATCTCTTTCAAAAACTTTATTTTCTTCGATATTAGAAAGAAGTTTTAAATATCTTTCTTCATGATCTTTTTCAATTTTTGCAACTTCATTAAATAAGAATGCGATTTTTTTAAAGCCTTCTTCTTCAGCCTCTTTTGCCATTCTTGCATACATATCTGTGTGCTCATAATTTTCGCCCGCAGCTGCATCTTTTAAGTTTTCAATAGTTGTGCCAACACCGTCGTGTAATAGTTTAAACCAGATTTCAGCATGCTCTTTTTCATTTCCAGCTGTTTCTAAAAACAGTTCTGAAATTTGAACATATCCCTCTTTTTTTGCTTTTGAAGCATAGAAAGTGTATTTATTTCTTGCCTGACTTTCTCCTGAGAATGCTTCCATTAAGTTTTTCTCTGTTTTTGTGCCTTTTAAATTCATAAATTTTTACCTCTTTCTTTTAATTTTAAAAACTTTATATCAACAATTAAGTTTTTTATATTCAAAATATAATCTGTTGTAAAAAAGTGATATAGTGTAAGGTATATTTATATTAAATTTATTCTTAAATCTTAATTTAATTATACCACTACAAATACATATGTCAATAAATTACCCTTTCTAATCTTGCCTTTCATCAAATATCTTTGCAATGCTTACTCCTATAACTTTTGCAGTTTGCTTTGCCTGTGATAAAGTGTTTCCATGCGAGCCGACTTCTATTAGTATACTGCCGGTAGTAAGATCTTGATTATAATGGCGATAATCAAATAAAATAGGCCTTGTTATCCCCGTATAGCTCTCTTCAAGGCTATCTTGAACAAGGGCTGCAAATTTTAAATTTTCTGTGTAATTTGGCATACCCATACTTTTGTTATCTGCCCCACTTATTATCATAACCTGTGCATATTCTATTCCATTAATAGTGCTAACAGCGGCAACTCTTGCCCCGTTAGTTTCTATAGCATCTCTGTGAATATCTAAAACTATTTTTATAGAAGGGTATTTTAATAAATACTCCTCTACTACCTCTCTACTTCTATCATAACTTCCATTATAACTTGGATAATCGTGCAAGGATGTATCGTGCAATGTATTATACCCAAAACTATTTAAAGTATCCGCTAAAACTTTCCCTACTGATGTTATATTTTGATTATTATCTGTATCACGAGAGGTGTAAGAAGGATCATAGCTCATCATACCCTCTGGCTGATAGCTTTCTGTTCCATGAGTGTGCATAATTAGTATTTGAGGCTCAGAGGAATTTTTTTGAATATTAAAATTAATATCTTGCGCCATTATTCCTCTTACTTCATCATTAGATAAATCCGTTAAATTTTTTAAATATGCACTACCGTGTTTAATCGTGTAGTTGTTTTGTGCATTTTCATATTTAATATTTAAGATTGGATACCTTTCATCATACACATATTCTGCCTCGCTATTTTGAAGTTTAAAGGTTTCAATATCAAAATTTTCAAAAGGATTTACCTCTTCATTTTTTTCATCTTGTATGTTGCCTTCTTCTATATTATTATCTTTTAATTCTTCACTAATCCCTGTTTGCACAAAATCGGCATACAAATAAGCATTCGCCATTTCATTTAGAAAATAAAGAGTTAAAAAGCTAACTATTAAAGCTGGCAAAAACAAAATCATTATATTTATTTTTTTTATTGGTTTTCTCAATATATCACCACTCATATCAATATCTTACCTTTATTTATATGATATTTTGTGGTATAATAGACTACAAATAATAAAAAACCTAAAAAGTTTTTATCTTTTTAAAAAAACACTTGCTTTTTTAAAGCTAAAGTGGTATTATAGTATATGCTGTCACAGTACGCAGAAGGAGGTGGGATCATGCCAAATATTAAATCTCAAAAAGACAGAGTTAATCAAACGAAGAAAGAAACACTTCGTAACAAAGCTGTGAAGAGTAATCTTAAAACTGTTATCAAGAAAGCAGATGCTGCTTTAACTGATGGTTCCGCTGACAAGCAAGCGGCTGTCACTTTAGCTATCTCAACTATTGATAAAGCAAAATCAAAAGGTGTTCTTCATAAAAAAGTAGCTGCTAGAAAAGTTTCACAAATGATGAAAAAAGCTAACGCTGCTAAATAATTAAGCTAAATTTAAAGACTGATATTTTATATCAGTCTTTTTTTCTTGCATTTTTATTCTTAATAATATATTATAAAAATAAAACTATAGGGGGATTTTATAATGATAACTTTGCACGAAATGAAAAAAGAAGATATCAAAAAGGTGTTAGAAATTTATAATGAAGCTTTAATTGAAGGAAAATCAACGTTTAATAATGTGTGCCCTAGTGTAGAAGATTGGGATAATTCTCATTTAAAAACAAATAGATTAGTAGCAAAAGAAAATGGCGAAATTATAGCCTTTTCAGCCCTCTCGCCTACTAGTAGTAGAGCTTGCTATAAAGGAGTTTGCGAAATAAGTATATACATAACTAAAAATGCAAGAGGTGCTGGCCTTGGCACTCTTCTTTTAAAAGAGAGTATTAAAAAAGCTGAGGAAAACTTAATATACTCTTTATATGCAAGCATATTTTCATCTAATATAGCAAGTATTAAAATTTGCACAAAGAATGGATTTCGAATAGTTGGAACAAGAGAAAAAATAGCAAAAGATATTTTTAATAATTGGCAGGATACTACTATTGTAGAATACAGAAGCCGCACTATTGGAATAGATTAATTTATTTTAATAATATAAATACTAAAGTAGGGAAATTCCCTGCTTTTTTTATTTTAAACATATTCCCTCTTTTTTGTTTAAAACTTTTAAATTATTCAACACTATTTAAAATAGCCAATTACTTTTTGAAAGGAATTTATTTTAAATGGATATAACAAAAAAAGAATATTCAGAGCTTGTTAAAAAAGCAAGCCCCAATTCAAAATTACTAAAAAACTGTATTTTTGCATTTTTTACAGGTGGTGGTATCTGCTTATTTGGAGAAATTTTATATAATTTTTATCTAGATGTCGGGTTTATTATAAGCGATGCAAGGCTTTTAATGTCGATAACTTTGGTTTTTATATCAGCAATTCTTACATCTTTTGGACTTTATCATAAACTTGGCAGTAAAGCAGGTGCTGGCTCGCTAGTTCCTATAACTGGCTTTGCTAATGCAGTTGTAGCTGCAGCACTTGAATTTAAAAGCGAGGGCTTTATAACAGGTGTTGGAGCGAAAATGTTTATAATAGCAGGTCCTGTTATTATTTATGGTGTGATAGCGAGTGTTATTTATGGTATAGTTTTATATTTTGTAATGCCTTTTATAGGCTAAAATTAAGTAGGAGTGTTTATGAGAGGAACAATAATTTTAAATAATCCCGTTTTTATAACTTCTTTTGCCTGTGTTGGCGGAAAAAAAGAAGGCGAGGGGCCATTAAATCTTGGCTTTGATAAAATTTTCAATAATGAATATTTTGGTGAAAAAACTTGGGAAAAAGCCGAAGTAGCTATGCAAAAATACACTTTAAAAACCTTACTTGAAAAAAGAGGAGTATCTGAAAGTGAGGTTGATTTTTGTGTTGGAACTGATTTATCAAATCAGATAACTGCTTCAAATTTTACACTAAGAGACTATGATATCCCTTTTTTAGGTGTTTATGGTGCTTGCAGTGGAATGGCTCAAAGTATGCTTACTTCCTCTATATTTTTAGATGCAAATCATTTTAAAAATTCTGTTTGTATGGTGAGTAGCCATTTTTGCACAGCCGAAAGACAGTTTCGAACTCCTTTAGATTATGGCGGAAAAAGAACTCCAACAGCACAATGGACCGTTACCGCCTCAGGGGCAGTTTTTTTAGAAAAAGAGGGTGATGGGCCTTATATTTCTAAATGCCATATAGGAACAGTAATGGATTTTGATATAAAAGATCCAAATAATATGGGGGCTGCAATGGCTCCCGCAGCAGCAAAAACTATTATAGATTTTTTAAAAAACACAAAATCAAAACCTATTGATTTTGATATGATTTTTACTGGAGATTTAGGACTTGTTGGCTCAAACTTATTAAAAGAGATACTAAAAAAAGAAGGAATTACCTTTGAAAATCATACCGATTGCGGCTGTATTATATATGATTTTAAAACTCAAAATATAGAAAGTGGCGCTTCTGGGTGTGGATGTTCTGCTGCTGTTTTATCTTCTTATATCTTGCCAAAACTTAAAAGTGGCGAATATAAAAAAGTTTTATTTATTTCAACAGGCGCTCTTTTAAGCACTACAACAACAATGCAAAAAGAATCTATCCCAGGAATTGCACACCTTATAGAAATTAACGCTTTTAAATAATGAAAATTTTTAAATATTAAGATAAAAATGAAGGGACTGTATTTATGAATTATATAATGGCATTCTTAGTTGGCGGTATTATTTGTGTAATAGCTCAGCTTCTTTTGGATTTAACTAAACTTACCCCCGCTAGAATTTTAGTTATCGGTGTTGTTTTAGGGGTAATTCTTGGCAGTCTTGGCATATGGGATAAATTAATAGAGATAGCTGGCGCTGGCGCTACTGTGCCTATTATTGGGTTTGGCAATGCTCTTGCAAAAGGAGTTGAGGCGGCTGTTTTAACAGAAGGATTTATTGGAATATTTACAGGTGGCTTCATTGCTTGCTCTGGAGGTGTTAGCGCGAGTTTAATATTTGGATTTATAGTAAGTGTTCTAAAACGTGCAAACACACAAAATTAACAGTTTCTTTATTGATTTCATATAATAACTATGGTATACTCAAACCGTAGATGGTGCCATTATTTGGCATAAAAACTTGTTTTATGGAGAATGTTATGATTAAATCAAACATTAAAGTAAAGCTAGATTTTGATATAATTAAAGTATGGAACAAAATAACACATCTAGAAAATTATTCTTGGAGAAGCGATTTAAGAAATGTTAAGGTTTTAAACGATGACACTTTTGTCCTCTCATCTAATAGTAAAAATCCAACCACCTGTAAAATTACCTATGTAAAGCTTTATAGGGAATGGGAATTTCATTTAGATAACAAACATTTTAGCGGTATTTTTAAAGGCTTTTTTTCAGGAGACGAATCCAATTGCACTATAGAATTCGAGGGAAGGCTGTCTCCTAAAAAAATTTATATTCTCCCATTTTTAAAAGATATTTTAAAAAAACAACAACACACCTACATCAATGATTTAAAAAATGCTCTACTTTATGAAAATGCCCCTATATTATGTAAAATAAAGTGATAAAAGTTTATCGCTTTATTTTCTAATTTTATTTTAATTAAAACTGGAATATATTTCTATAAAATATATAAACTTTGGTCGTTTTATATATTTTTTATAATTTATCCAGCTCTTTATTTCGACATATTGTTAAAAGTGGATTTTATCTCTTGAAATTCATTTATTTATATTGTATACTAATTCCTAAACAAAATTTATTTTTTTTAGTGATATCTTTTGTTTTAGCAAATTAAAAAAAGCACAAGGATGACTATTTTTATGAGACCACAAATTTCAAACACTATTATACGTTTAACTAAAGATCTTAATTCTTTTCGCACTTTCGATATACAAAAATTTGGCCTTTCAACGGGGATTGTTCCTTTTTTAATCTACATAGGAGATAATGAAATTTCTTCTCCAAGCGAGATGGCAAAAGATTTAATAATGGATCCTGCCCACGTTGCAAGAAGTATTGCTAAATTATCTGATTTAGGGCTTATTGAAAAAATCCAAACAAAGTATCAAGACAGGCGAAAAAAATCTTTTATATTAACTCAAGAAGGCAGAAAAGCCTATCTTGCAGCCATTGATTCAACAGTGCGCTGGGAAGCTAATATTTTAGAATCATTAAATGCTGATGATAAGAGTATTTTATTATCTTTATTTAAGAAAATTGAAAATGTAAAAACTGTATAAATAAAAAATGCTAGCTATATAGCTAGCATTTTTTATTTTTATCTTGTACCTACTATTAATAAATACATAAGTGTTATTAAAAGTCCTATTCCAAAAAGCAGTAAACTATAGCTTAAAGAGTAAGTTAAATGAAGTGTTGATTCTTTTATATAAGCTGGTTTTTCTTTTCCTTCAAAGAATGTTTTTGGTATTTTAACAGATTTATAAAATAGCCTATTTAGTATAACTATAATAACATCTGCACTAATATCAAAAACTCTCATAATTATAGCAAAAGCAAAGCTTAAAATACCCATCATCGGTTTATAAATACAGTTTTCAATAGTTATATTTGCACTATTAAAATCTCTATATCCCTTACTTTTTGTAGCAACAGTGTTTTTTGCTATTACAAAGTATAATAAAAGTCCTATACAAATGGATATAATACTTCCCTTTAAATTAATCCAAATAAAGTAATGAATATCGCTTTTTGCATGGGTATTCATAAAATGAGAGACAAATTCGCCTATATATCCAAAAGTTATATTCGGAGTAATTCCTAAAATAACTAAACTTATTGTAACTAATGAAAGCAATGTTGCTGTTTTCTTTGTAACGTAATTTTTAATAGGTTTTTCTACTTCTGGTTTTTCTATGAATATACAAATAAATAATTTTAGCATATAAGCAAAGGTAAATCCACCAGAAAGAAGGAACAGCCACTCAAGTAGTGTCCATATAAATGAATGATATCCAAGATGCATAAGCTCAACTACTGCCTCGTGAAGAAGAGTTTTACTAATGTATCCGCTAAATAGAGGAACACCCATTATAGATAATGCCCCTATTAAAAAGCAAGCTTTTAGCCAAGGTTTATCCTTTCCAAAGCCTTTTAATTTATTTAAATCTAAAGTATGTGTATTTTGATAGATTACACCACTTAAACTAAATAATAAAATTTTAATTAAGCTATGGTTTATCATATGAAAAACAGTGCCGTAAGCGGCATAAGTATTGTGCTCGCCTAAAAGAACACTAAAGCTTACACCCCATAAAATAAAGCCAATTTGGGATACTGATGAATAGGCAAGAGTTCTTTTTAAATCATTGCTCATAAAGGCGTAAACAGCCCCCACTAGCATATTTAAAACACTGATAGCTAAAACAAAGTATACAAACACTTCGCTAAACGACATTATTTTTACAACTAATAAAATAATGCCATAAACACCAGTTTTAGTTAAAAGCCCTGAAAGAAGTCCGCTTGCAGGCGCAGGAGATGCTGTGTGAGCAAGCGCTAGCCAGTCGTGAACAAAGAAGGCACCAGCTTTACAGCCAAATCCGATAAAGATTAAAATAGCTGCAATATATAGCATATTACTATCTTTATATAAAACAAAGTTTTCACTTAAATGATGAATATCTAAATTTCCTGAAAGAGAATATAAAATAAATATTCCAAATAATAAAGATAGCCCTCCAAAAACAGCATAGCTTAAATAGCTTTTCCCAGCTTTATCTGATTTTTCATCCCCATTATGCACTACCCATAGATAGCTTGCAAAAGACATTATTTCAAAAAACACGAATAATGTGAATAAATCACTCGCATAAAAAACACCTAGTGTTCCAGCAAAAGTAACAATTAAAGCCGAATAATATCTATTAAGATATTTTGCATGATGACTAAAGTATTCCTTTGTTTCAGTGGCACTTATTAGCCATAATACACTTGCTATCACTGAAAATAAAATAGAAAATTCATTTACACTAAATTTTATTCCAAAGCCTGAAAATAAATTTAAATTAAAGCTTTCTAAACTCGAATTAAAATTCATAAATGCATATAAATTTACCACTAGCACTACTGATACTATAGCCACAGAAATTTTAAAGATGCTATTTTCATCTTTAATTAAAGATAATAAAAATCCACCAATTAAAACAAGCATTACAACTATACCTAGTAACATATTAATATTCATAAACTAATATCCTCCCATTAGTAAAGTTTGTATCGCTGTATAAATTCCACTAGCATTAAATGAAGATACAACCATAACAGCTGTTAAAACTATTAAAGTTACACTCATTTCCTTTGGAGCTTCTTTTACTTTATCAAGTCTTGAATAATCAAAATCGTTGTGTGGAATAAATGCTAAAACTGCAATTTGCAGTAGATACATAGCCGTTAACAATGCTGAAATCATAAGTGCTAACACCGCTATAAATCCAAGCCAACCGCCAACTTCTATAACGGCTGTAGCTATAGCAAATTTTGATGAAAAGCCTCCAAATGGCGGTATACCTATTAAAGCTATACTGCTAATTGTAAAAGCTAAAAATGTTAGCTTCATTTTCTTTCCATAGCCCTCTATATCACTAACATATTCCTTATGATTTACAAACATAACATTGCCTGCTGTGTAAAAAATCACTATTTTTATTAAAGCGTGAAAAACAGTGTGCATTAAAGCTGCTATTAATCCATAAATACTCATAGCGCTAATAGCCAGTAAAATATAAGAAAGCTGACTTACAGTTGAATAGGCAAATCTTCTTTTTAAGTGTTTATTCTTCATAGCCATAGAAGAGCCAAAAACTATTGTTATAATAGCCATTATCATAACTGTATACTGAGCAAAAGTTCCTTTTAAGTATTCTGGTGTATATAAGTAGTAAGTAACTCTCATCGCAGCAAAAACACCAGATTTTACAACTGCAACTGCATGAAGAAGTGCCGTAACCGTAGTTGGGGCAACACCCGCTGCAATAAGCCATTTATTAAATGGAAAAATACCTGCTTTCACACTAAATCCTACAAACATTAAAATATAGGCAATTAAAAGCATATTATCTTCTGGCATCCCTAAAAGAACACCTGAATTAAACTGCCATGTGCCAGTGTATATCATAAATATCATCATTCCCATAAAAGAAATTGATGCCCCTAAAACGGAGTATAGTATATAAATTTTTCCAGCAAATAAATCTCTATGTTCACCATTATGAATAACAAGTGGCAAAGTTATAAAAGATAGCACCTCATAAAAAAGATACATCGTTAGTAAATTACTAGCAAAGCTAAAAGCAATAACCACACCAAAGGTCATAATATAAAAACTAAAAAACTTTTTCTCGCCGCCCTCGTGAGTCATATACTTACTAGCATAAACTGATGCAAATGGCCATAAAAAACTAATAAGTGATATAAAAACAACAGCAAGACCATCTATTTTAAAACTTACATCAATAATATCATTAAATTTAAAAATGGTAACACTTTGATTATAAAAGCTATACATTACAAAAACGGTAAGTGCTGAAATTAAAACTGTGTATACAACACCTTTTTTCATAATGCTATTTGTATTTTCATCTTTACTTACTAAAATCGAAATTCCTAAAACTACCGCTAATAGGGTTGGAAATAGTATCATAATATTCATAAATTAATCCCCCCTATAAACCTAGTGTTACAGTTATACTGCTTATAAAATCAATAACAGGTGCTGGATAAATACCTATACCTATTATTATAAAAGTTAAAACCATCATTGGGATAAACATATATTTATCAAGGCTTTCTTTGCCTTTTACAATCTCTTCTTCTTTAGTAAAGAATGCCTTTGCAACTGGTGAGAACAAGTAAACTGCAGTTAAAAGTGCTGATAGCATTATAATTAAAACTGCAAAAACACCATTACTTACCTCTAAAGATCCTTGTGCTAAATACCATTTCGAAACAAATCCGCCTGTTAATGGAATTCCAACGAGTGATAATCCACCTATTAAAAGAAAGATAAATATACTTTTATATTTATAGCCAAGCCCTACTATTTCATCTACTTTTGTGTGATGAGTTTTAAATATAATAGCGCCTGCCACTAAAAACAGTAGTGTTTTTGCACTTGCATGAAATAATACTTGCAAAAATGCTCCTGTAAAGCCAGTTTCATTTAATAAGAATAGTCCTAGTAAAACATATGACACCTGACTTACTGAGGAATAAGCGAGTCGCTTTTTAATTATCGTCTCTCTCACTGCAAGCATAGATCCCATAAATATAGTTAAAAGGCTAAGTGCTATTAAAGAAGTTTGTACCCAGGTATCTCTTATTAAATCGGCTCCTGTAAAGTAGTATATAACTCTTATTATCGCCACAACCCCCGCCTTTGTTACAAGACCTGATAAAACACCACTTGCTGGCGCTGGTGCCACTGGATGGGCAGCCGATAGCCAAGAGTGTAATGGATACAATCCGGCTTTACAGCCAAAACCTACGATAGCTAAAAATGAAATTAAAATAATTCCATCTCTATCAAGCATAGCCGCAATTTCAGGCAAGCCTCCTGCTATAAAATCTGGATTTCCTACAAGGGAATATAAATAAATTGTTCCTATAAGACCAAGAGATGCACCAAAAATTGAATAGTATATAAATTTTCTGCCTGCTAAAAGTGCAGAGTTTGTCCCCTCGTGGATAACTAATACGTAAGCTGCAAGAGAAAGCCCCTCAAAGAAGCTATATAAGGTAACTAAGTTGTTTGCATAAAAAACTCCAAGTAATGCCCCAAGAGAGATTAGAAAAAAGCCAAAAAATCTTTTTTCATCTTTTGAATGAGACATATAGCTAAATGCATACACTCCCGCTAAAGACCACACAACTGCCGCTACACTTGAAAAGAAAGCCGCCACTCCATCAATTTTAAAGCTATATTTAATATTTAAAACAAGCTTTAGAAAATCAATACTGGTATTAAAAAATAGTATGTTTCCTAAAAAAACAAACACTATAGTTAATGCCATTGTAAAAAGAGCAATTTTATGAATTGTTTTTCTGTCTTTTGTTTTAATCCCTAGCATTACAAATCCCACTACAATAGGAAAAAACACTGATAATAATGTAATCATATATTAATTCTCTCCTATCCTAATGTTAAAAATCCAACTTCGATTATATCGATTATTGGTTGATAAAATAACCCAAGTAAAACGTTTAATGTTATAAATCCTACTTGGCCGAATTTATAGGTAAAACTATTTTTATGTTTTTCCATTCGCTCTTCATCTTTTGTGTAAATACTAATAAGCACTCTTGAGAAATAAACTGCATTTAAAACTGTGCTTATTAAAAGTGATATTAAAATCACCCAGATGAAAATACCCTCATGTATAGCCGCTGTTGATAAAGAATACTTTGCGATAAATCCTGAAAATAGTGGAATACCTATCATTGAAAATGCCCCCACTGTAAAGCCTAGTGCCGCCACTGGATTTCTATAAGCTGAGCCTTTTAGCCCTTGTATATATTTTGAGTTTTCTGAGGAGAACATTAATCCTTCTAAAGATGTAAAAAGCATTGATTTTGTTAAAGCATGTGAAACAATTATAAATCCTGCCGCCACAAGCCCCTCAAATGTTGCAAGGCCAACTCCAACATAGATATATCCCATTTGGCCTACTGAGGAATAAGCTAGCATCCTTTTAACGTTCTTTTCTCTTAAAGCTTCAATACTTCCTGCCACAATTCCTAAAACACCAAAGAATATTAAAACATCTCCAACGTTTAATGCCTTTATCGCTTCAAGACCAAAAACAGAATAGAAAAATTTAATTAGTAAGATAACATACCCTTTTACAACAAGGCCTGAGGATATGGCATTTGACATATTCATAGCATTGTTATAAGCATGGCTCATCCAAGTATGAAATGGGAACAATGCTGATTTAATAGCAATACCCACGGCTAAAAGCCCTGCAATAATAGTTATAGGCAATACATATTCGCCTGAGGCTATTAAAACTGATAAACTCTCGCCAACGTTTGGCATTAATAGATGCCCTGTTAAATCATATAATAATATTATCGCAACAAGGTATAAACCAGAGCCTAAAAGGCTCATTAATAGATACTTTATAGTAGCACCTATTGTTTTTCCATTTTCTTTTGCCATAATAAGTCCACAAGCACAAAGAGTGTTTATTTCTATAAAAACATAGGCTGTAAATAAATCGTTTGTATAAGTTAGGGCATAAAGGCTTGAAAGCATCAAATTCATCATAAGATAAAATAGATTAATCTTTTTATCTTTAACATTAAAAAACACTCTATCTTTTTGGCAAATATTTATTAATAGCATCACAACACTTAAAACAGTTCCTATTAAAATTTCAAGAGGGCCAAAACGAATTTCATTCCCCCAAGGAGCTGGAAAATGCCCCATAAGATAGGTTACATCTTGCGGAGTGTTATACATAAAAATAAGTAGGTAAACACTCATAAGTGTGCACAAAGAAGTTATAAAAATATTTAAATAGAAAGCAGGTTTTGCCTTTAAGACACTGCTCACTACCCCGCCTGCCATCGTAAATAATATACAAAAAAACGGAAAATTATAAGCAAATGCCATTAGCTTGCCTCCTTGCCCACTCTTGTTATAATTTCATCTAAATCAAGAGTGTGGTATTCTTTATAAAGTTTTGTTATTAAAGATAGTGAAACGGCTGTTATTGAAACAGATACAACAATACCTGTTAAAACAAGGCCACTCGGTATTGGATTTATATATATTTCAGGATCAGTTATCCCATTTACAACTATTGGTGCAAGGCGAGATTCTATATATCCTTTTGCTGCTAAAAACAAATAAACAGCTCCGTCCATAATATTAAGCCCAATAACTTTTTTTATTAAATTCTTTTGCAAGAAAAGGTTTGTAAATCCTATTCCAAATAAAATCATAGCTACAGTTTCATAGTAATTACTAAGTAAATTCGGTCCTATCATATTTTTAAACCTCCCCTTTTGTAAATAATGAATAAAAGCTATAAATTGTACAAGTTACAATAAGGCCAACACAGATGTTTAAAGGAAGTATTAATCCTGCTGATAATATATCCCCCGCCTCACCTAAAGGAAATCCAGTGGGAATATGGTTTGCACCTGTAAAAAAGGAATAGCCTTTTGCAATAGCATAAAATGATAATGATAAGAAAGTTACTGTTTTAACTAATTTTTCTGTTATCACTTTTCTAATAGTTTTAAATCCGTAAGCTGAGGAGTATAAAATAAGGCTTGCTCCCATTAATGCCCCTCCTGAAAATCCACCACCTGGTGATATATGCCCATTTAAGACAAGGTATATCCCAAAAATTAAAACAAATGGGATAACAAATTTTGCAACATTTTTAACTATTGGATCCCTTGGGATAACCTTATAGTTTTCATTTTGCATTTCGTCTTTATTAGTTTTCTTTTTATCATTACTCATTAAAAACATAACGCAAGCTGAGGCTGTAAATAAAACAGCACTCTCGCCAAAAGTATCAAAAGCACGATAATCAAGTATCATTCCTGAAACTATATTAACAGCCCCTGTTTCCTCAAGACCTTTTTCTATATATCTATCTGAAACTTCATTATTTACTGGGTTATCAGGATTTCCAAACTCTGGAAGGAATGAAACAGTTATCAGTAAAACTAAAATTACCATAGCACAAATGAGCCCTGATGCCACTTTATAAACAGTGTTAAAAAATCCTTCTGCTTTTGAATCATGCCAAACTTTATATCTCTCTTCCACTGTTTCCTCGTGGTGAGTTACATTTCTGCGCTTTGTTTTTGCTTTTCTTTTAGTTGTAATATTTAAATCGCCATTAGCAAAGTTTTCAAGAGATTTTAAAAATTTATTCTTCATCATCTATCTCCTCATCTTCTTCTTTTAGCCTGTTAATATTTTGCAGTGTTACAAAAAAGAGTGTTGAGGTAACACCTGCACCAACTGCCGCTTCTGTTATCGCAAGATCTGGAGAACGTAAAAGCAGCCATAATATACTTACAACTAATGAATAAGACATAAATATAACAACACTAGTTAATAAGTTTTTAGTAAGGGAGACGGCAATAGCGCACACTAATAAAAATGTTAATAGTATAGTCTCAAATAAGATCATTGTCTACTACCTCGCATTTCTCTGTTATCTTCTCATCTGAAATAATTTCAGTTTTTGCTAAAAAATGAGATGCAACTGGATTTGCAAACCATAAAAAAGCGATAACTAATATTAATTTTAATCCTAAAACAGTAAGGCCTGTGTACACAATAATAGATAAAGTGATAAACATCGCTCCTAATGTGTCTGAGACTGATGCAACCTGCATTCTATTTAAAACAAAGCTATATTTAAAATTACCAATAACAGAAATAGTTAAAACAATAAGCCCTAAAATCATTAAAATAGCTGATATAATAAAATTAATCATTATCATTTCCCTCTTCTTTCTTAATACTAGTGTTATTTAAATAATCTTTTTTTAAGTTTTCAAAATCTTTTTCTCTATCCTTTTTATGATTTCGAAGATAAGCTTTTGAAACGATAACCACCGTTACAAATCCAAGTATTGCATAAATTAGCGCAACGTCGATAATATATTGCTCGTTTTGAAGTGCTGCCACAAGGCATATCATTAAAATAACTATAGTTGATATGCTATTTATCCCAAGAATTCTATCAAAGAAATTAGGCCCTATAATTGAGCGAAATAAATATGGAAAAAGTAAAACTGAAAGATATACTAATGCGCCTGTAAATAAATAATTATATAAAGTATCTATCATTATAAATTATCCTCCATTTTCTTTAATAGTTTTATAAAAATTGAATTTTCAAAATCTTCTGCTAATGTGTAATCTAAAGCATGAACACAAAAAACATCTCCCTCAACGTTAACAGTTATCGTTCCAGGAGTAAGTGTTATTGAATTTGCAAGTATTGTTTTTGCAAATTCAGATTTTAAATCAACTTTAAAAAATACTATTTGAGGCTGAATCTCTTCTTTACTTAAAACAAATTTAATAACAGTAAAGCTTGATACTATTATTTCTTTTGCTAAAACAAATATATATCCAATTGCCCGAAACGTGTTTTTTAAGGCTTTTGGCCCAATACTTTCATACTCAAGATGTTTTTTCATAAAGTAATAAATAGCCCCTGAAATCACAATGCCAAAAAGGCATATTTCAAGCGTTATTCTCCCATTTAAAAGTATCCAAAGTGCAAATAATAAAACATACATTTTTCATATTCTCCTTAATTTTTTGCCAAAAAAAATCGCATAGGCAGAAAAATTCTACATACACGGATTCGCTGTTACCAGTAAAAGCTGTATTTTTAGCACATCATTAACTACTGTTTTGCTTATTATATATTTAATATATACATTAACTATATTTTTATTCTTTTTTACATATTATCACTTTTTCATCATATTTACAAGGCTTTTTTTAATAATTGTAAATATTACCATATTAATTTCATATTTTTAAAGCTTATATGTGCAAACCTTAATAATAATTATTTTAATATTGATATTTTAAATAAAATAAGAGATAGAAACTATCTCTTATCATTATTCTTATTTACACACTTCACAATTCTCAACTAACATTTTTGAATAAAGCACCTTTTCTTTGCTAAATAAATTTTTTGAAAGAGGCAGTTGATGCTTTCGCCTTAGATACTCAAAAGGATAGGCTTTTTGATTTATAATATTTAAATGAATACAATGGGTTATAGTTTCTGCATAAAACTGATGTCTTTGTGAAAATTCTCTATCTGTTGTCTCGATTTGCTCACAAAACTTTTTTGTAAGCTTTGATTTCTTATCTAAAAGTAGTATAGCACTTGCAAATTTTAAATAAATTACACTGTCGTCTAAATTCATATTTGTTTTTATTCCCTTCCTTGTTTTCTTGATTTCATGTTAAGTACATTATTGGGTACTAAACATAGTATAGTACTTTTTGCAGTACTTGTCAAGATTTTTTACAATTTAAGAAAATAAAAAAACTTAGCTAATTAATTTTTAATTAATTTTAGCTAAGTTTTTATTTTTTTAAGCGGTTACCACTTCTTTTTTAAGCTCAATCTTGTCTTTTAAAATAAACTTTAGATATTTTATAGTGTCTTCTTCTAAATCAATTTTTGAAATATCTATTATAATATGGTAATCCTCTTTTTTATATAGTATTTCTAAATCTATTTTATTTTTAGTAAAGTAAGCTTTTTTTATAATATCGCAGCCCATAATATTAAAAAAACTAGAATTTATATACTCCTTTTGCACTGGACGAATTTTTTTATCTTCCTCTTTATATTCCCTATTTAAAACTACGAATTGTCTTATTCTATCGCCTTTATCGGCTGAAAATATAATTGAAATATCTTTTTCTTTTAAATTGATATCATTTATAATATTTTCAGCTATTATCTCAATCTTTTTCATACTAATATTTCTCCTTTATCGATGTTTTACATATTAAAAACTTGCCTTTTCAAAAAGGTATTCTTTAAATTTTTCTGCATCAATTTTTGTTACTAGTATTGCATTGTGTTCTTCATTTGAATTAAAATCATATATTATTTGTCCATAGCTTTTTTCTGATTGGTATTCGCATCTTGCACGACAGGAAAGTTTTTCTACTATAACACCTTCTTTTAAAGCCGCTGCAACTGCACTTGGATCTGGCAAGCTTATAATATCCTTATTATAAAAATCTCTATTAAACTGCAAGAGTTTTGAATTCGCCTTAACTATAAAATCGCCACACCTTGTATTAAAAGAAAGAAGTTTTTCTCTATCATTTTTATCAATTTCAGCTGTTTCGTAGCAGGCATCTAATGGGATAAACATAGTTTCTATACCACTTTGTAATACAATATCACAGCTTTCTGCATCCACCCAAATATTATATTCTGCATTAGGTGTTATTGGGTTTGGCATTTTATACTGCCCGCCCATTGCAATAATCCTTTTCACTCTTTGCATAGCTTTTAAATCTAGTAGTATTGCCATTGCAATATTAGTCATTGGTCCTAAAACTATAATTTCTAAATCATCATATTCCTTTGCAAGGCGAATAATTTCATCAACTGCATGTTCTTTTTCAAGTGGAAGATTTGTTTTTGAGAGCCCTATATCTGAAAGCCCATCTACCCCATGAGCACTCTCGCCCGTTATCTGTTTTTTAAATAAAGGTTTTGACATTCCTGAAAAAACTTTAGGCTGATAGGTGTTTGCTATTTCAGTGGCCACCCTTGCATTTATTTCTGCTTTTTCTATTTCCATTGCCCCAGCACAAACGGTTATCGCTTCCACTTTAACACTTTTTTCTCTTAAAGCTAAAATAAGCGCTACCGCATCATCGCTCGCAGCATCTGTATCTATTATAAATCTTCTCATTTAATATCTCCTCCTATATCATTTTTTTCACAACTTTTTTTCTTCTACCTGTTGTCACTGTGTGAGTTATTGGGTTTTTGCCTGCCACATCTATAATTGTTTGCCCACGAGATAGGCTGTTTGAAGTGTCAACTTCTAAAAATGCATTATAGTACTCATACTCACTTCCCTTATATATTGAAAGTGCATCTTTAACAGGGTTTTTTAATGTATGAGGCGGAATTAAAGTGATATGTAAATCAGATTTTAAAATTAAATTTGCCGCATGGGTATCAGCTAATATACTGTGGTGCGAGGTTGGAGTTGTTGTTTGATAGCCTAAAAGCGCACCCGCTACAACATATATATTTTTAGCAGTATTAAAGCTTTTTTCATCTTTTAAATAAGCAAGGGCAATATTTGTTAAAGGGCCAAAGGTTATAATATCAGCCTCTTCATTTTCGCAAAGTTCTTTTAAAATAAAATTAGCCGCCTTATCTTCATTTTCATCAATTACAGTATCATTTTTATATTCTAGTGTTTGTGTTTGATTATAAGAGTTATCCATTATCGCCCTACTAACTCCTTTAAAGACTTTTACACCTTCTTTATTAAATAAGGTTTTTGCTTTTAAGTATAAATCATCGTAATTTTTAACATCACAGCTAACTATTACCCCTATTAAATCATCTTTTATCATATTTATATTTTCAACAACTTCCTCTAAATATAAATTTGATACATCTAATATAATTTTAGCCATACGTATCCTTGCCCCCTTTTTTTATTTAAAGTGTTTTTCAATCTATATATCTATATCATATCATTTTTAAGATAAAAATAGCAAGAAAACAATAATAGTTTCCTTGCTAAACTTTTCTTAATTTATTTGTATAACTTCACCTAGTTTAAAATTATCCCTTATAATAATAAAGTGGTATACCTGCCATTTTATCATCTATAATTTCACTAATAACTGCTAAATCACCCTTTTGTGTTTCCTGGCTATTTGCAAAAAGCAAATCTGTCCATGAAAACTGCTGAGTTGGGTGGTTATAATATATATACTGTAAATCTGCCTGTGTTTTTTCCATAACAAGATTTTCAGCATCTTCTAATGACATAAGCTCATCAATAAGGCCATTTTCAAGACCTTGCTGACCTGTGTATATTCTGCCGTCTGCTATTACTTTAACTTCTTCAAGAGGCATATCTCGCCCCTCGCTTACAATATTTGCAAACTGCTCATAACTCTCATCAACAACTGATTGATAAATCGCTCTTTGCTCTTCATTTAATTCGCCAGCGCCCATACCTTTATTTGCTCCTGAAACTATCATCACTTCTTCAATTCCAATATTTTCATAAAGCTGTGATAAATCAAGGTATGAAATAATAACACCTATAGAGCCTGTTGTAGTATTTCTATTAGCATAAATTTCATCCGCTGCACAAGCGATATAATAAGCGCCTGATGCTGCTGTTTCTTCAAAGTATGCATAAATTGGTCTGCCTGTTGTTTCTTTATATTCCATTAATTTTAAATAGAATTCATCTGAATGGTAAACCGTTCCGCCACCACTTCTAATTTTTAAAAATATGCCTTTATTAGTTTCATCTTGCATTAATTCATCCACTGTTTGCATTAAAAATGAATGATTATAGCTTACACTATCAAATGTTTCAACATTTTGAATTGTTCCATAAACGTGCAAAACAGCAACACTATCACCATAAACATTGCTCGTTTTTACAACTGAGGAAGAACCTTTATCACTAAAACTTTTAGCAAAAAAGAAAACAGCTATTAAAGATATAAGCATAAATGCACTCACTAGTATAGCAGTTTTTCTCTTTTTCTTTTTTCTTTCGTTTAGATAGGCTTGTGAATTTTGAAAATTTTGCTGATTATTATATCCATAGGCTGGGATATTCATATTATTTATATTTGGATTTTGGCCAATATTATCCATAGAAATTTATTATTCCTCTCATTACTTCTCTTTTTGTATATCTATAAAAACTCTCTCTTCATCATCTGCATATCCAAGTCTTTCTCTTGCCATTCTTTCAAGATAAACTGTTATATCCTCTTCTTCAAGAATTCTTTGCTGCTCTGCTATTTCCATTTCAAGTTCAGATTGCACCTCTAAAAGAGATTCATACTCTTGCTGTTTTTGCATTAAATTGAATTGATTAGTGATAAGATTTACAGATAAATAAATAATAAAAGCAAACATAACAATATATCTCACTTTTATTTTTTTTAATTTTATTTTCATATAATCTCTCACCTCTTTTCAAATTTATATAATTTTAATCATTATACAATATTATATCATCTTTTTTCAATGCTAAATTGTTAATTTTTTTCGCTTTCGTCTTTGTTTTTTTACTTATTTTCAAGTTTATTCTTATATTTTTTCTAAAATGTTTTATAAAAACATATAAATTAATAAAACCTAAATTAAAAATAAATCTTAAAATTCTATTAAAGCTAAATTTTGATACCATAAATCCTATAATAGCAAATAACATATGATACCATCTTAGTATACTAAAATTTGCAAAGGATACAACATAGCTAAAAATTAAAATATAAAATATGAAACAAATTAAAATATCTTTTATAAAAATCATAGTTTTATTTTTATAAAAAACACTCTTTAAAATTTCATTTATAAAACTTACAATAAATCCAACACAAAGAGCATAAAGACAATCCTCTAATATAAAAGTATAGTTTTCTGGAGTGAAAATCATTTAAATAAAATCCCCTTTATGCCTTTTTCTTTTATTTTATTCACCTTATATTGAACACTTTCTATACTCCCTGTAAGTTTTAAAATTCCTTCTTTTGAATTAATTTCACCAGCGAGTAAATTTGTGCCAGTTATAATAAGTTTTCCAAATTCTGTTTTTAAACTTATCATATTCTCATCATATGAAGTAACGCTTACAGCACCCTCAACTAGCATATCTTTTCTGTTTATAATTTCTATTTTATGATTTTTAAAAACACTCTCACCCATATTTATACCCCACTTTTTTTACTTTATAATCTATTTGTTTTTAAGATATAAATATGATAAATGGTGTGTTTTTATTCTTCTATCACGGTATACATTTCCCTTGCGCCATCTTTACTTTGGGTATTCTCTATAGAAAGCACCTTCACTTTAACGCCTCTTTGGGCAAACATTATTTCAATTTCATCCCCAATTTTCACTTTATATGAAGGCTTTACTTCTTTTCCATTAACTATAATTCGCCCTGCATCTGCAACATCATTTGCAACACTTCTTCTTTTTATAAGTCTTGAAACTTTTAAAAATTTATCAATACGCATAATAAATCTCCTTTATTATTAAAAAAGAAAGTCGGCTATAAAATAAGCCGACTTTTTAAAAATTATCTAAAATTATTTAATAGCATCTTTTAGAGCTTTGCTTGCTTTAAAAGCTGGAGCTTTGCTTGCTTTAATAACCATTGGCTCTTGAGTTTTTGGGTTGATACCGTTTCTTTCAGCTCTTTCCTTAACTTCGAAAGTACCAAAGCCTACTAAAGAAATTTTATCACCTTTTTTTAGTGTTTCAGTAACTGACTCTAAAACTGCATTCACTGCTTTATCAGCATCTTTTTTTGATAATTCCGCTTTTTCTGCAACTAGTGCAACTAAATCTGTTTTTGTCATTTTTCATTCCTCCAAAAATATAATTATAATTATTTTATTTGATTTTTATAGTTTTTTATATAAAATCGTCTCTGCTTATTATATCAAAAGATTTACCATTTTGCAATGTTATTTTCTCAAAATTTCCTACTTTTTTCACCATTTCCATTGTAAATTCTTTTAAAATCTCCTCTGAATCCTCTTTTTTTAATCTTAAAAGATTAGAAGTTATAAAAAGTATTTTGCTTAATGCCTCTTTTTCTTCTTCATTATTTAGAGTCTCAAGATTTAAAACCAAAGATTTTAAATCATCAATATTTGATTTTTCATCTTTTAAAAATTCAATTTCGCCCGCCTGCATCCTTTTTTGAACTTTATTTGCATACATAAGCGATGGGAAAACTTTTGGTACACTTTCTAATTTTTCAGCTAGTGTTTCAAATCCTTTTGTTTTATTTTTAATTTCTTCCCACTTTTCTAAAACTTTATTTTCGCTGCTTTTTTCTTCCTCTTTATTATGAAAAACATGAGGGTGACGTATAACAATTTTTTGTGCTATATCATTTATAACATCTTCTAAATTAAAAACACCCTTTTCCTCTTCAAACTGGCTATGCAAAACTATTTGAAGCAAAACATCGCCAAGCTCTTCTTTTAATAATTCACTATCTTCTAAATCAATAGCCTCTATAGCCTCATACACTTCCTCTATAAAGTTCTTTTTTATTGAGAAATGGTCTTGTTTTATATCCCACGGACAACCATTTTCTTTATCTCTTAATAATGCCACTATGTTTTTAAAATCTTCTAAATTATATTTTTCTTTAAACTCAAAATCCATTTTATAAGCCCTCTTTTTTATTTTATATTCTTTATTTTAAACTCTTTTTTCATTTATATCAAGCTAAAAAATCGAAAACTAGTAAGATAAAGCTATAAAACATTAGATATATAAAGCCAGTAATTCCGATTTTTAATATTATAGGCAGTAAGTATAAAACATTCTCACTTATGTAAAGTGCTAAAGAAATGGATATATAAGAAGATATAAGGGGCATAGTTATCGCTTTTATTATTGGAAGTTTAACCTTTGTTTTTTTAACTGAGGCTATTGTTAAAACAAATATTAAAATATAAAAAACACAGGAAGAATATATAAATCCTTTTATATTAATGCTCGGTATACTAGAAAGAAAATAAGTGAGCGACATTTTTACAATACTTGCAAAAAACAATATTTTAAAAACACTTTTAGGCTTATCGAATGCATGAAGTATTGAATTTAAAGGAAAAGAAAAAGCCGAAAGAATAATAAAAGGAGCTAGAAATTTTAAAAACATTGCAGCTATATCTGTTGCACTTCCCATATCAGAAAATAAAATCACCATAATATCATTTGCAAAGAAAAAGCAAAACATACTAACGGGCACAATGCTCGCTCCTGTCATTTTTAATATTCTTTTTATTTGAGCATTCATTTTTTCGCTATCTTCTGTAAGTCTTGCCTTTGTTATAACAGGCAGGGAAGATTGCCCTATAGCTGAGGATATAGTTGGAATTAAATTTGCTATCGTTAAAGTATATCCATTATAAATACCAAAAAGCCATAATGGTATATCCTCAGCTAATGATAAATCAAATTTTGAATAATAAAAAATATATTCTGCATTTGAAATATTTTCTATTAAAGAAAGTCCTACTATATTATCAAAAAATCCTGCACCCGACACTACTAAGGCAGAAAAAGCTATTGGAAGTGCCATTTTTATAATTTTTTCATTTGTTACACTGATTCCTATTTCATTCTTCACTTTAAGAGTATAGTAAAAATTACTCTTCATATATGCTTTACATATATATCCTGAAATACTTATTGTAAATAGAGTAAGTAGCAACTGAATATCTAAAAGATTTTCTTTAAAATAATAAGATGCTATTAAAATAGAAAGAAGCCCTATAACGAGTTTTGATACACTTTCTATAATCCCTGCTTTAGCAGTTATTATCATATTCATTCTTCCTTGATTTAATCCTTTATAAATAGCCTCACTAACTGCAAAAAATAAATTTGGTATAAGTAATAAAAGGCCTATAAATTTTACACTTTCACCCTCGTTTAATAAATTAAAATACCCAAATAATATAATCACCCCTGCCATTACTATAGCAAGCGATGTAAAAATTTTGCTAGCTTTATTTTTTAAAGCGAGCACTGCGCCATCGCCATTTTTATGTATTTCGGCAGTTATTTTTGAAATACTTGGAACTATCCCCGCTATAGAAAAAGCATAAAATGGCATAAACATAGAAAAAACCGAGGTAAATATCCCCATTCCCTCAGGTCCTAAAATTCTTGTGAGAGGGATTTTATAAGCAGCGCTTAAAATTTTAACGATAATGGTTGACGCTGTGAGAACTAATGTTCCCCTAACTAAAAATTTTTCATTATTCATAGATACAAATCTTTCTTTTTTATTTTTTATTTATTTCTATGTATATTAAAAATTTTTTTAGATTATAATTGTTTTTATATTTGTATAAAAAAAAGACCACCGATAAGTGGTCTTTTCTAATATTTATTATTCGCCTTGTTTTGTTCCGCAAGCCTTACAGAATTTATCTTCATTAGAAAGAGGTGCATTACAAGCTGTACAAACAGGATTTCCCGTTACTTCAACTGTATCCTCTTCGCTTTTTAAATTATCAAGCTCTGTTTCTATTACAACAATTCTTTGGATATATTCATCCACAAGTTCTGCATTTTCTTCTCCTGTTTTATAAAGAGTGTAAACTAAAACTCCAAGTTGTTTTTGAGCTTTTGCTAAATCATTTTCAAGGCTCATTTCATTCATTTTCTTTTTGCCTAAATCAAAAGCTTCGTTTGCTTTTTTTGTAGCTGAATCTGCAAGTTTTGCAGATGCATCTTTTAATTCATCTAAAATTCCCATAATTAATTTTAACCCTTTCTTTTTTTATTTTATTATTAAAGTTTTATTTATAAAACTCCATTAACATAGAATCTTTTGGAATAAATTTTAAATCTAGTGGCTCTATAATCTCCAAAACCTTTAAAATTTCATTCATCTTTTTATCATCTTCTTTTATAAGCTCTTCTTTTAATTTACTCACTATATATTTAATAACTAATATTTCATAGCTAAAAGCTGTATCAAGAAGTAAATCAGCATTTGGCTTATATATTTTTATATACTTATCCTCACCAATGCAAACTGCATCCCACATACCTATTGTTTTTTTATAGCTATGTCCTCTGTGAGTGTAGTCTCTTATCATTCTTCTTAAAAGGCGAATATCCCTAGTTGGCAGTATTCTTTGGCCAGCATTTGAATATTCTTCTCGAAGTCCTGCATAGATAGTAAAAGTTTTATTTCTTGGCAGTAAATTTAAAAGGGTTGGATTTAGTGCATGTATACCCTCTATAATTAAAAATCCATCTTCTAAATCAATAAGTGTGTGATTATCATTTCTAGTTTCTGTTTTAAAATCATAAACTGGAAAATGCGCTTTTCCACTACTTAACACCTCTTCTACACAAGATTTAAAAACTTCAATTTCAAGTGCTGTTACATTTTCATAGTCTTTACTTCCATCTGCAAGGCGCGGATAATTATCTTTGTTTTTATAAAAATTATCTAAAGATATCACCTGTGCTTTTTTGCCTTTTTTTATCAGGCTTTCTTTAATTTTATTTGCTGTTGTTGTTTTTCCTGAGGCAGAAGGCCCTGTTATTAAAATAATCGGCTTTTTTGAAAGAATAATATTATTTGCCGCATCATTTATTCTTTCCTCGTATTCCTTTTCACATCTTTTTACAAATTCTTCTTTTGTAAGTCCTGCTGTATTTATAAGTGATATTTCTACTAATCTTTTTGGTATCCATAGTGCTGCCATAAATTAAACACCTCATCTTTTCTATTTAATATTGTGCCAAAATCATTCACATATTCGCTTGGATATTTATAATTATACACTCTTTTTGTGTTATTATTTTGAAGTATAAGTTTTGTTACTCCTCCAGCGCCTAGCGAAATTATATTACCCACATCTTCCATCATATAAATATTATAATAGCTAAGTAAGCCTTTTTTAGTGTAGCCAACATTTTCTAAATTTTGAACTGTTGATTTTTGGCGATACATATAATACGGCTCATAGCCAAAATCTTTTAAAACAGCTGTTTTTAAAAGCATTTTAGAAATATCCACATTTTCATCATAGCCAATGTTTTTCATCACTAAATTTGATGCTCTTTTTAATGTTAATGTGTGCACCGTTATATTATCAGCACCAAGATTTATACAGCCTTTTAAAGATTCTTCAAAGCCTTTTATATCATCTCCCGGAAGCCCTGCTATTAAATCCATATTAATGCTTTTAAAGCCTATCTCTTTTGCCATTTTAACAGCATTTAAAAAATCTTCGTGGGTGTGATTTCTTCCTATATTTTTTAAAACATCATTTGAAAATGTTTGCGGATTTATTGATATTCTATCTGCCTTATATTTTTTTATAATTTGTAATTTTTCAAAATCTGTGCAGTCGGCTCTTCCTGCCTCCACGGTGTATTCTTCCAAGTTTTCAAGAGGAAAGTTTTCAGCTATAGTTTTCATTATTTCCTCTAGCTGAGTAGCTGAAATTGCCGTTGGAGTTCCGCCTCCGATATAAATAGTTTTTAAATTAAAGTTTGTATTTTTAATTTTATTTGCTGTATAAATAATTTCCTCACACAACTTTTTTGTGTAGTTTTCCATTAAAGCTTTTGCATTCTTTGTTGTTGTGGAAACAAATGAGCAATAAACACATCGCGAAGGGCAAAATGGAACTGAAATATATAAACTGTAATCATTCTTTTTAACACTATTTATAACTGGCTCTTGCAAATTATATATATGCTGTGTTAATTCAATTTTTTCATCGCTCACAAAGAAATTATCTTTAAATATATTTTTTGTTTTATTTATATCTTTTTCTTCATCATTTATATTTCTCATAAGCCTTACAGGACGAACTCCTGTTAAAAGCCCCCAAGGAAGTTTTTTATTATAAATACTGCAAAAACTTTCATATAAAAAAGTGCACACTAAAAGAGAATCATCATTTTTATTCCCTTTTAATTTTATGAATTTATAATAAATTTTATCTTCATATTTTATATAAACGAAGAATTTACTATTATTTTTTGTTATATAAACAAAGTTTTTATACTCTTTTTTATTTGTTTTTTCTTTTATAACAACGATATCTTTTATAAACATTCTCAGTAGCTGTTCTACTTCATAATGTTCATTATAATTATTAAAAATTATCTGCATGATTTTTTTACATTTCTCTTATTATATTTTTTAGGTATGGATTTTGTTCTTTTTCAATTTTTAAGGTTGAAAAATGATTATGCCCTGGTACTACTTTGCAGTTTTCATCAACTTTTAATATAACTTCTTTTAATGAATTCATTAAAGTATCATAATCTCCGCCAGGAAAATCAGTTCTGCCAACTGTTCCAGCGAATAAACTATCTCCTGAAAACATAAAATCTTCAACTATAATGCAAACTCCACCCGGTGTGTGCCCTGGAGTTTTTATTATATTAAAATCCATTTTTCCTATGCTAAACACTTCATTTTGATAATCCATTGTGCCTTTAATATCAAAATGAATAGCATCCTGGCTACCAAGATATATTTCTATTTCACTAAACTCTTTTTTTACTTCTTCTAAAGATTCTATATGATCGTGGTGTCCGTGAGTTAAAAGCACTCCTTTTAAAGTAACACCCTCATTATTCAAAGCCTCTTTAATTTTATCTACAGGCATAGAGCAATCAATTAAAACTGCACTCTCCTTTTCATCGCTTAATAAAAAGCAATTCGTATAATATGGTGCATTTCCTAGCATATGATAAACTTTCATTTTCTTATCCTTTCATATTCTTCCACTCGTCAGTGTCTATAATTATAGTTACAGGACCATCATTTGTTAAATTAATTTGCATATCTGCGCCAAATTCCCCATTAACAACATTTTTAAAATCCATTTCTTTTATTTCATTTAAAAATTTTTCATATATATCTTTTGACATATCAGGGTGTCCTGCTTTTATAAAAGAAGGGCGCCTTCCTTTTTTTGTATCTGCAAATAGAGTGAACTGCGATACTACCATAATTTCAAGATTTAATTCTAAAGCACTTAAATTCATCTTATCATTTTCATCTTCAAATATACGAAGCTCTGCTATTTTTTTTGCAAGTTTTATTGTTTCATCTTTTGTATCTGTAGAGGAAACTCCTAAAAGTACAACAAGCCCTTTTCCCATACATTTTTTATTTTCGCCATTAATAGTGATACTTGCATCACTCACTCTTTGTATAACTGCTCTCATTTATAAAGTTTTGCCCTTTCTTTTAAATTATTATGATCTTATAACAGAGATAACATTTTTACTCTTATTTAATTTTGAGATTATATTATTTAAATGCTCAATGCTATTTACACTCACAGTAACCCCAATACTAAGGCGCTTATCTGAAGTTTGCTTTGCATTTAAAGCGAATATTGGCACTCTCATACTGCTTAGTGCATTAGTAACTTCCACTAAGCTATTTCCATTATCAAGCGCAATTATTTCAAGATTTGCTTTATATTCCTCTTTAATATTTTCTGCCCAATAAGCATTAACCCATCTATCTTTATTTTCTTCATCTTTTTGTCCTTGTATAGAATTAACACAATTCTTTTTATGAACAGAAACACCAAAGCCCCTTGTTACAAATCCTACGATATCATCACCCGGAAGAGGACTACAGCATTTTGAAAATTTAATAAGACAGTTATCAAGACCTTCTACAATAACTCCATTTGTTCCTCTTGATTTTTTAGAAACCACAGGTTTTATAACAATGTTTTCTACTGGCTTTTGCATTTTTTGATATTCTTCTTTTGCTTTTAAAATAACTTTTGAAAGCTGAACACCACCATAGCCAATAGCTGCAAATAATTCTTCGTTTGTATGGAATTTCTGCCTTTTTGCAACGTCTAAAACAAAGCTATCATACTGCTTATCACTTAAATTTATAAGCACTCTTCGAAGTTCTTTATCAAAGGCTAATTTGCCTTCTGTTATATTTTCTTCTTTTCTTTCTTTTTTAAACCAAGTACGGATTTTACTTTTTGCCTCAGAAGTGGTAACTATATTTAGCCAGTCTCTTGATGGTCCTTTATCTTTTGGCCCTGTTAAAACTTCTATGATTTCACCCGTTGTTACAACATAATCTATAGAAACTATTCTACCATTAACTTTAGCGCCCGTCATACGGCTACCTACCGCCGAGTGAATTGCATATGCAAAATCTATAACAGTAGCGCCTGCTGGAAGAGATATAACGTCTCCTTTTGGAGTAAATACATAAACATTTTCAGGTGTTAAATCGCTTTTAATAGTGTTTAGAATTTCAATATCATCATCACTATCCTGCTGATTTTCTAGAAGCTGGCGAACCCACGCCACCTTTTCTTCCATTTCATCTTGCCCTTTAATGCCTTGTTTATATTTCCAGTGAGCGGCAATTCCGTATTCTGCTATATAATGCATATCCCAAGTTCTTATTTGAATTTCAAATGGAATTCCATCTCTTCCAATAACACTCGTGTGAAGAGATTGATACATATTTAATTTTGGAGAAGATATATAATCCTTAAATCTTGATGGAATAGGGCGGAACATATCGTGAACTAGCATTAGAGCATTATAACACTCAGTTATGGAATTTAAAATAATCCTAACTGCATATATATCATAAATTTCGCCTATATCCCTATTTTGGATATACACTTTTCTGTAAACTCCATATGTGCTTTTAACTCTTCCTAAAACAGTGGCATCTTTTACATCAAACTCCTCAAGACGTTTTTTAACGTTATCCACTATTTTTTCAACGAACTCCTCAGGATCTTTTGTGCTTCTAATTTCTTCTCCTATTTCTTTATACCCCACAGGATCTAAAATTTGAAGAGATATATCTTGAAGTTCATCTTTTATATTGCTCATACCAAGCCTTTGAGCTATAGGAGCATATATCTCCATAACTTCAAGTGCCTTATCTCTTTGCTTTTGAGGTTTCCAGCCATCTTTTGTTCGCATATTATGAAGCCTATCGCAAAGCTTTATAATCATAACTCTTATATCACGGCTCATTGCAAGAAGCATTTTTCTTAAGTTTTCCGCTTGCTGTTCTTCAAGGCTTGAAAAAGTGATTTGGCCAAGTTTTGTAACACCGTCAACTAACATTGCCACTTCGCTATCAAATTCTTTTTCCACTTCTTCAATAGTTATATCTGTGTCTTCTACAACATCGTGCAAAAGAGCTGCAACAAGGGAGGTTGAATCCATACCAAGATCGGCTAATATTCCAGCTACCGCCACAGGATGCTCAACGTATGCCTCGCCCGTTTTTCGAAACTGCCCCTCGTGCATTTTTTCTGCTAATAGATATGCCTTTTCTATCATTTTAAAATCATAACTTTTACCTGAATCTAAAAGTATATTCAATAATTCTTGATATTTCATAAACTTTCCTCCCTCTATCTTCTTTTTTTAGCTATTAAGTATAATTTAAGTGGTGTATATATTTAAGCTAAATTTTTTAATATTTCACTTTGCATTAAGTCAACTTTATTTTGAGTTGGCACTATTTTAAAATAATTTTCTTTAGCGGAAAGGCTAACTTCTATTAAATTAAAATCTAATAATACATCTAGTATTATCTGTATTTTCCCACTATCTATATCTAAGAATTTTGTAAATAGTGGTCTTAAATCATCATTTTTAATCTTGTTTTTTTGAATATATCTATAAATTGTAGCCACCTCTTCTCTTGATGGCAATAATTCTAATTTTTTATCATTTGTAAGGTTTATTTTATTTTTAAACATTTTATAAACATCATAGCTATCAACTATTTTTCCATCCATACCGCTCGGCTGAACATCTCTAATTTTAGTTGAAACCATATCTCCGCTTGCACCATTAAAAATGGAAAGCATAAACGCTACATCAACCTCGTCTCCTAAATTATACGGAAAATCTGCAGGCGATTTATTAAAATATAATCCTTGCAAAAATGCATTATCTTTTTTAAATTTTATCATTGAGTGTTTTCCATCTTTTACAGGATTAATAGATACAACACTCGCTTTTTCCACTGCAAAAACAGGAGCTTCATTCCCAGCTCCGTAAGGTGCTAGATAATCCATTTCCTCAACTGCTAAAACATTTATATCAGACGGCTCTAATATGCAATCGATTTCTAAAGGTGCTGTTTTTGCTAGAGTTTGATTATTATTTGCATACTCATTTATTAATTCTTTAAATTTTTCAATATTTTCTTTTAAAATGCTCACTCCGGCAGCAAGCTCATGTCCGCCAAAACCTAAAAGTAAATCTTTTGTAAAGGTAAGAGCTGCATGCAAGCTAAATGATGGAACACTTCTTCCACTGCCTTTATATTCATCGCCATTTTGAGTTAACACAATAGCTGGTCGGCCATATTTTTCAACTAATTTTGATGCCACTATCCCCACAACACCTGGGTGATAATTTTCATCATAAACTACTAAAACTCTATCATCAATAAGGCTTTTATCCATTGATATCTCATTTATAATTTGCTCGGCAATTTTATTTTGAGTTTCCTGTCTTTTAGAGTTTTCATTTTCTATCTCAAGGGCAATTTCATCTGCTGCCTCTTCATCATCTTCTAAAAGAAGCTCTAAGGCTAAAGTTGCATCTGCCATTCTTCCAGAGGCATTTATTCTAGGTGCTATTGTAAAAGCAATAGTTTCACTTGTTATCTTACTTATATTATATCCATAAGTTTTTAAAAGGCTAATAAATCCTTGTCTTGGATTTTGATTTAATAACTCAAGGCCTGCTTTTACTATAGTTTTATTCTCGCCCTCAAGCTTCATTAAATCGGCAACTGTTCCAACACAAACTAAATCTGCAAAAAATTCAAGCATATCTTCTGGCTGTGCATACTCTAGCGCGCAAACTAATTTAAATGCAACACCTACACCAGCTAAAGTTTTAGCTGGGCTTTCATCATCTTCTCTTAAAGGATCTACAATAGCATATGCATTTGGAAGAATTTCTTTTGGCAAATGATGATCTGTAATAACTACATCAAGGCCTATTTCATTTGCAAAATTCACTTCTTCAACAGCAGTTATTCCATTATCCACTGTTATAACTAGCGAAACACCTTTTTCTTTTAGAGATTTTAAAACCTCTTTATTCATTCCATAACCTTCTTTTTCTCTGTTTGGAATTTTATAAAAAACATTTGCACCTTGACCCTCAAGATATGAAAATAAAACGGCAGTCGAGCAAACTCCATCTACATCATAGTCCCCATACACAACTATTTTTTCCTCTTCTTCAATAGCTTTATGTATGCGAAAAACAGCCTTGTCCATATCCTTTAGTAAAAAAGGATCAGAAAGTGATATAGTTTTAAAGTATTTATTTTGTGCTTCTTCTTTTGTTTTTATATCCCTTGAAGCTAGAATTTTTGCAAGAAGTGTATTTATTTGTAAATCATTTTTTAAATTTTGAACATTAGTTTTATCAATGTCTTTCGCTTGCCATTTTCTATAAATCATTTATAAGCCCTATCTTTTAATATTTTGGATTATATTTTGAGGAAATAAACTGCGCTATACGAGTTCCATCAACCGCGCTCGACATTATTCCTCCTGCAAAGCCCGCACCCTCTCCACAAGGATAAAGACCTATAACATTGCTTTGGTATTCATCATTTCTATGAATTCTCACTGGAGATGAAGTTCTTGTTTCCACCCCTGTTAAAACACTGTCGCTTTTTGCAAAGCCTTTTAATTTTCTATCAAAAACTAAAAGACTTTCTTTTAAATTTTTTGAAATTTCTATTGGCAAAATTTCATTGAAATCTGCCTCTTTTATCCCTATTGGATAGCTCGGTGTAACTGTATTTAAATTCAGCCCTTTTTTACCATTTAAAAAGTTGTCCACTGTTTGAGCGGGAGCTTTATAGCTTTCTTTTCCATAACTAAAGGCTAGTTTTTCTAATTTTTCTTGAAATTCTATCGCCTTTTCAAAATTATTATCAAAATCTTTTTCATTAACAGACACAACAACCGCCGAGTTTGCATTCTCGCTATCCCTTGCATGCAAGCTCATTCCATTAACTACAACTGTATTTTCTTCGCTAGCCGCTGCCACAACACTGCCCCCTGGGCACATACAAAATGTGTAAACACCTCTATCGCCTTTAGTGTTTGCTAATTGATATTCGCCCTTATCTAAATTTTTGTGGCCTGCGAGCGAGTGATAAAGAGCTTTATCTATATCACTTTGCAAATGCTCAATTCTAAGCCCTACCGAAAAAGGCTTAACACTCATATTTATCTCTTTATCCTTTAGCATAAAAAACATATCTCTTGCCGAATTGCCTGTAGCTAAAATTAGATTTTCTGTTTTTATTTCGCCATTTTGAGTTTTCACTGAGTGCACTTTATTATTTTTTATATTAACGTCTATAAGTTTTGTATTAAATAAAACTTTTCCGCCATATCTAATAATTTCTTCTCTTATATTTTTTATAACTTCTGTTAGTAAATCTGTTCCTATGTGTGGTTTTGCTTTATATAATATTTCTTCTGGTGCTCCAAAATCATATAGTGTTTTTAAAATGAATTCACATCTTTCATCGCCTATTCTAGTTGTGAGTTTTCCATCTGAAAAGGTTCCGGCTCCCCCTTCTCCAAATTGAATATTACTTTTTGTATCCAGTTTTTC
This sequence comes from uncultured Oscillospiraceae bacterium, assembly GCA_964369205.1. Lineage (GTDB taxonomy): Bacteria > Bacillota > Clostridia > Oscillospirales > Ruminococcaceae > RGIG3102. The sequence continues at coordinate 4,179 of CAYJEK010000009.1, read as the reverse complement.
ACTTTCTTCAAATTCTTTAACTTTTCTTTTCCTTGTGTCTATATCATCGCCTTGCTCTAAAATAATTGGACAAAATCCCATTTTTGATAAAACAAGTCCTGCAAAAAGTCCAGCTGGGCCAAACCCTGCTATAACAGGAGGAGAATTTAATTCCTCCTTACCTGTTAAAAACTGTATCTCATTTCTTTCTTTAACTACTATATCCGAGCTTATATTTTTAAATTTTTCTTCTATTTTTTTATTTAAAACTTCCACTACAACAGAGCAAACAAATTTAATCTCTGTTTTTTTTCTTGCATCTGTAGACACTTTTCTGATTTTTGCTGATACAACTTCTGATTCTTTTAAATTTAAAAGTTTTAAGGCTTTTTTTATCGCCATATTTTTATCATCATTTATATCTAGCTTTATATTATTTACAATAATCATTTAATTTTCCTTTTTAGGATTTAATTCCTAATTGTTACCGTGTGTGAAGATTTTACAAAAACCTCTTCACTTGATGGGATAATAAATTCCACAGTTGCAGTTTGTGTTCCTTGAGTTAGAGATATTTTTGAGGCATCTATTTGCGCTATTACCTGTGTGCCCTCTATATCGTTAACAACTGATTTTGAGCCTATTAAAATAACATTTGTTATTTCAGTGGTAACGATTTCAATATCATCTTCGCTTCCATTTACTATTCTTATATCTGATACTGTAACAGATTTTTCTAATATATTGTTTGAGGATATACTAGCTGATATATTAGTTACTGTATCAAGAGGCATATACCCTAAAGGATACTCCACCACAAAATCATAAGGTGTATCTAGCTGAATATTTTTTAAATCTATATACCCTGCCACATACTCCGTTACACTTGCAGCTATTGTACTTGGAACCCCAACTATTACCTCTCTTGGATTTATATTTGTATTTAAAACATCAGTATCAAAGCCTTCTGGAATATTTGTATAATCCACTACTACAGGAAGTTTTAATTCTTTTAAAACTGGAACTGTTACATCCACTGTATCCTGACTTAGTGTTATAACATCGCTCTTTATTTCATTTAAATTTTCATCTAGTAAAACTATTTGAGCTTCTAAAACCTGTGTTTGAGATAGATTTTCAGTATCCTCTACTCTTGCTTGAACTTCATATATACTCATCACTTCACTCTCAGGACCTGTTATAATAATATTTTCAGGATTTGTATATACTTCACCAGCTAAAAAGCTTTCTGAAATATATATATTCGATGCATCTATAATTATAGGAAGTTCCCTTGTTATCACTTTATCAAAATAAATGGTAACATCATTGCTACTTAAAGAGTCTATTGTTATATCATTTATTGTTGAAAGGCTTTGGGCTGTGAGTGTTAATGTGTATTCACCAGGACCTTCTACGTTTGTTATTATAGGATAAACTACTATATCATCCGCCTCAACATTTCCCACAACACTCCTTATTCCTGAAACAGAAACATTAACACTTTCAATGCTAGTTGAAATAACATCAAGACCTAAATTACTATACTGACTTTGCACATACGAAGTTGATATAGGTACATCGCGAATAACCACCGTGTCTGTGTTACTTTGATAAACAATAACAAAACTCCACATAAACACCGCTAAAACAAAGGATATTAAAAGTACAAACTTATTATTTTCTAATAATTTATTTTTTAGCATTTTGTTTGTTCCTTTCTCCTATTTTTTGCTGCTTTGAAAAGCTGTTAACTAAAGGCTGAACAAATTCATCATCTAATATACTATATAGGCCTTTTTTATCAAGCCTTCTTGCTAAAATTCCATTTTTTGCAACAGAGATATTGCCAGTTTCCTCAGAAACAACCACTATTATAGCATCTGAATTCTCAGAAAGCCCAAGAGCTGCTCTGTGTCTTGTTCCCATATCTTTACTTATATCTAAATTATCTGAAAGTGGCAAAACGCATCCTGCCGCATTTATTCTTCCATCTGAGATTATTAAAGCTCCATCGTGAAGTTGTGTTCCATCATAGAAAATTGTGTTTATAATTTCTGATGTTATATCCGCATTCACCTTTGTTCCTGTTTTTATAATTTCATCAAGGTTTGAAAATTTTTCCATAACAATTAGCCCGCCTATACGATAATCACTAAGTCTTTGAGTGGCATCGCATATTAAGCCTACTGCTTTTTTCATATCATCTATTTCAAATTCCTCGGCTGTTTTTCTTTTAAAAGTAGCAAAAGAAAACATATCCGCTCTTCCCACTCGCTCTATAATTTTCCTTATTTCACCCTGAAAAACTATAACGATAACTATAAGAGCCACTTGAGAAAGGCTAGTTATCATAAAGCTTACACTTTTAAGGCCTATTTGCGAGGATACAACATATATAATACCTATCATCAGTATTCCATTTAAAATTTGAAAAGTTTTTGTATTTCTAAAGGTTATAATTAAATTATAAAAAATTAATGTCATTATTAAAATATCAATAACATCCACAATTTCAATGGTGTTAATTATACTTAATATTGAACTCATAATACTATTTATTTCCATATTATACCCCTCCTATTTTAATTATTTTTGTTTTAAAAGGCATACACAGTGAGCTGATATCCCCTCTTTTCTGCCTGTAAAGCCTAGTTTTTCCTCTGTTGTGGCTTTTATTGATATATCATCTATACTGCAATTTAAAGCATCCTTAATACTTTCTCTCATATCCATTATAAATGGCATTAATTTTGGGCTTTGAGCTACTATTGTTGCATCTAAGTTTTGCAATATATAGCCCTTTTCATTTATTATTTTATAAACTTTTTTTAATAACTCTATGCTATCAGCACCTTTAAAGCTATTATCATTATCTGGAAAATGTTTTCCTATATCTCCAAGAGCTAATGCGCCTAGCATACTATCCATAATTGCATGAGCTAAAACATCTGCATCTGAGTGCCCATCAAGGCCTTTTTCGTGTGGTATTAATACACCACCAATTATTAATTTTCTATTTTCCACTAATTTATGAACATCATATCCATGACCTATTCTCATACTCATATAATTTGCCTTTCTTATTTAATATCATCTATAGTTGTTATTTTATAATTCTCATAATCCCCTTTTGATATTTTAACGGGGATATTTGCATTTTCAAAAAGCTGTGCATCATCTGTGTATTCTAAATTTTTATTTTCAAGAAGCAGTTTTTTATATAGATTTGTGCAAAAAATTTGCGGAGTTTGAGCTATGTATAAATTTTCTCTATTTGGAGTGCTTTTTAAAAAATCTCCATCCACGATTTTTATAGTGTCTTTCACTTTCACACAAGGGATGGCTGCTTTATATTTATATGCATCTTCCACCACATTTTTTATAACAATATCACTAACAAAAGGCCTTGCACCATCGTGAATTGCAACTATTGTATCCTTATCAGTTTTATCTAGCGCAAAGTAAACCGATTCCGGCCTTGTTTTGCCGCCTTTTATTATGCTTTTTATTTTTTTAAATCCTTGCAATTCTTTTTTTATTTCATCAATATTTTCACTCGCCGTTACTATTATTTCATCTATATATTCGTTTTTTTCAAATGCTAGCACCGCTTTATAAACAACACTGCTTTCACCGATTTTATAAAGCATTTTATCAAAACCAATTCTAGTTCCTTTTCCTGCTGCTAGCACTATTGCTACCACCTTTTTTTCTTTATACATTTAATGCTCCTAAAAAAAATTATAGTTATTCTTTATTATATCACGATATTATGAAAAAATAAAGATTTATGCTATTTTTTATAATAAAAAAAGACAGAGTTTTTAAAAACTCTGTCTTTTAATATAATTTTTAAATTATTCGCCAGCTTCTTCGCTTGCTTCTTCTTTTGCTGGAGCTTCTTTTGTTTGCTTAATTGAAAGTGAAACTCTTTTAGCTTCTAAATCAACACCGATTAATTTAACAGTAACTTCATCGCCCACTTTTAAAATAGTGTTTGGATCTTCTACTCTATCGTATGAGATTTCAGAAATATGAACAAGTCCATCAACACCCGGTAAAACTTTTACGAATGCACCAAATTTTGTTAAAGAAACGATTTTTGCTTCAAAAATTGTTCCTAGAGGGAATTCAGTTTCTAGTTTTGCCCATGGGTTATCTGATTCTTTTTTGTGTCCTAAGCTGATTTTATCTGTT
>CAYJEK010000008.1:23396-49658 GCA_964369205.1 uncultured Oscillospiraceae bacterium | reverse complement strand
TAATTTGCTTTAGTAATTTTGATTTATCATTTACAATATCTATTTTATTTATAACAGCTATAGCTGGCTGTTTTTTTGATTTTATGCTTGCTATTAGCCCTTGTTCTGCTTCATTAATATCGCGAAGTGGCTCAAAAAGCATTAAAGCTAAATCCACATCTGCTATAGTTTTATGGCTTGTTTTCACCATTCTTTCTCCAAGTTTTGTTTTTGGAGTATGAATTCCAGGTGTGTCCATAAAAACATACTGTGTTTTATCTTTTGTTAGTATTCCTGTTATGCTTGTTCTAGTTGTTTGCGGTTTTTGTGTTACTATTGCAATTTTTTCTCCAAGAAGTAAGTTCATCATTGAAGATTTTCCAACGTTTGGTCTGCCAACAACTGCTATAAAAATTGATTTTGTGTTAAATTCCATTTATTCTTTTCCTTTAAATATCTCATCTTTATTTATAAAAAAATAGCTTACAATTAAAAATGCTGATGATAAAATGCTCTCAATAAAATTTTCCTTATAGTATATAAATATATTTGCAATAACATTAAAATCTAAAAACAATATAAAAGCTATAATCACAGCTGCAATAGATAAAAATAAAACTGCTGCTGCTGCTGTATCTTTTGCTTGTCCAGCTGAATTATAATGCTCATTATCTGGCAGAAAAACACTTCTTTCCACCCCTGTATTCATAAGCTCTAAACTTGGAATTAAAAAGCTAATTAAAACAACTATAGCCCATTCAGCCTTTGTAAATTCATAAAAAAAACTTAGCCTTAAAACAACCATCATTGCAATTAAATCAATTCTAAAGTTTCTTTCATCTTTTATAGCTATTTTTATTCCATTTACTGCATATTTTAAACTTGTAAGAAATTTTTTAATCATTAATCTAAATCCATTCCATATGAAACAGTTCTAGGGTATCCCAGTTTTAATAAAACTGTTTCTTCTTTTTCTCTCATTTTAACAGCTTCAAGGCCGCCAGCCTCATGATCGTATCCTAAAAGGTGAAACATTGAATGAACTGTTAAAAAAGCTATTTCCCTTTGTAGTGAGTGTCCATAAACTTCACTTTGAGACATTGCTTTTTCTAAAGATATAACTATATCTCCAAGTAAAAGAGAGCCTGTCTGCCTATTTACATCATAAACTCCATCTTCGCCTAGTGGAAAAGATAATACATCTGTATCTTTTGGTTTATTTCTATACTGTTCATTTAAAATTGCTATTTCTTCATTATCAACAAAAGTTACTGAAACTTCGCACGGATCCTTAAATTTCTCTTCTGTTAAAACTGCATTACAGCATCTTCTAATTAATATTTTAGTTCCTTGTGGTATTTTTACCGCCTTTTGATCGTTTTTGATTAAAATTTTGTTTGCCATCTCTATCCTCTTTTTTTTGTGTTGTAGTGTTTGTGTTTAATTTTTCATAGGCTCTTACTATATCTTGAACCAGTTTATGCCTTACAACATCTTTATCACTAAATGTTATCATTGCTATATCATCTATTCCTTTTAAAATATTTACAGCTTGCCTTAATCCTGATTTTTTATCTATAGGTAAATCTATTTGTGTTATATCTCCTGTAACAACAACTTTTGAGCCGTGTCCCATACGAGTTAAAAACATTTTCATCTGCTCTTGAGTTGTGTTTTGTGCTTCATCTAAAATAATAAAGCTATCATCTAGTGTTCTGCCTCTCATATAAGCCAGTGGTGCCACTTCAATTATGCCTTTTTCTAAAAGCTTTTGATAAGTTTCAGCTCCCATCATATCAAATAAACCATCATATAACGGCCTTAAATATGGATCAACTTTATTTTGCAAATCTCCTGGTAGAAATCCTAATTTTTCGCCCGCTTCAACTGCTGGCCTTGTTAGAATAATTCTTGAAACAAGCCCTTGTTTAAAGGTTTTTACAGCCATTGCAACAGCAAGATAGGTTTTCCCTGTTCCAGCAGGTCCTATGCCAAATGTGATTGAATTATTTTTAATAGCATTTAAATAATCTTTTTGAACGATAGTTTTTGCTTTTACAGGTTTTCCTTTAGAGGTTAGTATAACAAAATCACTAGAAAGCTCTTTTGCCTTACTCTCTTCATTTTCTAAAGATAAATTTACACAGTATCTAATTGTTTGCTCATCAATATTATTGCCCTGTTTGTGCATATATAAAAGGCTCTCAAATGCAGCGACAGTTTTTTTAACATCTTCATCTTCGCCAATTATTTTAAATTCTGTACTGCGATTTATAATATTAACATTAAATGCCTTTTCTATAAATTGTATATTTTTATTATATTCTCCTGATATACTAAATGCTATATCATTATCATACACATCAAAAATTTTAGTAGTCAAATTTCACCTCGTAGTATTATTAAAATTAAAAATAATAAATCACTTATTTACTTTATCGCAAATAATATAAATATCTATATATTACTAGTTTTGTGTTATTGCCTTTAGGCAATATTCGGGTGTGCCATCTTGCCCGAATACAAAACTATAATTTATTTTATCGCAGATAATATAAATTATAGCATATTTCTAGCTTTTAGTAAACCATTATATAGTTATTTCATATTCTCCATATATTTTGCAAATAATATCCACTGTGTTATCTTTTATATCTATACTATACTCAGATTTTAAAACTTCTTTAAGTCGCTCATCTTGATTTATAATTGAGTTTATTTGTGTAATAGCTATATTTTCAAAATCCTTTTCATTATAATTTATAGTTTTTAATTCTCTAGTGTAATATGTTGTTTTATTTATCGTTATAGGAAAACTAAACCCGAATACATCAAAACTACTTATTTTTTGCTGGCTGATATTCATTTCTTCTTTATTTTTTGCACCATCTAGTTTAATTTTTAAATTTAAAAACTGTATATAAGTTTCGCTATCCCTCTCGCCTGTTAAAATATACTCTTTTTTATCTAAAATTATACTTGTTTTATATTCTTTATTGCAAAGTGCTGTTATATAAGCTCTTGGTCTTTGATAATTTACTGGGAAAACAAAATCTTCTGGAATAAAAGGAATATCTGGTGGAGTTAAAAATACAGACGATGAGAAAACTAATATATCGCCTTTTGCAACATTATCTCCTACTTTTAAATTGGTAAAGCCTGAATAAACTCTTAAATCTTCTATTGTTCCATCCATAAACGATAAAATATAATCTGATTTTTCATTCTTTAAATAATCTTCTTTTTCATCCCTTTCATCAACATCGCATACTAAAACACCCTTGTAAAAATTAAGAGCTATATTTCCAATATCATTGTTTTGCAAAAAAATTTGATGTGTTGCATTATCAAAATCTTCTTTTTTATATAATTGCCCTGCATATATATCATTTTCATATAAAATTCTTAAAACATCGTTTATTATTCTTTCATCATAGGTATCCACTTTTATTTGCCATATAATATTATTAAATAAAATATTTAATAATAAAACTAATAAAACTCCTACAATCAAACCTTTTCTATGCTCATATTTTTTTACTTTAAAATACAATCCTATTTTTGATATTATTTTTATTTTACATCCAAATTTTCTTGTGGCTTTTGCTATCTTTTTAAAATCTTTAGCATCACAAACAGCAGTAAATCCTAATTTCGTTTTTTGTATATTTTTTAGATGTACATCATATTGAAGTAAAAAGTTTAAAAATTCTGTATATAAACCTGCTATAATCTCAAATTTTACCTTTGCAAACATTTATATCACCTTAAAAATTTCAATAGAAGAAATTTCTCCTTTTATTTGTATAGTTGATTTTGTAAAGTATAGTAAACTTAAATTTTCACCATTTACATACACAAGCTTTTTATTTGCTAAAACTGAAATTTTATTCTCCTCATAAGAATTAAGCATTTTAAACCCATCTATAACTAAATCTCCATCAATATTAAGAGAAATAAATGCTGGTGCTATGTCTTCTTTTAAAAAAAATGAATCTTCAACACCTTCAATTAAATTTTTTATCATTTTTTTCATCAATAAACCCATTCCTTTAAAATTAAAAAATATTTTATCCCTTTTATTCATATATATTTCTAAAAGGAGTAATAGTATGTTTAAAAATAAGTTTCTTAGTTTTATTTTTTTTATAAGTCTTATAATTTTATTAACTTTAAATTCAAAAATCGTTGTAGATAGTGTAAAATCCAGTTTATTTATTTGTTATAATTCCGTTATCCCTAGTTTGTTTGTTTTTATGGTATTATCCTCTTTAATAGCTTCGAGTAATAGCTTACATATTTTTGCTATTTTTTTTAAACCTTATATGCACTTATTGAAATTAAAAAGCAAAGAAGCTTCTTGTTACTTTTTCCTTTCAATATTTTCTGGATTTGCCATGGGCTCTATATTTTTAAATGATTTATATTTTAAAAATTATAATAAAAATTCTCTTAAAATACTCAGTATATTATTTTGTCAAAATTCATTTTCTTTTATTATCCTTTTTGTAGGAGTAAATATTTTAAATAATATATCTCTTGCTTTTATTATATTTTTATCTTTATTCTCTTCAAGTGTTATCACAGCATTTATTTTTTCATTTTTTATAAAATATGATTATCAAAATTTTGATATAAATTTAAAAGTAAAAAAACAACATTTTTCGCAAATTATTGAAAAAAATGTTGTTAGTATATTAAATATATGTGGTGTAATTATTATTTTCTACTTAATATGCGACTTTTTAAATTTTTATATTTCAAATGAAGATTTAAAAGCTTTTATTTTTCCATTTATGGAAGTTACCACTAGTATTTTAAATCTATCTACTAGTAAAAATCCTTATTTAATTGCTTTTTCTTTAAGTGTTTATCCTTTAAGTACTCTATCTCAAATATCTTTTTTTACTAATAATAAAGTTGATATCAAATTTTTACTCTTTTCAAGGATTTTACACACCCCCCTCGCTTTATTAATTTTAAATATTCTTTTAAATCTATTCCCTTATATAAACTCAGCTTATGCAAGTTCTAGCGATGTTTTTAAAACACATTGGATAACTGCTGATATGTCTGTTGTTTTATTTTTAATTAGTTTTTTCTTTATTTTATTTTTAGAAGAAAATAAAAGGTTTACTATTTCTAAATAATTTTGTATAATAATTTTATAAAAGAAATTAAGGAAATATGATAATTATGGCATTATTTAAAAAAGAAACTAAATTATTTGGAAATGATATACAGCCACAATGCGAATACTGCAATAACGGCAGTACTGCAAGCGATGGTGAAATGGTGCTTTGCTCTAAAAAAGGAGTTGTAACCAAAGATTTTTCTTGCAAAAAATTTGAATATAATCCTTTTAAAAGAATCCCAAAAAGGCGTCGTTCTTTAGGAAGTTTTACAGCAGAAGAATTTAAATTATAAAAAAACAGGTAAGATTTTAAAATCTTACCTGTTTTTTTATCTTTTTGCTGGAATTACTTCTAGCCAATATCCATCTAAATCTTCTATAAAATAAATTCCCATATCTTTATTTTCATAGCATATACAGCCCATTTCTTTATGAAGGTTATAAGCTGCATCAAAATCATCAACTTTAAATGCTAAATGAATTTCATTCTCACCTAAATCATAACTTTGTGGATGATCATTTAATTGTGTTAATTCTAAAAGATGCTCTGATTCACCATCCCCTAAATACACAATAGTAAATGTGTCTCTTTCAATACGTCTTGTTTCGCTAAGTCCTAAAGCTTTGTTATAAAATGCAATACTTTCCGCCACATTTTTAACATTAAAATTTGTATGTACAACCTTAAATTTCATAAATATAATCTCCTTTTTAAAATAATCCTATCAATAATTATATCATATTATTTTATACTGTCTATATATTTTTTATAAGCTATTCTTAATTCTTCTGCTTTTTCTTCTGGCGCAGTTGGGTTACAATGTGCCCAAGCACCTGTTTCTGAGGAGGCATTAAATTTAATTTTATTTTCATCACGAAGTGGTGGGAAAAATTCTATATGAAAATGAAAATTTTCATCACTCACTCCATTAATAGGTCCATTATGCATACACATCATATATGGAAAAGGCTTATTAAAAACATTATCCAGCATACCTGCTGTATGTTTAATAATTAATGATAGAGATTTTAATTCCTTTTCATTAAACTGTGATATATTTTGTAAATGATTTTTACTTTGAATATAAACTCCATATGGATACTCTGTAAAAAATGGAAGGAAAACCACAAAATCCTCATTTTCAAAAATAATTCTTCTGCCATCTTCTTTTTCATTTTTTAGCATATCACAAAACAGACATTCACCTGTTTTTTCTTTATATGCATTAGCATTATTTACCTCTAGTTCTAATTTTTTTGGCAAAAATGGATAAGCATATATCTGGCCGTGCGGATGAGGCATTGTAACGCCTACCTCTTCACCTTTATTTTCAAAAATAAATATATATTTATTTTTTTCATCTTTTGAAAGCTCTATAAATCTTTCCTGCCAAAGTTTTGCAAGTTTTAGCATATGGCTATCTTCTAAATCTTTAATTGTAGCAGTATGATTTTTAGAATATAAAACTACTTCGCATTTTCCATATGAAGGCATAGCTTTAAAAAAATCATTAGTTACATCATCCATTTTAGGTGGATTATTTGAAAGTGCTGGAAAATCATTATCATAGCAATAAACATCATAATCTTCTGGAACTTTTCCAGAGCCTGGACAAAATGGACACCAATCTTTTGGCATTTGAGGTCGAGATTGTCTGTGAGAAGCTATCATCACCCAATCGTTTGTAAGTGGATTAAATCTAATTTCTGCCATTATTTTTGTTCCTTTCAAAAAAATAAGTAATTATATTTCTTTAGTAAATTTTATTGAGCCATAATTTCTAATTGATAAAATATAACATGAGTTTTTCAAAAAAACACTTTCAATAATATTTATAAAATCTTTTAAAATATCTTTATCAACAAAACACTGTATTGTCCCTGCAAAACCTCCACCTTGAAGGCGCCACGCTCCTCTTTTATTTTGAAGAAAATCTTGAGCTAGGCATAAAGCAAGACTTACTGGCTGATATTTTGAATCATTAGTTGTGTATGCATTTTGATTATATTCAAAAGATGAATGTCCGCCCTCAATAATTTTATTTAAAAAGGCATCGATATCATTATTCTCTATAAATTTTCTAAGCTCTATAGCTCTATCACATTCCATATAATAATGAATAGCTCTTAAAACTGCTCTATCCCCTGCTTTTTCTCTCACTAAAGGAATATTTTTTAAAAATTCTTCTTTATCAACTTCTCTTAAAACTTTTTTATTAAAACATTCAGCTGCTGCGCACATCTCATTTTTAATGGCTGCATAATCAGGAGTTAAATCCGCATGTGAGCCACCTGAATTAATAACACACAAAGCTAAATTATATTTATCTAAATCAAAAGCCACATTACTAACTATTGGATTTTCATTATCTTTAAAATCAATAGTCATTAAACTACCCACGCTACAAGCTGTTTGATCCATTAATCCACTTGGTTTATTAAAATATACATTTTCTGCATATTGCCCTATTTTGGCAATTTCAACAGCAGTAAATTTTGCATTATTATATTCATGATTTAAAATTGTTCCTATTAAAACCTCAAATGCAGCTGAGGAAGAAAGCCCACTTCCTTGTAAAACATCGCTAGTTATGTAAGCTTTAAAGCCTCCTATTTTACCACCTCTGTTTTTTATTCCTGCCGCAACTCCTTTTATTAAAGAAGGGGTTGTTTCAAATTCTTTACTATTTATTTCTAAATCATTTAAATCAATACTCGAAATAAGCCCGTATCCATCCGAATATATAGATATAGCGTTGTTTTCAGTTTTACTAGCTACAGCAATAATATCTAAATCAACAGCAGCAGCTAAAACTATTCCTAAATTATGATCTGTATGATTTCCGCCTATTTCAGTTCTCCCTGGAGTTGAATAGATATTTATATCATCATCAGAAAATTCTTCAATATATTTTCTAATAGCTTTTTCATATCTTAGTTTTTGTATTTCAATTTTATCTTCGCCATATAATTTTTTAAAGCTATTTTCATATTCTTCACTGATAATTTCATTAATTAATAAAGAAGCATTCATAATCTTTTTATAATCCTTTCTAATTACCACTATTATTATAGTTAATATTACTAAATTGATTATAACATCTTTTATAAAAGTTTTATATGGATTTTTGTTGATTTTTTAGAGAAAATATTATATTATTATATATGTTGAAGAAATTATCCTACAATTTATTAAAAAAACGAGGTAGCATTATGAGTAATACTTATAAAAAATCTTATAAACAAGAGCTTATTGATAATATAAGTCTTGGCATATTCAATTGCGGAATTCAAAGCTGTTTGCCAGAGCACACCTGGGGCCCTGGTGTACGAGATCACTATTTAATACACTTAGTTGTTTCTGGAAAAGGAAAATACACTGTTAATGGCAACACTTATGAATTAAAAGCTGGAGATATTTTTATAATAAAACCTTCACAATTAGTAACTTATACCGCAGATAAAGATGATCCATGGGAATACTACTGGGTAGGCTACAATGGTACTTATGCGCAAAAAATAACTTCAAATTTACCATTTAGTGATAACAGCCTTTCTTATTCTCCCTCAAGTTTTATAATTTGTAAAAATTTAATTTACCAAATTTATTCAAATAGTGGAAACACTGTTAATAATTCTTATGCGATGATGGGAAATCTTTATTTATTATTTTCTGAACTTTCAAAAGAATCTGCAGAAATAATAAGTGATAATAATGATATCCAATCAAGCTATGTTATTGATGCTATAAAATATATACAATTCAACTATTCTTTAGATATTAACGTTAATGATATTGCAGCGGCAGTTGGTATAAGTCGTAGTCATTTATATAGGGTTTTTATTGCTAATTTAAATCAATCCCCTATCGATTATCTAACAGAGTATAGAATTAATGAAGCTTGTTCATTAATTCAAAACACACATTTATCTATATCTGAAATTGCAACCTCAGTTGGCTTTTTTGATCAATTCTATTTTTCTAGAGTATTTAAAAAGATCAAAAATGTTCCACCTAGTAAATACCTGCAATCGCTCGACAACAAAGGTGACTAATGAAAAAACTTATTTACATAATATTTACTATTTCAATTTTACTAACATTTACTTCTTGCCAAAATAAGGAAACTAATTCTTATACTCTTTCATTTGTAAATTCAAAAAATAATGAAATTTTAGATTACACAAAATCTTTAGAAAATCATACAACTGTAGATTTAATTAATTTTCAAACATCTATAAAAGAATATCTTTTGAGTATGGATGATTTATCCAGTATAGACAGTGTTTTTGTTTACAATGAAAGTTTAGATGAAATTTCTGCTATAGAAATCATTAATATTTTAAAACCTTATAATATTCCTGTTTTCTTTGCATTTGCTCCAATTAGTGATGCATCATTAAATGCATATGATAAGGCATATAATTTCACTCTTGATTACAATTACTTAGGCGAATTATTAGCTAAAAAAGCCGATGATTTATGGACAAACTCTACTTTAGATGCAAATGGAAGTTTACTCTTAGAATTTTTTAGTATTGGATATATGAACCCAAGTGAAGAAGAAACAATAATGTATAATTCATTTGTTAGAAATATAGAACTCCTTGGAATTCCTTATTCAATTTTAAGTGAAGAATACATTGAAACAGCTCAGAATGCTAGTAGTATGATGAATGATGCATCAAAATCTGAAATAATTTTTGTTTTAGATAATGAATTATTAAATGATGTTTATCCTTTATATACAAATACTATTCCTATTATTTCTCATAATTTTTCTATAAATAATAATTTTGCAGATAATTCAAATGTATTATTTATAGATTATAAAGAGTTTTTTAATACAGGCTTTAAAATTCTTGAAAATATAGAAAACAAAAGTTATCCTTTCTTAGATGTTTCCCTTTATATTAAAGGAAAAACTATCTATTTATCACCCGAAATATAATTTATAAAAGTGAGTGTACTTATGATTAAAAAAAATGATATTATAACTGCTGAAATACTAGATATTTCAAGTGATGGAAATGGAGTTGCAAGATATGAAAATCTTGCAATTTTTGTTCCTAAAACTGCTATTGGCGATGTTTGCAAAATAAGAATTGCTAAGGTTTTATCAAGCTATGCTTTTGGTATTTTAGAAGAAATAATTACCCCTTCAAAAGATAGGGTTTATTTTGGTTGCCATTTATTTAAAACCTGTGGCGGTTGCGATTTTTTTCATATAAACTACGAGGCTGAAAAAATAGCAAAATATAATATAGTCTCGTCTGCTTTTAAAAGGATTGCAAAATCTGATTGCAAAACTAATGAAACTCAAAGTGCTGATAACTTTTTAAGATATCGAAATAAAAGCCAATTCCCTGTTTCAATAGATGAAAATGGAAATGCTTATGCTGGATTTTATGCAAAAAGAAGTCATCGTGTAATCCCATGTACCGACTGCCTTCTGCAGCCAGAAGAGATAAATGACATAATTAATTTTACTATTGATAAAATGAATTCTTTAAAAATAAAAGGATATGATGAAATAAATAAAACAGGCGATATCCGCCATATCTACACTCGCTTTGGCGAAATTTCAAAAGAAGTTATGGTATGCCTTGTTGCTACTAGAAAAGATATTAAAAATCTTGATTTATTAGTAGAAGCTCTAACAAATAATTATAGTAATATTAAAACTATTGTTTTAAATATTAACTCAAAAAACACTAATGTAATCTTAGGCGAAAAAAGCTATAATTTATATGGCAAGGGTTATATCACCGACACTTTATGTGATATAAAACTTGATTTAAGTCCAAAATCATTCTATCAAGTAAACCATTCGGGTGCTCAAAAGCTCTATACAATATCAAAAAATGATTTAAATTTATCAAAAGACGATATACTTCTTGATATGTATTGCGGAGCTGGCGGAATTGGCCTGTCTATGGCAAGTAAAGTAAAACAGCTTGTCGGGGTTGAAATAATTGATGTTGCTATTGAAAATGCTAAAAAAAATGCAATAAACAACAATATTTCGAATTCACAATTTATATGTGCTGATGCAAAAGATGCTGCAAAAATGCTTTTAAATAAAAACTTTCTTCCTACTGCTGTTGTTTTAGATCCACCTCGAAAAGGCTGTGATAAAGATACTCTAGATGCTATTATCTCAATGTCCCCTTCTCGCATTTCAATGATTAGTTGTAATCCTGCAACAGCCGCAAGAGACTCTTTATATCTAACTGAAAACGGCTATAAAATAGAAAAAATAACGCCTTTTGATTTATTTCCTCGCACAAAACATGTTGAGTGTGTGGTGCTTTTATCAAAAATATAAACTCCATTAAAAGACTAGATTCATTTTCTCTAGTCTTTTAATTTATTTTTCAAATCAAAAATTTTTGATTTGTATATTGACTTTTTAGCAATATTACGGTATTATATTTACATCAAGATTTTTTGATTTGAAAACAAACTTATAAATTAAATTCAAAGGAGACACTAACATATGCAAAAACAAAAAATTCTTAAAATAATAGTTCCCATCTTTATGGTTTTAGTAGTTTTTATAATTTGGTTTTCTCAAACCAACACTGCATCAGAGCCTGTATTAGAAGATGATTTTTCTTTAATTTCCACAAGTATAGATTTAGAAAATTTAATTTCTTATAATATGCCTATTATCATTGATTTTGGCGCTGATGAGTGTGTGCCGTGCAAAAATATGGCACCTGTTTTAGTTAAAGTAAATGAAGATATGCAAGATAAAGCTATAATAAAATTTGTTGATGTTTGGAAAAACCCAGAAGCTGCAACTGATTTCCCTGTTCAAGTAATTCCAACTCAAATTTTTGTAAATGCAGATGGCACACCCTATGTTCCTTCTAAGGATTTTGAAATTGAATTTTTAAGTTATGTTGATGTTGATACAAATGAGCATATATTCACTGCTCATCAAGGCGAATTAACAGAAGCTGAAATGCTTTTAATTTTAGAAGATATGGGTGTTTAATATGGATGCAATTTTAGAGAATATTTCTTTACTTATAAAAGAAAATATATTTATCGCTCCATTCCTTGCTTTTTTTGCAGGTATACTCACTTCTTTTACCCCTTGTTCGCTTTCAAGTGTTCCATTAATAGTTAGCTATGTTGGCAGTAATACTGAAAATAGCACAAAAAAAGCTTTCAGTTTATCCTTAGTTTTCGCTATAGGCTCTGCTATCACTTTTACATCACTTGGAATTATTGCAAGTGTTGCAGGAAGCTTAATTGGAAATTCCTCTTCTTTGTGGTATATATTTTTGGGAGTTTTAATGCTTTTAATGGCATTACAAACTTTTGAATTATACGAGATTATCCCATCAAGCTATCTTGTTTCAAAAAATAAGAAAAAAGGCTATATTGGCGCATTAATAGCTGGCATACTAGCAGGAATTTTTTCTTCTCCGTGCTCTACACCTGTTTTAATAGCACTTTTAGCCGTTGTATCAAGTAGTGAAAATATACTTTATGGTGTTTTTCTACTGTTATTATATTCAATAGGTCATGGTGTTTTCGCTGTTTTTTGCGGAACTTCTGTGGGCTTTGTAAATAAACTATCTGCAAATAAAAAATATATAAAATTCAGCTCTATATTAAAAAATATTATGGGATTTTTAATTATGCTAATTGGTTTTTATATGTTTTATCTTGCATTTTAAATTTAAGGAGATTTTTTTATGAGAATTATAGTTATAGGTGCTGTTGCAGCTGGAACATCTGCTGCTGCAAAAGCTAGAAGAAACGATGAAAGTGCAGAAATTGTTATTTATGAAAAAGATACATTTATTTCATATTCTGGATGCGGCATGCCATATTTTATTGGCGGTGAAATTGAAGAAGCTTCTTCTTTATATCCAAGAGATCCTGCTTTTTTTAAGAAAAAATATAATATAGATGTAAATATTGGATTTGAAGTTTTAAGTATTGATAGTGAAAATCAAACTCTAAAGGTGAAAAATCTAGCTACTGGTGAAGAATTTACAGATAATTATGATAAACTAGTTTTAGCTACTGGTGCAACACCATTTAAACCTAATATTATAGGAATAGATAATGAAAATGTATTCTTTTTAAGAAATATTAAAGATGCAATTGGAATTAAGAATTTTATAACATTAAAATCTCCAAAAAACGCAGTTATCGCAGGAACTGGTTTTATTGGATTTGAAGTACTAGAAAATTTAATTCATCTTGGAATAAATGTTACTATTGTTGAAATAGCATCAAAAATCACCCCAAATTTAGACGAAGATATGGCAAAATATCTTGAAAATGAATTAACTTCAAAAGGTGTTGTAATTAAAAAGAATTGCTCAATTACAGATTTAAGTAATAATAAAGCTGTTTTATCAGATGGGACTGTTTTAGATTGTGATATGGCTGTTTTATCAACTGGTGTTCGCCCTGCTACCTCTCTTGCCACTGATTGCGGAGTTGAACTTGGTGTAACAAGGGCAATAAAAGTTAATAGTAAAATGCAAACTAATATTAAAAATATTTATGCTTGCGGCGACTGTATTGAAACTTTTTCAAGCATAACTAATAAGGCTGTTTATCGTCCACTTGGAAGTACAGCTAATAAAACAGGAAGAATAGCTGGAGATAGCCTTTCAGGTGGCCCACTTGAATATAAAGGTAATCTTGGAACTGGTATCTTTAAAATATTTGATTTAACTGTTGCAACAACAGGGTTAAATGAAAAAGAAGCTTTAGAAAACGGATTTGAAATAGAAGTTTGCCATAATATTAAACCTAATAAGCCTGAATATATGGGCGGTAAAGAAATGGTTATAAAAGCTATTGCCGATAAAAAAGATGGTAGATTACTAGGTGTTCAAATCGTTGGATTTGATGGAGTAGATAAAAGAGTTGATGTTTTTGCAACTTTAATTACCTATAAAGCGAATGTAAGTGAATTGTTCCATTTAGATTTAGCTTATGCCCCACCATTTTCAACTACTAAAGATCCTGTTCATTACACAGGTATGATTTTAGATAATGCTATTAATCACAACCGCGGTATTATTACCACTGAAAAGCTGCAAAATTTAAATGAAGAAGTGCAAATAATCGATGCAAGAAGCGCTAGCGATTTTGAGAAAAAAGGCAGTGTTTTAAATGCTGTAAACATCCCTCAAGCAAATTTAAGAAATGCACAAGAATTAAATAAAGATATTTTAACAGTAACATACTGTAATAAAGGAGTAACTGGGAATGCTGCTCAAAATATTTTAATAAATCAAGGATTCAAAAAAGTTTTAAATCTTTCTGGCGGACATAGATTTTATAAATCAACTAAATAAAATTTAAAAGTGATGAATATTAATTCATCACTTTTTTTATAAATTTTTATTATTTACAAAGTCAAATTTTGCACCATTATTTTACATCTTATATGATATTTAAAATTATAATTTTTATTAAATTTAATTGATTTTTACTATATTTTAATTCAAATTTTATTTTTTATTAATATACTTGCTTTTTTCTATTTTTAATATCACGTAGATATATTATAATATATCTATACAAAGTTAATTACTATACTTTAAAAATAACGAAAGGAAGATAATTTTATATGTATAATAAAGCTAGTAATTCTTTAATTTTTAGTCTTATAATTTTAATTTATTTATTTTTAAGTGTTTTTATAAAAGATATAAATTTATTTTTAGCCACACCTCTTTCTAGAATAAGAGGCTTATTAACTAATTATACTCTAGAAATTATTTCAGCTTTCATTTTCACAATACTCGCCTTTTATCTAAAAAAGAAAAAAGATATAATTTATATATCAAAGCACGATGAAATAACAGATTTAATATCATTTGAATATTTTGTGGAAAGTTCTTTAGAATTATTAAAAAATGCAAAACCTTTAGAGTATGAAATTATAACAATAGACATTGATTATTTCAGAATTATAAATAATATATTTGGATATGAAACAGGAACAAAAGTTATAAAAACATTTGCAAAAGTTCTCTCGGAAAATCTAAAAAATTCTTATGCTTTAATTAGCCGTGTAACTGGCGATCAATTTGTTATTTTAAAAAAATATGAAGCTGGCGAAAAAATTGCTAAAATATGCGAGGATTACGTTTATGAATCGGTAAGTAATGTAATTGGTAAACCTTATAAATTAACAATGTCTGTAGGTATACACATTATTAAAAATCCACGTGAGCCTATTAATATTTTAGTAGATATGGCTAATATCGCAAGAGTTAAAGGAAAATCATCCCATAAAAATACATACACCTATTTTCACGAAGAAATGAAAATGGAATATGATATGCGAAACAATATTGTTTTTCAAATGGAAAATGCTATAAAAAATAACGAATTTTATATTGTTTATCAGCCAAAAGTTGATTTAAAAACATTAAATATTGCTGGTGCAGAGGCTTTAATTCGTTGGAAAACTAGTGATGGTACTATTATATATCCAAGTGATTTTATCCCTGTTTTTGAGGCTAATGGATTTACTGTAGATATCGATATGTATGTTTTTAATGCCGTTTGTCATTTTATATATAAATATAAAAATGATTTTTTTATCCCTAAAATATCTGTTAATCTTTCTGGAAAAACTATAAATGAAACGAATTTAATTGATAAACTCGTATGTATAATCGAGAAATATGAATTAAAAACTTCGATGATAGAACTTGAAGTTACCGAAAGTGCATTAATCGAAAATTCTGAAGAGTTTTTAAAAAAGATAGCAGATATAAAAAAATTAGGATTCTATGTTTCTATGGACGATTTTGGTGCTGGTGCTTCTTCTTTAAATAGACTTCACTCTATTGATCTTGATACATTAAAACTTGATAAAGTTTTTATAGATAACAATAACGATAATCAAAAAGGTAGTGTTATCGTTGAATCTATTATTAATATGTCTCAAAAACTACATATGGAAGTAGTTTCAGAAGGTATTGAAACAAAAGAGCAAGCAAAATGGCTCAAAAGCATCAATTGTAACCTTGCTCAAGGGTATTATTTTGATAAACCTTTAAATGAAAATGAATTTATAGAAATTCTAAAAAAAGAAAAAAAATACTCTATATAATATGTTATTATGTTATAAATAAAAAATATCAGGTTTAAAAGATTAGCTTTTAAACCTGATATTTTTTATAGACCGAAATCTTTAAAATATACATCACCTTGTTTGTAATTGATATTAACTTTATAAATTTCTGTATAGCCACATTCTGTGCAGCTTATTGCTACAAATTTTTTGGTTTCTTGATTTATAAGTCTTGTTAATTCTTTACTAATATTTGTAAAATTTTCTAATTCATAGGTATCATTCTGACATTTTTCACATCTAAATTTCATATAATATCCTCCTAAATTCAATAAAAATACTATTGGAATTTAAATTATACCATTTTAATAAATTAATAATTATTTTTTGGATTAACTATATTTCGCCAATCCAAATCACCTCTATCAAGGCCGTGAATTAGCACTTCGGCTGTAGCTATATTAGTTGCCACAGGAATATTATTCTCATCGCATAATCTTAATAAATTCATTTCATTAGGCTCTGTTGGCTTTGCTGATATTGCATCTCTAAAAAATAAAAGCATATCAATTTCATTATATTGAAGCCTTGCTGCTATTTGCTGTGCGCCTCCTTGTGAGCCGCTATAAAATCTATGGACTTTAAGCCCTGTTGCTTCTGCAACCATTTTCCCTGTTACACCTGTTGCCACGATATTATGTTTTGCTAAAATACCACTGTAGGCTATGCAAAATTGAACCATTAGTTCTTTTTTCTTATCGTGAGCTATTAATGCTATATTCATATAAATCCTCCTATTATTTTATTTGTAATTGAATGAAATTTCCAATAAATCTATTGGCAATTGCAGAATATACTTTTTTTTCTATTGAGTCGTTTGGTAAGTTTTTTCCAAGTTGTGATGATGAGATTATATTATAAGAATAAGGTATAACTCCTAAAATTTGAGCTGAAATTTCATCTATTACCTTATCTAAATCTAAAAAATCTGTTTTTGCAAATAATGCTCGTGAAAACTTATTAATAACAAGTTTTATATTATTAATTCCTGAATCATAAACAGCATCTGATACAAGCTTTGCATCTCTTATGCTAACTAAATCAGCCGTTGCTACTATAATTGCTATATCACTAACATCTCTTGCAGCTATAAATGCATCACCTATTCCAGCTGCTGTATCAAATATTATATAGTCATATTCTTTATAAATATCATCGATTAGTTTTTTTATATTTTCAAATGGGAGCTTTTCATCTTTATATGGAGCACAAATAAAATCTAAGTTTTCATTTGAGTTTGATTTTACTAAAACTTTTTTTACGTCTGCTCTTTCTAATAAAACATCTCCAATATCATAAATTGCCCTATTTGTTATGCCCGCTATTACATCTATACTGCGAAGCCCAATATCAAGTTCTATAAGCAAAATCTTCTTTTTAAGTAGTGCTAATTCATTTGCAAAAAAAACTGAAAATGTGCTTTTCCCTGTTCCGCCTTTTCCTGATGCTATCATAATAACTTCTGCCATATAACCTCTTTTAAATTTTTATTAATATAGTTATTTAAAAATCAAAACCACCTAAAACTCTTCGTTTTAGGTTTAATACTTTATAAAAGCAAAACTAATCTAATATATAGTATATCACATTTTTTAATTTTTAACAATATCAATACTTTTAAATTTTTGCACAAATTTTTATATAGTTTTTTAGCTAGTTTCATTTGCTCTTTCTAGCATTATATTATCATATGCTAAAAATATTTCTCTCACTGTGAATGCTAAATTATATCCATTACCAGCTTTTTCTCCAATAACAGCTATTGATATTTTTGGATTTTCCACAGGCCCGTATGCTACCATAGTAGCATTATATAAGTCTCCTGATATTTGTGCTGTACCAGTTTTTGTAGCAACTGAATATGGTAAATCTTTTAATAATATACCCGCATTTCCTGAAGTTGAGGCTAAAACCATACCATCTTCTAGTGTATCAAAAATATTA
Source organism: uncultured Oscillospiraceae bacterium (assembly GCA_964369205.1). Classification (GTDB taxonomy): domain Bacteria; phylum Bacillota; class Clostridia; order Oscillospirales; family Ruminococcaceae; genus RGIG3102. The sequence continues at coordinate 31,469 of CAYJEK010000008.1, read as the reverse complement.
GCATTATCTTCTATTTGGCTTAAAACATTTAAAGGTGTTTCGAAAACAAGCTCATTTTCGCCAAAACTTTCAATGGAATCTAAGATATGTGTTTGATATCTTATGCCATCGTTTGCTATCGTATTTACATATGTTGCTAGTTGCAGAGTTGTAACAGTTGTATCTAGCTGTCCTATAGATGCCTGTATAACGTCGCCCGCATTCCAAGTAAGTCCTAATTCTTCGCGGTATTCAGGACTTGATAAAACCCCTATATTTTCTCCTGTTTCAAGGCCAGTAGCCACTCCAAGCCCATAATTTTGTGCCATTTCATTTATAGCATCTATTCCAAGCCTTCTTCCTAAGTCATAAAAGAAAGTATTACAACTCACTTGTAAAGCTTGTTCTACATTAATCACTCCATGTGCTGTTCCACCAGCACAGCTAGGAAGCTCACCCCCCCATTGAGCCACTGTGTAATAATCATAGTAGCCTTTACAGTGATATGTTGAATGCTCATTTATAAGCCCTTCTTGTAAGCCTGCAGATGCAACAACCATTTTAAAAACAGAACCAGGACGATATGTTCCTTGTACTGCTCTATTAAAAAGAGGATTTAATTCATCATTTAAATATTCAGTATAATTTTCGTAGTAGTTATTTAGATCATAGCTCGGATATGTTGTACTAGCTAAAATTCCGCCTGTTTGAGTATCTAAAACTACTATAGATATCCCAGAGGTTTCTTTGCCCCAGCCCGCTTCTCTTGCTTGCAAATAATCCATTGAAGATTTTGCAATCTCATTAACAGCCTCTTGTAAATCAGAATCTATTGTAAGATTTAAAGTATTTCCAGGTTCTGGTTCTTGTATAACAGTTTGATTTAAAATAGTTCCATCTTTATTTTTTTCTATTTGCAGAAGTCCATCTGTTCCCTGTAAATACGACTCATAAGTTTTCTCTAGTCCATTTTTTCCAATAATATCATTCATTTTATAGCCTTGTTCTTTTAAATCTTGATATTCTTCTGCATAAATAGGTCCTAAAGTTCCTAATAAATGAGGGATTAATGTTCCATTTTCATAGTATCTTTCACTGCTTTGAAAAATTTCTACACCTTGTAAATCTCTTGTATACTCACTAATAATTGTAGCTGTTTCAAGAGATACATCTTTTGCTATATTAAATGGATAAGATGCTGAAAAGCCTTCTCTTTCCATTGTGTATCGAAGCCCTGCTATTTGTCTTTGATAACTTTCTTCAAATTCCTCTAATTCATATCTCTCAATAAGCTTGTCCATAACATTTTCTTCTGTTGCATATACATTTAAATCCAATGTTTCTTTAAGTCTTGTGATTTCAGAGTTTTGATTTTCATTAAATGTGTATGGATAAGTATAATTTAAAGGAAGTAAATCATTTATCGCTTCCCCTTGGCTATTTAAAATTTCTAAAACATCAAATAGTTTTTGATTAACATCTTTAATATCAAAATAAACTGAATTCAAAGTTATATTAAAAACGGGGTGAGTTGTTGCAATATATTCTCCATTTGCATCAACTATATCTCCTCTTGAAGCTTCTATATTTTGATTAACCAAAACAACAGAATTTGACATTTCAAAATATTCATCGCCATCAATTACTTGAAATTCTACAAGTCTTATTATGAAAATTGAGAATATTACTAAAACAATAGCTATTAAAACATTAATTCTTGCGCTTAAAATCTTTTTAGAAGACATAATTTACCACCTCCACTTCTTTTATTCTAAATTTTATCGTGCATCGTATCTTACAAATTTATTTGATATGAAAGTTATAAAATAATAATATAAAAAACAAAATGGTAATGAAACCACACTTGTTATAACCACTTTATTTAAATATACCTGTGCAAGGCCTTGATGTCCTTGCAGAAAATAAACAAAGAAAAAATCTATTGATAATATAGCCATTAATGAAATAAATGAGTATATAGTTGTGTTTCTAATGTTTGGATTAAAATAATAAGTAGATATTATATTACCTATTACCGCTAGAGTAATTAAAAGAATCGTATGAAACCCAACCATTCTAGTCATTGCCATTTCATTTAAAAAACCAGCTATTATATAAACAGATAGCATTGGTGTTTCATAATCAAAAAATGTTAAAACAATGCAAAACGGCAAAATAAAACTCGGCTTAATATCAGAAAAATTTAAAAACCCAGGTATTGTTTGCAATATATATAAAGTTACAGCAAAGAGAATAAAAATTGAATATTTTAATATTTGCTGCATTATCATTTTATTTCTATCCATTAAACCCTCTACCTTTAAAAATCTATTACCACAAACACCATTTTAATTTCTCTAACATCAACAGCCGGCTCTACCACTGCATATTTTGAATTTCCTGATGAATCAAAATTAATACTTTGGGCTGTTCCAACAACTAGCTCTCTTGGAAAAATATCTCCAAGTCCTGAGGTTATTATTAAATCTCCCTCTTCTAGTTTTGTGTCTTTTGGAAGATACATCATAACGCATTTTTCGTCACTTGATAAATCTATATTACCTTGCACAATCCCAGTATCTCTTGATTCACTTGAATAAACACCTATTTGAACAGATGGATCTAAAACTGTTTCCACTTTGCTATAATTATATCCAAGCTCTGTTATAATTCCAGCAACCCCCTCAGGAGTTGTTACGACGTCATTTAAACTAATTCCATCTTTTTCGCCTTTATCTATTGTAAAGCTATAATACTTGTCAAGCGTATCTCTACCTATAACTTGTGCTGGTAGATACTCTATTTCAGTATCTTCATCAGCTATCTCAAAATATTCTTCATATTGCTCATTTTGAATTTTTAAATTATCAAAATCTATCTGCTTTGCTCTTAATAAAATCAATTCTTCTTTAAGTTTTGCATTTTCTTCTTCTAGTTCTTCATAGCTTTTATCATCTAGGCCAAAAAAACTTTCAACAGAATAATATAAGCTACTTGCTCCTGATTTAATCGGAGTTACTATAGCACCTATTATTTTTTGTGGCAGTATTGTTAGCTGATTATTTGCTGCGGCATACAGCATAATTCCAAGCAGTATACAAATAGTAACCATTATTATTTTAAAAGCTTTTGAATTAAAATTCATTTAATAATAACTCCTCTCGTAAAATTTAATAATATAAATCATTTATTTATAAAAGATTAAATTTGCAAGCCAAACTTAACTTGCAAATTTAAAGTAGTATTTATTATTTATATTTTTTTAACATCATCTGATAAAACTTCGCCTAAAACATCCATATTATCTAAAACATAACCTGTTCCCGCTGCAACACAGTCTAGTGGATTTTCAGCTATATGAACATCAATACCTGTTTCTTCTTGAATTAATACATCAAGGCCTTTTAATAAAGCTCCACCACCTGTTAGAGTGATTCCTTTATCTATAATATCCGCTGCAAGTTCTGGCGGAGTTCTCTCAAGAGTTTCTTTTATAGACTCAACTATTTTCTCAAGACTCTCTGTTAATGCTTCTCTAATATCTTCTGATGAAACTTGAATATTTTTTGGCAGACCATTAATGAGATTTCTACCTTTTACATCTATAAACATTTCTTCCATCTTACTTGCTGTGCCTATTTCTATTTTAAGCATTTCAGCAGATTTATCACCTATTAACAGATTATATTTTCTTTTAACGTAGTTTATAATAGCTAAATCGAATTCATCGCCACCTGTTCTAAGGCTTCTTGAGGCAACTATACCATTTAATGAAATAACTGCAACTTCACTAGTTCCGCCACCTATATCAACTACCATATTTCCGCCCGCTTCATTAACTGGCAGTTTTGCACCAATAGCTGCAGCCATTGGCTCTTCTATAATTAAAACTTGTTTTGCACCAGCATTCATGCTAGCTTCCTTAACAGCTCTTCTTTCAACCTCTGTTACTCCTGATGGAATACAGATAACTATACGTGGTCTAAAAAACATTGATGAGCCACAAGCTTTTTTAATAAAAATTCTAAGCATACTTGATGTAACATCAAAGTCTGCTATAACTCCATCTTTTAATGGACGTACTATCATTATAGAGCCTGGTGTTTTACCAACAACCTCTTTTGCTTCTTGTCCTACAAATTTTACAGTATCGTTTTTTGTATCAACTGCAACGATACTCGGCTCACGCATAATTATGCCTTTGCCTTTCATAAAAATAAGTGTATTTGCTGTTCCTAAATCTATTCCAATATCTTTTGAAAAGTTAAACATCTTTTATTCTCCTACTAATTTATATCATAAAATGAATTATATCATATATTGTATATTTTATGCAATTATTTTTACCAAATTTTCACCTATTTGTATTATTTTAGTTATATTTGTAAAAATTTCATAAGTTTTATTATTGGTTGTACTGGAAATCCCACAACATTATGGTAGTTTCCATGTATTTTTTTAACGTATTTGCCTATATGACCTTGTATTGCATATCCACCCGCTTTATCATAAGGCTCTTTAGTTTTTGAATACTTAATAATCTCATCTAATGGTATTTTATCCATAAAAATCTTAGTTGTTACTAAAACTTTACTAAATGATTTCTTATTGTAAATGCATACTGCTGTGTGAACTAAATGAGTATCACCTGAAAAACCTTTAATCATCCTTATAACATCTTCCCTATCTATAGGTTTTTCAAAAATCTCTCCTTTATACTCAACAACTGTATCGCAAGATATAATAATTTTATTTTCATCATTAATAATTTCTTTTGCAGCCTTGCATTTATTAAAAGCTAAAGTTTGTGCTTTTTGTTTTGGTGTTAATTCACTATATCCCGATTCATCAACATCAGGAGATATTTGCTCAAAATCTTCAGTTATAAGCTTCATTAGTTCTATTCGCCTTGGTGAAGATGAAGCTAAAACAATTTTATTTTTCATTTATAATAATCCTTTTTCTAAAAATTTATTAAAATTTTATTTCTACCTCACTTTATTATAAATGCTAAGTGAAATTACAACGCATATTATTTGTGCTATTGAAATAGTCATTGAAAAACCAAGTGTTAATTTAATAATTATTAAATCTAAAACTGCTGGATTATTCGCCGAAAACCCTATAGTATTGCCATAGCTCAGCCAAGATAAAAACGAAATCCCTTCACACACACTTGATATTAGTGAGCCCACTATTATCCCCGCTAATAAATAAAATGCAAATAAAAAATGTCTTTTCATAATAAATAACTGCTCCCTAAATTAAATTCACTTTTAAATTGAGGCTTTATAATATAATCCTCTTGTGAACTCCTTATCATATTCTCTTTCTTTTTTAAATAAATCTATCACCTTTTCCACTCTTTGTTTTGTTTCATTAGTGAATGATAAAATTATATAATCTGAATTAATCTCTTTTAATCTATCTCCCATATAAAGAGCTATTGGATTTAACATCTCTCTATATCCTTTTATTTTCCCATAGCAAACTATAGGCATTTCTTTGCCTTTTCTATCCGTTAAAACTCCTTGCTGATTACAGTTTTTGCATTCTCTCTCATTTAATAGAGGACATGCCTTTGTTAGCATTAACGGGAGGTGTCCGTATGCATAAACAGCTGTTTTTAAATTAGTTTTTATATTAGATATTTGATCTAAAGTAATTTCAGGACTTAAAGTTATGCTATTAATAGAAAAATCGCTATAAGCTTTTGCACTAAGGCTATTTGAAATATTAAGTGTAAATGAAGTTAGTATTTCGCTATCTTTAACTAATGGTATATGTCCTGTATTATGAATATAAAAAGAATTATATCCACTTTCTTTTGCTTTTTTAATAGTAGCTTTCATTTTTTCACTTCCATCAAAAAGCACTCGTGGAATTTCTATTACAACTTTTGATTTAATATCTTCATTTATATTTTCATATTCTTTTATTGGAAGTATTATTTTTTCAATAAAAGAAGTATCTTGTGGCATTTGATTTAAATCATTAAGGCGAATAATCATTTTTGGACTTCTATTTTCATTTTTTTCAAAATTAATATCATAATCAAAAACTTTATGTTCTATTACTTCACTTCTTTTATCAAGTAATGCTTCAATTAAATTTCTTCTAGCCTCATTAAGTAAACTAATAGGAAGATATTTATTTTCAATTAAAGATAGTTCTAAATTTTCTAAATAAAACGGTGTTCCACCTAGTTTATTTAAAGCTTTTTTAATTGGCTCTTCTTGATTTGTTTTTGCATCTTCTAATTTATGATTTATTGTGTAAGAAAAATTATTTGTTTTATCATTAACTGTTAAAACACTCTCTTCTTCGCCCATTAAAAAACTAAACTTAATTGGTACAAATTGACCTTCTCTTCTATAATTTTCTCTAATTTTAGGAAGTATTTCCTTTGTTTTTTTAGAATCCTCTTTTGTTCTTTTACCAAAAGAATCTTTTGTTAAATCTCCTTCTAAAAATTCATTAGTAAATCCTTGTCTTGAAAAGACATCCTGTAGTTCTTGCTTTTCATATAAAAGACCATTGCTTGCTTTTACAGCCGCTGTTACCGCTGAGGAAACATACTCTGGTGTTCTCAGGCGTCCTTCTATTTTAACACAAGCAACACCTATTTCTTTTAACTCTTTTAGCATTTGCATAGCAGATAAATCTTTTAGACTTAAATGATTATCTTCCATATCTCCTTTTGCTGAAAAAGGCAGACGACAAGTTCCTGCACATCTTCCTCTATTTCCGCTTCTTCCACCTAGAAAAGCCGATGCATAACATTGCCCTGAAAGACATACACATAAAGCACCATGAATAAAAACTTCAATTTCTATTCCCGAATTCTCTGTTATATATTTTACTGCATCAAAACTTAATTCTCTAGCTAATATAACTCTTGAGAAGCCTTGCTCTTTTAAAAACAATGCTCCCTCTAAATTATGTATTGCCATTTGTGTAGAGGCATGCATTTCTAAAGACGGACAGACATTTTTAACTATTTGTGCCGCTCCTAAATCCTGAACAATAACTGCATCCACTCCGCACAGGGCTATTTCTTTTACAGTGTTTTTAAAGTTTTCTAATTCACTATCATATAAAATTGTATTTAAGGTAACATTAACCTTAACATTTCTTGCATGACAATAAGCCACCGCTTCCTTTAATTCGCTAAACGAAAAATTATCAGCCGAGGCTCTTGCATTAAAAGTTTGAACGCCTAGGTAAACAGCATTCGCACCACTTCTAACTGCGGCAATCAAATTATCTTTATTTCCTGCCGGTGCTAGTATTTCAAACTTATCCTTCATTATTTTCCTTTTGCCTTTTTAAAAATTGTATATCCACTCTATATCTCTCAAGTTCTGCTTTTGCTCTTTCTAGCTCTAATTTTGCTTCGTTAGCATCTTCTACATATTGCTTTACTTGAAGTCTCATATTATCAGAGCTTTGATTTGCTCTATCTAATTTATCCAAGATATTCATAGAGTTTAAAACAAGTGCCGCTGTTATTGAAGCTGATGGTGCAGCTTCAAGTATTTCATTAACTCCATCATCTAAAATTTTAGCTAGTGCTAAAACCCTCTCTTGTGAATCTGTTGTATTTATTGTGTAATCGCTTGAAGCAATTTGAATTCTAACTTTATTTAAAGACATTTTTTCCTCCTAAAATTATATATGTAAATTTTTTAAATATTTTTAATTTTTACTATTATTTAATATAATACTACATATTATTATATTAAGCAATATTATTCTTAAAAAAATTGTTCACAAATTTATAGTTGAATGTTTATAAATGCGGGTATATAATTAGTCTATAGATACCATAATTTTAAAATAGATTTTAATATTTATTAAAATCTTAGTTCACACAATATATTTGAGATAAAAATTATATGAAAGGAATGAATATTATATGGAAAGTATTTTTACTCGTGAAGGATTACTAGAGGCCCTTGAAGAATCGCTAAAAAGAGAATCTTCAACAACTATTGAGCTAGCAACATACAACGACATTTACAAATGTTTATCTTTAGTTTTAAGAGATTATTTAAGTGATAAGTATAAAGATTTTAACACTCATGCAAACTC